>CAYRXS010000011.1:0-49071 GCA_964428225.1 uncultured Planctomycetaceae bacterium
TGTCCAGGTCGCGGCCCTCCGCGTCCCATGCGCGCAGCCCGGTGTAGGAGAGCGTTACGTGGCCATCGGGCCCAGTGAGCCGTGCATCGCGCTTCGTGGCCAGGACCTCGGCCGTGAAGCCGCCGTCGATCGCGATGACCAGCCGGAGGGGCTCCCCGGACGCGGAAGGGTTCGGCGCCGCAGCGATCGTGAAGCCCTGCTCGAGGCCGCGCGAGTCGTTCACGTACCACTCGACCAGGCCCTCGCGACGGATCTCGATCCGCTGCCCGCTCGCCACCAGCCTTCCTTCAGTCACGCGCGTGAGCGAGGAACCGCGCCCCCAGCTTTCCAGGCGGAGTCCGAGAGTCCAGGGGTCTCCGTTCTCACCCTCACCCGAGACCTCGAAGGCCGACGGCGAAAAGCTCGCGCTCATCCCCTGCGCGGGGTTCGCGGCCTCCCAGGTTCCGTTGGATCCCGGTGCAACGGCGTACTCTTTCTCCCGGATCGTCTCGTCGACGGCTCTCGCCAGAGCCGCGGGCATGGAGTCGTCGGGTGGGCCCTGGACGGGGCCCGCCAGGGCGGTGCCGCAGAGACCGAGCGCCGTGATCGCCATCACCGGCACGGTCAGAAGCCGGGAACGGGCTCGCCTCTTCGTGTCCTGAGTCGTGAGTAGCTGCATCGCACTGGGTCCTCCGTGAAATTCCCGGTCGGCCTCCTCCTCGCCGGACGAGACGGACCTGGCCGCATGGTCGTCGATCGTTCTGGCAGGCAAGGCGCGGATCGACCACCTCACCCTTCACGAAAAGACCGGATTCTCTCGGGGAGGAGGGGGGTGCGAGCTCGTGGGCTCCGGGCGCGGGACAGGGTTTACGCGGATTGCGGTCACAGGGGGGTGGAGTGTTCCGCACAGGAGTACGCCCCAAGGAGGAAGCCCCATGACAACGCATCGATCCCGCCTCGCGGGCGTCGGGCTCCTGGCCGTCGCCCTCGCCGGACCGGCCGCGTCGCAGTACACGACGGCCAGCTTGAGCACCGGCGGAGACATCCCCGACGCCGACGTCGGTGACCAGCAGATGTCCGGGGACGGACGCTACGTGGTGTTCTCCACCCCGGCCGGCAACCTGGTCGCCGGGGACACGCTCGGCTACTACGACGTCTACCTGCGGGATACGGTGCTCGCCACCTGCGAGCGTGTCAGCCTCGGCCTGGGCGGTGCCGAGCCGACCGGGCACTCGCGGTGGCCGGCGGTCTCCGACGACGGTCGCTACGTCGCCTTCGGGAGCGAAGCCGCCAACCTCGTGGCGGGGGATACGAACCTCGCGCCGGACGTCTTCCTGGTGGACCGGACGCTCGGGACCACGACGCGGATCAGCGTGACGTACCTCGGCGGCGAGCCGGCCACGGGCTACTGGGGTGACGACATGCTCGACGTCTCCGACGACAGCCGGTACGTGGTCTTCGTGTCGACCTCCGACGACCTGGTCGGCACCTTCACCGGCGGCGCGACCCGCGACGTCTTCGTGCGGGACGTGGTCGCGGGGACCACCACGCTGGTCAGCATCGCCGCCGGCGGAACGCAGAGCGACGGCGGCTGGTACCCATCCATAGACGACGGCGGCGACCTGGTCTCCTTCACGAGCAACAGCTGGCTGATCCACCCCTCCGACTCCGACACGAACGACGACGTCTTCGTGTGGCACCGCGCCACCGGCGGCATCGAGCTCGTCAGCGCCATCCCCGGCGGCACGAGCGGCAGCAGCCCCGGCAACAGCGAGCAGGGACGCATCACCCCCGACGGACGCTACGTGGTCTTCGAGAGCATGTGCACCGACCTCGATCCGACGGACACGTTCGTCGATCGCGACGTCTTCCTGCGCGACCGCACGCTCGGGACCACCGAGGTCGTGAGCCTCGACCGCAACGGGGCCGCGGGCCCCTACTCGGACTGCTTCACCCCGGATGTGTCCGCGGACGGCCGGTACGTGGTGTTCCATTCGAACAGCGAGCTCACCGGGGTCGTGCACTCGCCGTTCTGGCTCATGCACGTCTACCTGCGCGATCGCACCGCGGGCACGACCGAGTACGTCTCCGTGCCCCGCGGGTGGTACTCCAGCGTCCCCGTCGGCGGGACGGGCGCGCACGTCTCGGACGACGGGACCGAGGTCGTCTTCCGGGACGACGCCCCTCCCCAGGAGGATCCGAGCGGCATCCACTACACCGTGGTGCAACGCGCGCGGGACGGGGAGACGAACATCATGTCGCTGGTCGGCTACAACGGAGTCGGAGCCGGCACTCCCATCACCCTGACCGGATACGACGCGCCCCCCGACTCGCTCTTCATCGTCGCGTACTCGTTCAACGTCGAAGGCACCACCTTCTCGGGTCACGACTTCGACCTGGGACTTCCCCTCACCCTCCAGGGTTTCGGCCTCTCCGATTCTCTCGGCGGAGTCTCGTACACCTCCCTTCCCGTCCCCCTGACCGCGAAGGGGCTGACCGTCTACCTGGAGCTCGCCGCCATCAGCGGCGGCACCCTGTACGACTCCAACTACATCGGAGTCGAGATCCTCTGAATCCACGCGTTCGTCGTGGTGGCGCACGAACGCATGCGAGAGGCTGCCGCCGGGGGGCGGCGCCTCTCGCCCTTTTCATCCCCCATCACTTGCGGGGGCAGGGACTCGCCGAATCCAACATGAGGGAGATCACCTTGCCGTCGTCGTCCGCCTCGAAGCGGATCGAGATCTTGCCCCCTTCGCCGAACCGCCACCCCTCCTCGTCGGGAGGGTCGAAGTGGACGACCACGCCCTCGAAGGGGATGTCGAGCGCCAGCCCCCCGTCGTCCCAGAAGATGGTGAGCTCGGCCTTGGCCTGCGGGAGGTAGTAGCCGCCCAGGAAGGGGACGATCTCCGCGGGGACCCCCTCGGGGATCTCTTCCGGGTCCGACTTGCGCTGCAGCTGATCGATCTGGTGGATGATCATCTCCGTGACCGCTCCCTCCTCGTCTCGCGTGAAGAGGAAGTAGAGCCGGCTCGTCATCCTGTAGACCCACTTCCCCTCTTCATCCGGATCCTTCAAGGGGAGGATCTGGCCCCGGATGTCGACGCAGAGGGCTCCGTTCTGGACGAGCACCGGGATCGTGAGGTTCCCCTCGGCGAGGTAGTCGCCCACGTAGGCCTCGTACTTCTCGATCGCCGCCGCGTCGGCCCCCGCGTCCGCTCCCGAGCCGACCCGGTGCTCGAGGACCTCCATCGACTTCGTGTTCACGGCCAGGACCATCGACCTCAGGATGCCGACGCGGATGTGGCCGGAGTCGACGAAGCCCGCCTCGTAGGCTGTGGAATCGACCGGGATCCAGCCCGCCTCGCCCATCCAGATCTCGGTCCAGGCGTGCTGGCCGAAGGCTCCTCCCATGTTGGGGACGTACATGCATCCCCAGACCACGCGCGCAGGGATTCCCAGTCCGCGACAGAATCCGGCGAGGAGGATGGAGTGGGCTCCGCACTCGCCCCTGCGCAGGTCGTAGGTCTTGCGGGCGGTCATCCCTCCAGGGATCTCGTAGCCGATGTTGTCGGCCACCCACTGGCTGAGCCGGACCGCCGCCTCCCAGGAGTCCTTCGATCCCTCCGTGATCTTGCGGGCCTTCCCGATGAGCACGGGATCGTCCGACTCGATGAGCTCCTCGGGCTCGAGGAACTCCTTCAGGGCCTCGTCGTCGAAGCTCGGCGGGAACGGGGGAGCACCGGCTCCGTCGTAGTGCGGGTGCTCGATCTCGAAGACTCCCTCGATGAGGTTGCCCTCGACCGTCCCTTCGAAGCGCTGTCCCGGCACGTTCAGATCCTCGGGGGTGGGCTTCAGCCCAATGGGCTCCAGGACCGCCTTGACCTTCATGTACGTGATGCCCTGGATGTCGGCGATCTTCACGTTGGTCTTGGTGAGAATGGTCGAGTCGACGTTGACGAGCTGGACCTTCTTCTTGACCGAGGGATCGGAGAGGCTCGAGATCACGCCGCCCGGCAGGCTCGCCTTGACGACGATGCCCGTCTCGACGTCGATCCAGACCTTCGCCTTGACGCCGCTGGCGGGGGTGTAGCGATCCACGATGATCGTGTTGAAGGTCGCTCCCGCGAGCTCCAGCGTCTCGGTGCCGACCTTGGTGCACGTCGTCTCCTGGACCTCCCACTCGCGCACCTCGAAGAAGTCGTAGGTCACCTTCTCCTTGCCGCCGGCCACGAGGTCCCGCACCAGGTGCGGGAAGAACAGCGTGTTCTCGAGGATGACGTCGTCGGCCAGCTCGATCACCGTCGGCTCGTCCGCGAGCGTGGAGGAGGCGAAGGCCTTGCCGCCCTCGATGACGACCTTGGAGCCCATGTGGACATCCCCGGAGTCGATGAGGCTGTCGTGGTACGTGAACTGGCCGGTCTTCGGATCGACGTGGTACGTCAAATCGAGCTTCGTCGTGAACTCGTTGCCGAGGGCGATCCGCATCGTGAGCACGTTGTGCTGCACCAGGGTGTACGGCACGCCGTCCTTCTCCTCGTTCGACACCGTGAACTCGGCGTAGCCGCAGACGGTGCCGTCGAACTCGACGCCGAAGACGTAGGTGCCGGGCTCGACCTGGGCGGACAGGGTGCTCGCGAGGAACAGGGTGAGGAGGACGCACAGGGCTCGCAGCTTGGGGAGAGGATTCATCGAGGGATCTCCAGGGTGGGGGTTCGCGCGAGGCTCTTCGTACCCGGCCCCCCGGGGTTTCTTCAACGACGGTAAGGACTGAGAATCGGCGGCCCCCGGTCCCGGACCCGGGGCGCGCTACCGGGGCGCCCCTCCGGTCCTGGGGAGCAGCCCGCTCGTCTCGAGCACCTCGCGGGCCGTGGGATGGAGCTCCGCGAGGTCGGCGAGGGAGGGCTCGAGCCCCTCGACGGTCCGGCGCGCCTCCTCCTCCTGGCCGGCGAGCCACTCGGCCGCCGCCTTCTCGAGTCTCGGGACCGCGGCGCCCCCCTCGTGGTACTTGCGGGTGGGATTCACGGCCTGGCGATAGCTGATCACGGCGGAGGCCGGGTCGCCCTTCGCGAGGTGGTCTCGGGCGTGGAGAAGGTCGGCGTAGGCGCGCAGGGCGTCCGCCCGGCGCTCGCGACCCTGCTGATTCGCCTCCTGGGCGAGAGTGTCTACCTGCCCTCCCCAGGGCTCGAGGAAGCGCTCGTCGGTCTCGGCGAGGGCCGTGCGGCCCGCCTCGATGCGGCCGGCGAGGAGGAGATCCGCCCCCAGGGTGTCGAGCCACTCCGCCGACAGACACCCGTTCGCGCGCAGGGTCGCCACGTACTCGATGCCGGCGGGGACCCGTCCCGCGGCCAGCTCGACCCGGGCGAGGCTGCGCAGGATCCGCGGATGGGCCGGATCGAGCGCGAACGCCGCCTCCCAGGCTCGCCGCGCCGCGTCGAGGTTCCCTGCGCGCGCGAGCAGGTAGCCCCGCCGGCTGTGGGCCTGGAAGGAGTGGGGACGCAGCTCGAGGATCGCGTCCCAGATCGGAAGCTCCACGTCCTCCGAGACGAACCTCGCACTCAGGACGTTCGCGAGCACCGCGTCCGGAGCGGCGCGCAGCCCGCGGGCCACGGCCTTCTTCGCGTCCTCCTCGAGGAGGAGGAGCGTCTCCGGATCCGGAACGTCCACGCGGATCTCGCGCGCGATCCGCCGCACCTGGCGCGCGTAGTCCGCCATCGCTCGTCCGTGGAGGACGAGGGGCGGGGCCGCGACGGCCGCGATCAGGCCGAGGACGCCGCTCGTCCGCGCAACGAGCAGGCGATTGAAGCGAGGCGCATCGCGACCGTCCGCCTCGAGGAGGATTCCGAGCAGCGGGTAGGCGATCGCCACCGACGCGGGGGAGACGAGCAGGGGCGCGTGGAACAGGGCATTCACGAGCACCGCTCCTCCCGCGCATCCCGCGGCGGCCATCAGCTCGTTGCGCCGCCGGATCCCGCGCACGCAGGCGGCGGCCGCGAAGCCGAGGAAGATGAGCCACAGGATCCCCCCGAGGATCCCGTGCTGCACCACACCGTGGATCCAGTCGTTGTGGGGGTGCTCCACCTCGTTGAAGTCCTCGGACCGGACGCCGTGGCGGGAGAGGACCGCCTCGCGAGGGTCGCGGTGGGGGGGAAACGCGGCCACGAACTGCCCCGGGCCGATGCCGAGCACCGGCGCGCTCGCGAGCAACGCGGGAGCGCGTATCCACACACGATAGCGGACCTCGATGCCGGCCCCGCCGACGCTGAGCCCCGCGTCCGCCACCTCCTCCACGGGAACCTCCTCCTCCGGCCCGACGAGTCCTTCGGCGACGCGGTACCCCGCGGCGACCGCGACCACCAGCCCCGCGAGGATCCACGGCGCCCAGTGCATCGCGAGGGTGCGCTCCCGCCGGCGGCGGAGCAGGGCTCCGACACCGAGGGCGGCGAGCATCGACACCGTGCCCGCGTTCACCGGTGCCGCCACGGAGTGAACCGTGAAGAGCCCGAAGGCGACCAGCCCGATCGCGAACCAGATCCCTCGTCGCATCAGCGCGAGCCAGATGCCGATCACCGCTCCGGGCAGCGCCGCCTGGGACAGGGGACCCACGTTGCCCAGGACTCCCGCGAGGTCTTCTCGCTCGGCGAACGCGAAGTGCCCGAGCGCGAAGCCGGACCACAGGACGGAGAGCAGGACCACGCCGCCCACGAGCCACTCCCGCCCGACGCGCCCGAGGTGCCCCCCGCCCACGAGTAGCACGAGCGCGACCGCGGCCAGCACGAGGGCGCGACGCGCCTCGAACGTGTCGGTCACCGAGCCGAGGACGAAGTGGAGCAGGCCCCAGCAGAGCAGGACGAGGAGGAGGACGGAGCCCCGGACGTCGCGCGCCCGGGCGATCCCCCGCGGCCGCCACAGCAGCAGGAGGGCGGCGGGCACCGCGGCGAGGGCGGCGAGCCCCGCGCCCGCGAGGCGCGGGTAGGGGTCGAGCTCGAGCGGAGCGAGGGGCAGAGGCAGGGCGAGGAGCGCACCCGGCAGCAGCAGGAGCACGGCCAGGAGGCGATCGAGGAGCGGCGATCCGGGGAGCGGATCCCCGGCGCGAGGCATGGCGCGATCGGCGTTCATCCGACGAGGACAGGGTCGCGCAATCGGACGACGGGATCCACGATTTCGTCCGGGAACGGGCCCGGAGACCGTCCGCTAGGCAGGGCCAACGATCGCGTCGACGAAGGCTCCGGGCTCGAATACCTCGAGGAGCTCCGCCGTCTCGCCCGTCCCGACGTAGCGCACCGGGAGGGCCAGCTCGCGGTAGATCCCGAAGATCGCCCCTCCGCGGGCCGTTCCGTCCAGCTTCGCCACGATGAGCCCCGTGACGTCGACCGAGGCGGTGAAGAGCTTCGCCTGCTGGATCGCGTTCTGCCCGTTCGTGCCGTCGATGACGAGCCAGACCTCGTGTGGCGCGCCCTCGATCTTCTTGCTCACGACGCGGGCGATCTTCTCGAGCTCGGCCATGAGGTTGCGCTGCGTGTGGAGTCGGCCCGCCGTGTCGAGCAGCACCACGTCGTACCCCAGGACCTGCGCGGTCTCGACCGACTCGAAGGCCACCGCCGCCGGATCGGCGCCCTCGCCCTTGCGCACGATCTCCACCTCGCTGCGCCCGGCCCAGATCTCGAGCTGGTCCGCGGCGGCCGCGCGGTACGTGTCGCACGCCCCGACGAGCACGTGGTGTCCGCGGTCGTGGAACCGGCGCGCGAGCTTGGCGATCGTCGTCGTCTTTCCCGAGCCGTTCACTCCGACGACCAGGATCACCGTGGGGTCGGCCTCGAGAGCGACCTCCTCCGACTCGCTCTGCAGGAGGGACCGGAGCGTGCCGCTCAGCGCCTCGCGCACGTCGCCCTCGCCCTTCACGTCGCCGCGGCGGTGCCGTCGCCGGAGGTCGTCGATCAGCTCGGTCGCCACCGGGCCCAGGTCCGACGTGTAGAGCAGCTCCTCGAGCTGGTCGAGGAGGCCCTCGTCCATCTCGCGTCCGCCCTGGAAGAGGCCGGCGATCCCGTCGGAGATCGCGGCCCGGGTTCGCGAGAGACGGTTCTTGAAGCGATCGAGGAGTCCCATTCCGCCAGTGCGCTTCGATGCCCGGTGGGTCTCAGGCGTCGCCCGCGGGCTCGGCCTCGGCGGGCTCTTCGGAGGCCTCGCCTTCCTTCCGTCGGTCCTTGATCTTGTCGAGCACGCCGTTGATGAAGCCGCCCGAGTTCTGCGTGGAGTAGCGCTTGCCGAGCTCGATGGCCTCGTTGATCGAGACCTTCGGAGGAATGTCCTCGCAGTGCAGGAGCTCGAAGGTGGCCATGCGCAGCACGTTGCGGTCGATGACCGCCATCCGCTCGATGTCCCAGTTCTGGGCCACGGCCTGGATGACCTCGTTGATCTCGTCGAGGTTTGCCGCCGTCCCCTGGATCAGGTGCGCGGCGAACTCGCGCGTGCCCTTGTCCGATTCCTCGCCGCGCAGGAAGGCCGACGCCTCTTCCAGGAAGTCGGGTCCGCGCAGGTCGAGCTGATAGAGGAACTGGAGAGCGATCTCCCGCGCTCGGGTGCGCTTCTTCATGGAGTCTCCTTCGAGGAACCGAAAGGCTGCGTTGCACGTCGCAGGGTGTGAAGCAACTCGATCGCGGCGACGGCCACCTCGTGTCCCTTGTCGAGACCTCCCTCCGCGCGCGTCCTCGCCCGGGCCCGGGCCTGCTCGATCGTCCCGCAGGTGAGGAGACCGAAGAGCACGGGGGTTCCGGATTCCAGGGAGAGGCTCATCAAGCCGTCGGCCACCGCGCCGGCGATGTAGCGGTCGTGCTCCGTCTCGCCCTTGAGGACGAGCCCGAAGCACAGAACGGCGTCCAAGTCGTCGCGACGGACGAGGCTCCGGGCGATGATCGGCAGCTCGTACGCGCCGGGCGCCTGCAGCACGAGGATGTTCTCGTCGGCGACCTCCGCCGCGCGCAGGGTCTCCAGGGCCGATGTGCACATCGCCTCGGTCAGCTCGCGGTGGTACTGGGACACCACGACGGCGACTCGGGCTCCCGGGGGAAGCGGGGCGAGCGATCGGCTCTCTCGGTCGCGGGTCATGGGAAGGATCGGCGGTGGCTTCTAGGGATGAGGGCCGAACAGTGTAGCGAGCACTCGACGAGGTGGGAATACGGTGTCAGACACATTCCTCCCACCCTCGCAGTAACAACGTTGCGAACCGCAACGGTCTTACTGCGAGGGTGGGAGGAATGTGTCTGACGCCGTATTCCCAGACTGCGAGGGTGGGAGGAACGTGTCTGACACCGTATTCCCACGACGCAGCCACCAGCGGAACCGATCCCGAAGAAGGACGGCTAGGTCGTCCAGCAAGGTGTAGGCCAGCGGGACCACCCACAGGGTGAAGAAGGTGCTCGCCACCAATCCGCCGGCGACGATCGTGGCCAGGGTCCGGTAGTCGAAGCTGTTCGGGGGGGGCGGCGTGAGGATCATCGGCGTGAGACCGCCCACCGTGGTCAGGGCGGTCATCAGCACGGGGCGCACGCGGTGTCGGCAACCCGCGACGACGGCTTCCGCCCGCTCCATGCCCCGAGCGCGCAGGCCGTGGATGCGGTCGATCAGCACGATGCCGTTGTTCACCACGACCCCGGACAGGATGATCAACCCGATCCACCCCATGGAGTCCATCGGCGTCTGGGTCAGGAACAGCGTCCAGAATGCTCCGACCGCGGCGAAGGGAACCGTGCAGAGGACCGAGAAGGGGAGGAGCAGGGATTCGAAAAGGATGGCCATGAACAGGAACACCAGCACGATGGCGAAGCCGAGCGCCTTGAGCAGCTCGAGGGTCTCCTCCTCCTGGCGGGCGAGCGCCGAATCCTTCTGGCCGATCGAGTACCCCCGCGGCAGATCGAGCTGGGCGAGGGCCGCGTAACCTGCCTCGGTGATCGGGATGATCTTGAGGGGATCGTCGACCTCCGCCCAGATCGTGAAGGTGATCTTGCCGTTCTTGCGCCGGATGAAGTTGCTCCCCTTCGCGTAGGAGAGATCGGCCACCGACGACAGCGGAACCGCCCCGGTCTCGGAGAAGACGTTCATGTCCCGCAGGGTCGGCAATCCCGCCACGTCCTCCGAGTCGTACTCGATCAAGAAGGGAACTTCCCGTCCCTTCTCCTGGAAGCGTGGCAGGGGGAATCCGGCGAGGACGTAGGAGATCGTCTGCTGGATCGCCTGGGTGTTGACCCCGAGGTTGCTGGCCCGGTCGCGATCCACCTCCACCCGGATCTGCTCGGGAGCGTTCTCCAGATCGGAGGAGATCTGGCTCAATCC
Source organism: uncultured Planctomycetaceae bacterium (assembly GCA_964428225.1). Classification (GTDB taxonomy): domain Bacteria; phylum Planctomycetota; class UBA1135; order UBA1135; genus JBFMCU01. Next base: position 10,306 of record CAYRXS010000011.1, read on the forward strand.
GTGGATCTTCTCGAGGACCTCCATCGCCATCAGGCCCAGCCTCTCGAGCTCCTGGGAGTCGGGACCGTTGAGGATGAACGTCGTGATCTTGCGGCTGCGATCGCTCATCTCCTCGCGATCGTAGAAGTGGAGCGCATGACCCGGGATGCGGGGCAGCCCATCGCGCAACGCCTTGCGCACCCGCTGGATCTCCGCCTCTCCGGGGAGAGCATCCCAGTAGATAGTCAACCGGGCGTCCGTCTCGTCGAAGCGGTTCTTCCAATTGTCGAAGCCAAACTCCTCCCGCTTCGAGTCGAGAAACTCCTCGTACACCGCAACCTCGTCCGCTGCCTCCTCCAGAGTGAAATCGTCATTGAAGACGACGACGAAGCTCACCCGGTCCTCGTAGGAATCCTGTCCAAAAGGAGTGATGTCCATTCCCAGCTTGGGAACGATCACGGACGCCATGGCCAGGACCGCCAGCCCGCTCGCCGCGAGGCGGTGTCGCAGGGTCCATTCGACGAGCCGACCATTCGACTCGGTAGTCATGTCGATCAGCGAGCCGCCGACGGGGACGAGCCTCGTGGGCCACGCGGGCGGCGCGACGGAGCGACGCTTCCAGCGCTTCAGGCCCGAGAGTGCCAGCGCGACCCCCACCAGCGCCAGCAGCATCAGAGCTCCCTTCACGATCCCCAGGACGAGCCACCGAGGGATGGCGGAGTCGAGACCGAATTCGGCGAGACTCTCCAGAGGTGGGGTGGTGACGTCGAGCTCGATGATCCTCCAGGCCACGATCCCGACCGCGGCGATCGCCAGGACCCAACGCAACGGGGTGAGCACCGCCAGGCAGAAACGGTTCGCGGCGAACAGTCCCCGCAGCAGGACGTGCCAGCAGGCGAGGAGGAAGCCCACGACGTAGGCGAAGCCTCGGACGGGCAGGCGCAGAACCGGGGCCACCCGTGCCGCGACCCACTCCATGGGACCCACTCGTTCGCCGAGCAGGCGAGCCGTGATCACCGGCAGGAACACGACCGCGATCAACAGGCTCGAGATCAGGGAGACCGAGAGTGGGATGCCGATGCCCCCGAAGATCACCCGGACCATCTGATTGCCCGTCATGAAGATGAGGGGCAGGAAGACGACGACGGTGGTCAACGTCGCCAGGGTGATCGCGAGGGCGATCTGGGCCGATCCTCGCACGGCCGCTTCGTGCGGACTCCCGCCCTCGCGGTGCTCACGGGCGATGTTCTCGACGACCACCACCGCGTTGTCCACCAGCATCCCGATCCCCAGCGTGATCCCCACCATGGTGAGCACGTTGAAGGAACCGCCCCAGGCGTACTCCCAGAGGAGCGCCATCAGAATCGACACGGGGATGCTGAGAGCCACGCAGATCGTCAGCCGGATGCGGCGCAGGAACACGAACAGGACCAGCAGGGCGAGCAGTCCTCCCCACATGGCCGTCTCGCGTAGCTGATTCAGAGCTCCTTCGATCATGTCTCCCTGAAGGAAGAACATGATCGACGACATCTTGCCCTCGAGGGCGGGATCGGACTCGAGCTCCTCGAGCGCTGCCCGGAAGTCGCGGCTGACCTCGACGACGTTGGACTGGCTGTCCTTCATCGCCATCCCCTCGTAGGCGAAGCCGCCGTTGATGCGCGAGAGTGAGTTGCCGACGCTCTTGACCCGCTCCACCTTGCCGACGTCCCGGACCTTCAACCCTCCGCCGATCGGGTAGTCCTCGATCTCCTCGAGCGACCCGAAACGCATGTCGGAGCGCAGGAAGATCTCGTTCCCCCCGTCATCGAGCTCTCCCAACGGCATGGCGAAGTTGTCCGAGGACAGACGGCCGATCAGAGCTCCCAGATCGAGCTGCGCCGCCGCCACCTTCTCCTCGTCGAGCAGGATGCGCACGCTGTCCTGCAGGACGCCCCACATGCTGACCCTGCCGATTCCCGGCACGGCGTCCAGGCGGGGCTGGATCACCTTCTCCACCATGTGAGGGTGCTCGTCGGGATCTCCCCGCAGGAGAATGCCGAAGAAGGTGATCGGCAAGTCGTCCATCGACTGCGCCCACATGAACGCGTTGCTGGCCGTCGACGGCATCAGGGGCCGAGCACGTTCCAGTCGGTCTCGCACCTCCGCCTTGGCCAGATCTATGTCGATGCTTCCGTCGAAACCGATCTCCAGCTCGACGCTGCCGTCCGACGATCTGCTCACCACCTCCTCGATGCCGGTGAGCGTTCGGAGCTGCTCCTCGACGACGCGCGCGATCCGCTCCTCGTTCTCGCGGGCGCTGGCTCCCTGGTTCTCGATGTAGACGTAGAGACCCGGCTCGCTGAATCCCGAGGGGAACAGCAGCAAGGGAATCCGTTGGTAGCCGATCACCCCCACGACGATCAGGGTGATGAACAGCACCATCAGCGCGACCGGTCGAGCGACGGTGGTTCCGAAGAACCCGCCCATCCTGTCGCTCACGTCCTTCATGACGTCTCCGCTGCGGGCGGCGTCTCGCGGCCTCGCACGAGCAATGAGTAGACCGTGGGAATGACGATGAGCGTCAGCACGGTGGACGCGATCAGCCCGACGATGACCGTCACCGCCATCGGGGCGCGGATCTCCGCACCTTCACCCGCGCCGAGCCGACCGATCACGGGGACGAACTCGAGCCACCCGGTCAAGGGCAGCAACCCGAGTACGGTCGTGGCCGTCGTCATCATGATCGGCCGCAGCCGCGCTCGTCCCGCCTCCAGGATCGCGTCCATCCGAGCGAGACCCTGGGCGCGTTTCTTGTTGATTCGATCGACCAGGACGATCGCGTTGTTGACGACGATTCCCGCCAGCATGATCGCGCCGATGAACACGACCACGGAGAGGTGGATGTCGAGCAGATTCAGCCCGAAGATCACGCCCACTCCGGCGAGGGGGACGGTCAGCAGAATGATGAAGGGCTGCAGGAGCGATTCGAACTGGCTCGCCATGACGACGTAGACCAGGAACACGGCGAGCAGGAGGGCCAGGCGCAGGCTTCGCTGGGCCTCGTCCATCTCGCGCTTCTGGCCCCCGAGCTCGATTTCCACATCGTCGGGCAACGGCACCGAGCTCAGAGCGTTCTCGATGTTCTCCGCGACACCGCCGAGGTCGAGCCCCGTGCCGGTTGCGCTGATCACCACCGCCCTCGTGTTCCTGATGCGGCGGATCTCGGCGGGCCCCTGCACGATCTCGACGGTCGCGATCGCCCTGAGGGGCACCGGCGCTTCGTCCGCGGGATTCACCGGGAGATCCAGCACCGCCTGCAGGTCGGAGAGGACGGTCTCGTCTCCGATTACGCGGATGTCGATTCGCTCATCGCCCTCGTGGAACCGCGTGGGCACGTTGCCTTCCACCTGGTCGCGCACGAGCTGAACCACCTGGCCGAGATCGAGCCCGAGCTCGAGGATCTGGTCCCGGTCGAACGAGACGAGGGCCTCGCGGTTGCCGGGACGCCTCGTGGTCCTGACGTCGGACAGCTTGCCCTGTTCCTTGAGCTCCAGCAGGCGCCGGAACACATCGTCCCCGACCTCCTGGATCTTCTCGAGATCGAAGCCACGGATCTCGACCGCGATCGGAGCCTCGAGGGCGAACGGTGTGGGACGAGTGATCTCCACCGTCTCCACGGCGGGGTGGTCGTGGAGGATTCTGCGTACCCGCTCCGAGATGGCTTCCTCCTCGTCGGGATCGAAGTCCTCGTCCACGAGTCGCACCGTCAGCCGCGCGGTGTGCGATCCCTCGATCTCGCGCGTCAACGTCTCCTTCTCGACTCCGACGGTCAGCGCGGTCATCGCGACCTCGTCGAGACCGCGAACGGCTTCGTCGAGCTCGCTCATCACCCTGTTGGTATTCGAGAGCGGGTTGTCCACCCGGAGCTTTGCATGGGCGGTGAACTCGCCCTGGTGGATCTCCGGCAGGAGCTCGACGCCCAATTGGGGAACCTGTCGGATTGCGGCCCAGAAGAGAAGGCCCGCGGCGAGCACCACCACGATCGGGAATCGAAGCGAGGCTCGGAGGATCCTGGGATAGACGTTCTCCAGAACGCTCCAAATCGCGTTGAAGCCGAAACCAATGGGCCGAGTCAGGAAGCTCCCCACTCGGAAGAGCACGAGAAGCATCGCGCCGATGCAACGCACCCCGAGACCGAGGACGGCGAGGATCAGGCGGTTTCCGAGCAAGAGGATGTTCGGAATCAGGCTGCCCCAGGTCCACTCCACGTCCCGCAGGAGCTTGGGGGGTTTCGACGGCTTCTCGTCCTGCGCACCGGGGCCGTGGCCCATGAGCCACTTCCGCGAGGCCAGCATCGGAATGAAGAGCACCGCCACGACGAGAGATACCGCGAGCGCGCTCACCACCGTCAACGCCTGGTCGCCGAAGATCTGTCCCGCGATGCCCGTGACGAAGACGATCGGGGCGAAGACCGAGATCGTGGTCAGGGTGGAGGCCACCACCGCTCCCGCCACCTCCGAGACCCCCCGGATTGCGGCCGTAGTGAGATCGTCGCCTTCCTCCCGGCAGCGGGTGATCGATTCGAGCACGACGATCGCGTTGTCGACCAGCATGCCCACGCCGAGGGCGAGGCCGCCGAGCGACATGATGTTCAGGCTGACGTCCGCCATGAACATCGGGGCGAAGGTGACGACGATCGAGATCGGGATCGACACTCCGATGATCAGGGTCGCCGAGAGGCGCCGGAGGAAGATCCAGATCACCCCGATGGCGAGGAGTGCCCCGAGAATCGCGGCGTTCTTCACGTCGTCGACCGCGTCGCTGATGAACGTGGACTGATCGGACAAGAGCTCGATCTCGACGTCATCACGAAGCCGCCACCCGAGGTAGGCCACCTTGTCGCGCTCACCGAAGGTCGGCGTGCGATCCTCCTCGGCGAATTTCTTCGCCGCGGCCTGCTGCTTCTTCGTTCCGAAGGTCAGCCTCCCCACCCGCTCTGCGAGCCCGACGATGTTCGCCCCCGCTTCGCGGTAGACGGCGACTTCCACGGACTCCGCCCCGCCGATTCGGGTAACCACCTCTCGCTTCTCGTGAGTGCGCTCGACCGTGCCGACGTCGCCGACGCGGATCACCGCGTCCCCGCGGCGCGCCACCGGCATGGCTTCGATCTCCTCGACGCTGCGAAACTGGTTGACGGTGCGAACGAGGAACTCCGACGAGCCTTCGCGCAGCTTTCCGCCGGCGGCGTTCAGGTTCTCCTGGGCCAGGCGGTTGGCGAGCGCGGCGGGATCGATCTGGTTCGCCGCCAGTCGGTGTGGATCGACCCGCACCCGGATCTCCTCCTCGAGCCCGCCCCGGACCTGCACCGCCGCGATACCCTCCAACGACTCGAGCTCGCGCTTGATTCGGTTCTCGGCTATCCAGCGCAGGTGGATGAGCTGTTCCTCCCGGTCCTGCTCGGTCTTCGCCTCACGCCCCTTCGGCGGGCGGATACCGATGCGCAGGATCGGGTCGAGGTTGGGGTCGTAGCGCAAGATCAGGGGACGCTCGGCCGCGGCGGGCAAGAAGACCATGTCGAGCTTCTCGCGCACGTCCTGGACCGTGAAGGTCATCCTCGTACCCCAATCGAAGTCGAGCACGACGTCCGAAACCCCCGCTCGACTGATCGATACCGATCGCACGAGGTTGTCCAGTGTGCTGAGGCTCTCCTGCACCTTCTCGGAGATGCGGTCCTCCACGTCCTCCGGCGCGGCGCCGGGCCACGTCGTGCGCACGGTCAGGGTCGGGTAGCTGATCTCGGGCAGGAGGTCGGTCGAGAGCTTCGTGGCGGAGACGGCTCCGAAGACGGCCATCGCCAGCATGAACATGCTGATCGCGACGGGACGCCGCGTGACGAAAGCCAGCATTCGGGAACGCCCGATCGTGGTCCTGGATTCGGAGGAGGAGCTCACGGGGGAACGCTACCGGTCGGTCCCGTCACCTTCCTCCGGACGCTCAGCGACCTCGGTCGCCTCTGCCGCGGCCTCTCCCTCCTCGGAGTCCGGGGTCTTCGGAGCTTTCTCCTCGTGGCCCACGTCCACCAGGTCGCCGTCATCCAGGTCCCGGCTACCGACGAGCACGATGGGGGTGCCTTCCTCCAGGACGTCGTCCCCGAGGGTGAACACCTCGACGAGCTCGTCGTTCGAGTAGCCCCCCTCGACTTCCATGCGACGCAGCTTTCGGATGTCCTCGTTCCGCTCGGGAGCCGTGGACTCTCCTTCGGGAGACTCGGATTCCCGCGTCTTCTCCGCCTCGGCAGGGGCCGGATCGCTCTCGGTCCCTTCCTGCGCCACGTACTGCTCGTCGGTCTCGTCCTCGGCCGGAGGCTCGCCGTCCTCGGGCAGGGGCTCGATCACGAGGATATAGCGTCGCTCTCCTTCTCGTCGCAGGGCTCGCTTCGGTACCACGAGGGCTTCGGGGTGGCGATCCGTGACGATTTCCAGTCGCAGGAGCATGCCGGGAAGGAGCCGCGATCCGCCGCTGGCATCCTCGGGGTGGAGCCGGGCCGTGACGCGGAACTGCCCGGAGTCGCGGTCGATCGTGGGGCTGATCCGCTCCACCTCGCCCTCGAAGATCTCGCCGGGAAGGGCCTCCGCGGTGGCGGTCACCTCGAGGGACGTTCCGCTGCCGTGACCGTTCGCCGGCCCCTGGAACATCGAGAGCTCTTCCTGGGGGCGGAAGAAGACGGTGCGCAGGTTCTCGGTGTCGGTCAGGACGAAGGCGGCTTGCGCGGAGCTCGCGCTGTCTCCCACGCGGATGCGTCGCTCGGCGATCACTCCGCTGAAAGGGGCCTGGATCTGGCAGTAGGACAGGGCCAATCGTGCGCGGTCGAGCGACAGCGCGGCGCGCTCCACCGCCGTCTGGGTGGCCTTCTCGTCGAGCTGGCTCTTCTGGTGCGCGAGCACCGCGAGCCGGTGGTCGTGCTGGGCCCGGTCGCGCTCGAGCCTGCTCGCCTCGAGGGCGGACTGCGAGACGGAGCTCACGACCTCCTCGCCCTCGAAGAGCTTGATGTTGCGATCATAGTCGCGCTCGGTCTGGATGGCGGTGAGCTCGGCGCTCTCCATGCGTGCCCTCGCCTCGGCCACCGCGAGCACGGAGAGCTCGGCGGTGTTCTTTGCCTCGTCGAACGCCACCTGCGCGTCGCGTTCGCTCAGGCGCGCGTCGCGTTCGTCGAGCACCGCGAGGACGTCGCCCTCGTTCACCGGATCTCCTTCCTCGACCCGCAGCTCGACCACGGTACCCGTCGTGCGCGGGAAGAGCTCGACCTCGCGCTCGGACTCGAGCTTGGTCATCGTCTCGAGCACCTGGGTCATCTCGCGTCGTTCGAGCTCGAAGACGCGCACCTTCGGGATCTCCCGCATGCGCGCCCCGCCCGCGGCCTGGGTCTCCGGTCCGCTTGGGCTCGCCTGTTGGCGGCAGCCGACGAGAGCGGGGACGCCGAGGGTGATCGCGAGAGCCAGCCCGAGGGCGGTCAGATAGGGAAGGCGATGGGTGTTGGTCTGCACGGCGCTCGGGGGTGGATCGCGGGGTCGCGTGGGCGGACGGACCGGCAGCGGTGGGTTCGTTGCGGCCTGCCGGATTCCATATTGTCGGAAAACGGGGCGAAGCTCCGTACCTCTCGGGCGGGGAACCGGCCGAAATCGCTCCTTCAGGGACGGGTCCATTCCAACCGATCCCTTCCGGAGTACGTACCCCGGAGTGCCCTGCAGCCGGGAATCCTCGGATCATGGAACAACTCGCTTACACGGACCAGGCGGTCCGGAGCCTTCGGGGTGGAAGATCGTCGCGATCGTCCTGCTGATCCTCTCTCCGCTCCTCCTCCCTCTCGCGGTGCTCCTCGGTCTGAGGCTCCGCCGCGTCGGCTTCCCGCGCATGACCATCCGGGATCTGCGGGGGATGGCGGTCCTCCTGGGCGCGGTCGGTCTCCTGGCTCTCCTGCTGCCCTTCGCGATCCTCCTCGCCTACGTCCAGCCGACCCTCACCCTCTCGATCCTTGGCGGCCTCCTCGTCGTCGTGATCTGGACGCGCATCTGGATCACCCTGCCGCGCTCTTTCCCGGCCTGAGATCCCGCGCGGGATCGGGATCGGCGCGCGACAATCCTGCGCACGGTCGGCAACCGCGAGCCGCCTCGGTGCGTCCCCAGTGGGGCGGGCGGGGGTTTGGGACGGTCCTCGAGAAGAGAGCCTCCCACCGAATCCTCCCCCTCGCCCGCACACGACTCCCCGAAGATCCGTGACGATCTCCCCTCGCCGCGTATGTTGGCCGCATGCTGACTCCGAGCGCTGCCCTGTCGCGGATCCTCGACCGCGTCCCTCTCCCCGAGCGCGTCGAGGACGTCCCCCTCTCCCGGGCCGCCGGCCGCTGCCTCGCGCGGCCCGCGGTCTCCGACGTGGACCTGCCGCCCTTCGAGAAGAGCATGATGGACGGCTTCGCGGTTCGCAGCGCGGACCTCGCCGAGGCCGGCGACTCCCTCGCCTGCGTCGGCGAGTCGCGGGCGGGCGTGCCCTTCGATGGCACCGTGCCGCCGGGCTCGTGCATCGAGATCTACACCGGCGCCGCGCTGCCCGCCGACTGCGACGCGGTGGTCATGGTCGAGCACACGAGCCGGGACGGAGATCGCGTGCACTTCGAGCACGTCGCGCAACGCCACCAGCACGTGTCGCACCGCGCGGAGATCCTCGAGAACGGAGGCGCCGTCTTCGAGCCGCGACGGCGACTCGGTCCGGCGGAGGTCGCGGTGCTCGCCGCGATCGGGTGCGATCCCGTGCCGTGCTTCCCGCGGCCGCGCGTCTCGATCCTCACGACCGGCGACGAGCTCGTGCCCGTGGGCGAGAAGCCGGGGCCGGGACAGATCCGGGAGGGGAATACGCTCTACCTCGCCGCGGCCTGCGAGCGGTTCGGCGCCGAGGTCCTGCGGGCGGGGATCGTCCCCGACGACACCGCCGCGCTCGCGGGGGCCTTCTCGGCGGCGCTCGAGGAGGGCGACGCGCTGGTCACCACGGGAGGGGTCAGCGTGGGCAAGTACGACCTGGTCGGAGAGGTCCTCGAGCGCATCGGCGTCGAGCGCGTCCTCCACAAGGTGGCGGTCAAGCCGGGCAAGCCGATCTGGTTCGGCATGCACGGGTCGACGCCCGTCTTCGGGCTGCCCGGCAACCCCGTGTCGACCCTGTTCGGCTTCGGGTTCTTCGTGCGCCCGGCCCTCGCCCGGCTCGCGGGGGCCGGCGAGGACGAGGAGCGAGAAATCCTCCTCCACGGTCGCTGGATCGGAGGGACGCGGAAGGCCATCGGCCGCCAGCACAACGCGCCCGTCCGCACCCGCCCCGGCGAGGACGGCATCGTCGTGCTCGAGCCCCTCCCGTACCGCGGCTCGGCGGACATCCGCGGTGCCTGCGAGGGCGACGCCTTCGCGGTGATCGAGGCCGACTCCGAGATTCGCACCGGGGAGATCGTTTGCTACCGACCGCTGGGCTGACCTACCGTGGTCCGCACGCCGCGGCCGCGCAGGTCGGGGCGCCCGCATGACGCCGAGGATCGAGATGACTCCCCCCGCCCCGGGCCACCGCTTCGCGGGCGAGCTCGCGGGACTGCTACTCCTCTACTTCGGCGCCCCGGGAGCGCTCGCTCCCGACGGCTCGACCCTGCTCGGGATCCTCGGCCTCGGCATCTGGGGAGCGTTCGCCGTGCGACCCCTCGGCGAGCGGCGACGGGCGGCACGGTTCGCGGAGTGGTTCGCGGGCGGGCTCGGCATGGCTCCCGTCATGTGGTGGACCGGGTACGTGTGGGCCCCGATCCTGCTCTACATGGTCGCCGGCTACGGGCTGTACGTCCTGGCTACGGGAGCTCTCGCCCGCGCGCTCGCCCGCCGATACTCCGTCGGCGTCGCGGTGGCCGCGGCGTGGCTCGCCCTCGAGACGATCCGCAGCATCCTCCCCCCGCCCGTCGGCACCGGCTGGCTACGCCTGGGACACCTCGCCCACCACCACCTCTGGCTCTCGGGCAGCGCGCGCGTCTGGGGAGTCGAGGGGCTGAGCGTGGTCCTCGCCTCCCTCGCCGGGCTCCTGGCGGCGGGGATCGTCGCGCGGCGGCTCTCGGGGCGAGGCCTCGCCCTCGGCGTCGCCCCGGCCCTCCTCGCCCTCGCGCTCTCCGCGCTCACCGCCCCCCCCGAGAGCGAGCCGGGGCCCCGCCTGCTCCTCGTGCAGCCCGCCTTCCCCCAGCAGCGCAAGCAGTTCGACGATCCCCGCGAGAACTTCGCCGCCTCCCGGGCGATCACCCTCGCGGCCCTGGCGGACCTCGAACGAGCCGGAGACGCTCCCCCCGACCTCGTCTGCTGGGGCGAGTCGATGCTCTACGTGACCCTGTTCGAGCCCGAGGTGGACGCGGCGGTGGCGCGCGGCCTCTCGCTGCCACCGTGGATGCCTCCGTTGACTCCGGAGATCCTCGAGCTCGCCCGGGAGCGCGAGACGGGCTGGATCCTCGAGCTCCTCCTGGGGATCGGCCGCCGGGACCTGCCTCCGGGCGAGCGCCTGCCCGCGGGAACCTCCCTGCTCGCGGGGGCGGAGGTCTACGGGGTGGTGGGGGACCAGATCCGCCGCCAGAACGCCGTCGTCCTCTACGCGCCCGACGGAACCCGAAGCCGCGCCGCGGGGAAGCGGATCCTCGTCCCCGGGGCGGAGACCATGCTCGGGCTCGAGCGGCTCGGCTTCGTGCGCCGGACGATCGAGACCATCGCCGCCTACGTCCCCGATTTCGTCGCCGCGGAGGAGACGGGGGTATTCGAGCTCGCCACCCGGGACGGGCGCCGCTTCCGCCTCTCCGGGACGGTGTGCTTCGACAACGCCTTCCTCGCCCCCTACGTGGAGGCCGTGGCGGCGGGACCCCTGGACTTCCACCTGGTGGTCAGCAACGAGGCCTGGTACCGGGAATCCTCGGAGGCGGACCACATGGTGGCCTTCTCCCGGCTGATCGCGCTCTCCACCGGCCGCGCCGTGGTCCGGGCCACGAATTCGGGCATCTCCCTGGGAATCGGCCCCGACGGCCGCGAGCTGGGCCGGATCCGGGTGGGGGAGCGGGATCGGCTCGTGCGGGGAATCCTGCAACTGGAGGTTCCGGTCCCCGCGGCGGGCGACGACGCCGTAACTCCCCTCTACGTGAGACTTCGCACCGCCTGGCGAGTGCTGCTGGTGGTCCTCCCCCTCGCGCTGCTCCTCCTGTTCCGGCGCACGGGTGGTAACCCCTCCGGACCCGGGGGTTAGGACCCCCACGAGCAACCAGGGCCGAGTCGGGCAACCCGCCTTCCGAGGCCCTGTGGAGCTTGACCACCCCCCGGGGTGCCCCTATAGTCACGGCCCGACCGGACGGCCCCTTCGGGCCCCACCGGACCCCCCCGCAGCGGACCCTCCGAACGGCCCTTCTCGGGGGCAATCCCGCTTCCCCTGCATACACCCGAACCCCTATCCGCTGGACGACCATGAGCCCCATCGGACGGATCTTCATCGTTCTCAACCTCATCCTCTCCGCCGCCTTCCTCGGATGGGCCGCCAACGCCCTCGCCACGACCGAGGACTTCAAGACCCAGCTGACGGAAGAGCAGGCCGCGCACGCCACCACCAAGGCGGAAACGGCCCAGACCATCGAAGACCTCAACATCCGGATCAGCACGCTGGAAGACGAGAAGCGTGGCATCCGCGAGCTTCGCGACCAGTACCTGGTCGAGAAGGACAACCTCACCTCCCAACTCGCGGAGGCGAACCGGGCCAACGACACGATGCAGGGCAACCTGACGGAGATCAACTCCACCCTGGGTCAGTACGACGAGACGATCCGCCAGCTCAGCACGCAGCGGGCGGAAGCCGTCGATCTGCGCGTCACGGCGGAGAACGAGCGCGACGACGCCGTCGAGGCCCAGATCGCCGCCGAGCAGGCCCAGCGTGACGCCGAGGAGGCCAAGGCGGCCGCCGATACGCAGATCGCCGACCTCGAGGCCGTGCGGACGGACCTGCAGGACCAGGTGTCCCAGCTCGACACCCGCCTCGCGATGATCATGGAGATCACCGACGTCAACTGGCAGGAGCTGATCGCCACGCCGAAGATCGACGCTCAGGTCCTCGACGCGCGGATGGATCTCGCCCCCGGGCTGGTCCTCCTGAACGTCGGCAAGGACAAGGAGGTCAAGCGCGGCTACACCTTCGAGATCTGGCGCGGTAAGCAGTACAAGGGCCAGGTCCGGGTCGCCGACGTCCAGGACAACGTGTGCTCCGCCCTCGTCCTGAACACCGTGGAGGGCACCACGATCCAGCAGGGCGACGACGCCAGCACCGTCCTCTAGGCCCCCCGGGTCCATCGCGACAAGGAGACCAACCATGGCGAAGAGAAGGACCGCAGGGCGCGCCTCGGCGAAGAAGGACCGGGCTCCGAAGGCGAAGTCCAAGAAGAAGCCGGCTCCCACCACCGAGATGGAGGTGGTCGAGGAGGCCGCGGGCGAGGGGATCGACACCGGGATCGCGGTGGGGACGACCCTCCTGCTCCTGGCGGGGATCCTGTTCCTCGACAAGCTCCGCGGCGTGTTCGACACCGGAATGTTCTTCTAGGGCCGAGCGGAAACCACCGACCCCCACGAGAACGCCGGCGCGGTTCCGACCGCGCTGGCGTTCTCGCTTTTTCCACCGCCCCCGGCGCCCACCGCGATTTTTTCCGATTTCCTAGCGAGGGTCGCCGTCCCGCCCTTCTCGTGTGGACAACTCTCGCGGCGCGGGAATCGCAATCGCTTGATCGGGGAAGCCGGAAACGTAGACTTGCCTCGAGTCGAGGAGAAACGCGCTCGCCGGGCGCCCTTTCCCCTCATCGCTTGCTTCGTCGCGGTCCCTTCCTGCCCTGAGATGGCCAACGTACTGAAACCCCTGGAGTGGGTGCTCGGCAACTTCTCGGTCGACATGGGGATCGACCTGGGGACGGCGAACACCCTGGTCTGCGTTCGCGGCAAGGGAATCATCCTGCACGAGCCCAGCGTGGTCGCCGTCAAGAAGGGGACGAACGAGGTGCTCCTCGACGGGATGGCCGTGGGCATCGTGGCGAAGAACATGATCGGCAAGACCCCGATCCCCATCGAAGCGGTGCGTCCCCTGCGCCACGGGGTCATCGCGGACTTCGAGGTCACCGAGAAGATGCTGCGCTACTTCATCCACAAGGTCCACGAGGGCCGGAGCTGGGTGAAGCCGCAGGTCGTGATCTCCGTGCCCACCGGCATCACCGACGTCGAGCGTCGCGCGGTCGTGCACTCCGCGGAGCGCGCCGGGGCGCGGCGCGTGTACCTGATCGACGAGCCGATGGCGGCGGGGATCGGCGTGGACCTGCCGGTGACCGAGGCGCGCGGCTCGCTCATCGTCGACATCGGCGGCGGCACGACGGAGATCGCCGTCCTCGCCCTGGCCGGCTCGGTCGTCGCCCACTCGCTGCGTGTCGCGGGGGACGAGATGGACGCGGCGATCATCGCCCACGTCCGTCGCTTCCACAACCTGCAGATCGGCGAGCAGTCGGCCGAGCGCATCAAGCTCACCCTCGGCTCGGCGTGGCCGATGGACCAGGAGCTCTCGATGGAGGTGGGAGGACGCGACTCGGTGACCGGATTGCCGGCGCGCGCCACGATCACCTCGCTCGAGATTCGCGAGGCCCTCGGACAACCCGTCCGCCGCATCTGCGAGGGCATCCGTCAGGTGCTCGAGGAAACCCCGCCCGAGATCTCCGCGGACCTCGTCGACGTCGGCGTGACGGTCGTCGGCGGGGGAGGGCTGCTCTACGGCATCGCTCCCGCGATCTCGGACTTCCTCGGGATCCCCTGTCGCGTCGTCGACGATCCTCTCACCGCCGTCGCGCGGGGAACGGGGATCTTCCTCGAGAAGCTCGACATCTTCTCCCGCGTGCTCTCGTCGGACGACGAGTGAGCCGAGACGTCGGCGCGGGTGGCGAGGTCGCCCCCCTCGGGTATGCTCCGGGGATGAGTCCGTCGATGCTCCGCCCGCCCGCCCGCGCCCTTTGCGGAGCGATCGCCCTCGGCCTCGCGCTCGGCGGCTGCGGCGGCTCCACGGACGACGACGCGGTCCGGTGGCACTCCCTCGTGCCGGAGGGTCCCCTCGGCTCCCTCGCGGGCGTGCTCACCGACTGGGACCTCGAGGCCGATACGGGGCTCTTCGTCGAGGACCGGGGCGAGTCGGTCTGGCTCCGGATCGAGCTCACCGCCGACGACTGGACCCCGGGGATGCTGCCCCACGTGTGGCGGACCACCCGGTCCCTGCACTCCGCGATGCACCAGCACACGTCCCTGTACCAGGTCGGCGCGGCCCGCATGGAGCTCACGTGCGCCGACCGCGTCTTCGAGCCGTTCATGGGCGCCCGCGAGGCGGACATGCTCGCCTCCTTCCGGCCGGGGCAGTTCGCGGTGACCAAGAGCGTCCTCTACCTCGCCCTCGAGGAGGGGGAGACGCCGCCGGACGGCATCGTCCTCGCCGTCGAGATCCTGCGCGCCTCCTGGGAGGACGGGGCCTGGCGGCCGGTGGTCGGTGGCCGGACCGGCGAGGGCATTCCCGTCTGGCCCGGGGAGCGGGTGCGCGTCGCGTGCGAGATTCCCCCCGCGTCCGCCCTGCGCTTCCTGATCGGCGTCGAGACCTTCGTCGCCGCGGACGATCCCCCGCCGCTCGTGCTCTCGATCGCGCTCGGCGACGAGGAGATCTTCCGCCGGCGCGTCGAGCTGGGCCCCGAGGCGACGGGGGCCTGGCACGAGGTCGCGCTCCCGCCCGCGGGGATCGAGGAGGCGAGCCTCACCTTCTCCTGCACGGGCCCGCCGGGGCGCGCCGCCTTCTTCGCCCCGAAGATCGGACCCGCCGACGTCGGGGAGCGCGACGCCCGGCCCTGGGGCGAGTCCCGCCCGGACCTCGTCCTCTTCCTCGCGGACACGCTCCGGGCCGACGGCCTCGCGGCCTACGGGGGCGATCCGGAGACCGCCCCCTTCCTGAACCGGCTCGCCGCGCGCTCGGTGCTGTTCACGCACGTCTGGGCGCCCACCGCCTGGACCCTGCCCTCGCAGTCCACGATGTTCACGGGGCTGCAGCCGATGCAGCACCTCGCGCTCCACCGGTACGCGGGGCTCTCGCGGGACGTCGTCACGCTCACCGAGCACCTCCGGGAGCACGGATACCGGACCGCCGCGATCACCGACTCGGGCTTCGTCTCGCGCACCTACGGCTTCGACCAGGGCTTCGAGACCTTCCGGGAGCACAAGGCGTGGAACCTGAGGAAGACGCTCCGGGAGGCCGACGAGCTCCTGGCCGCCGACGACGGCCGGCCGACCTTCCTCTTCGTGCAGACCTTCCGCACGCACGTCCCCTACCGAAAGGGGCCCGAGGAGGACGGCGAGGAGTTCCGCGCCGTCATGAAGGAGGGTCGCGACTGGATCACGGACCCGGAGGTGGACATGTCGATGCTCCCCCCCGAGATCACCGAGCGCCTGGCGGTCCTCTACCGCGAGGGCGTGAACGGGCTCGACGTCGTCTTCGGGGAGTGGTTCGAGAGGCTCGAGGCCTCGGGATACCTCGACCGCCACTACTTCGTGTTCACGAGCGACCACGGCGAGGCCTTCTTCGAGCACGACCGCTTCGGGCACGGCGGCGAGCACTGGGAGGAGCGCGTGCGCGTTCCCTTCTTCGTCCTGGGGGGCGGGCTCGAGCCCCGGACCGTGACCTACGCCGCGACGCTGCTCGACGCGCCCCGAACCCTGGTCCGCCTGGTCGGGCTGCCGGGGGGGGAGGCCTGGGGGGGCGCCGACCTCCTCGACCTGGACGAGAGCCGCGACGTGCGCACCTACGCCATGCTCCCCGAGGAAGACCGCGTCACCATCCAGGGGGAGGGGCGGAAGCTCTACGTCCGGCTGAACCGGGAGAACCTCGGGGAGAGCGAGATCGTGCGGGCCTTCGATCTGTCGTCCGATCCCGGGGAGCTCCACGACCTCGTCGACTCCGGTCTGCCGTGGCTGCGCGAGCTGTGGATGCGCTCGCGGGCCCAGATCGCGCGGGAGCTCGTCCCCGCCGTGTCCGGCGTCGAGGTGCAGCTCTCCGAGGAGGAGCGCCAGCACATGAACGACATCGGCTACGGCGAGCACTGACGACGTCCGGCGGGGACGGGACTCCGGGACGGCACTTCGGTACGTTGGACGTCCGGCCCCCCGGATTCCCACGTGAGCCACCCTCGATCCCGCACCACGAGAGCTCTGTTCTGGGGCGCGCTCGTGCTCCTGGCCCTTCGCCCCCCCGCGGCCGTGGAGCGGCTCGTGGACGTCGCGACGACTCCCCTGCGGCTCGTCACCGCGATCGCCTCCCCCCTCCGGCTCGTGCGGCGCCCCGAGGTGATCGCGGCCGAGGCGCGGCTCGCGAAGAGCTCCGCGGCCGAGGCGGAGGAGAACCTGCGCCTCCTGCTCGACATCGTCCACTACGCCCGACCCTCGGAGCCCGACCTCGTCGAGGGCCGGCGCCTCGTCCACGGGGAGGTCGTGGGGCGGGTCTCGGGCCGCCGCGATTCGCTCCGCGTGCGGGTGCGGGACGTGCGGGGGATCGAGGCGGGGCTGCCCGTAGCCTGCGGGAACGCCTACGTCGGGCGGATCGCGGAGGTCGTCCCCGGAGCGCGGGGCGACGAGGGGATCGCCATCGTGGAGCTCGTCACCTCCCGCTCGTTCCACGTCGGCGCGAAGGTCGCGGGCGCGGTCGCGGGGCAGGACGTGCTGATGACCGTGGGCGGTCTCGACCCCTCGAGCCGGGGGAGGCGCGCCGCGGACACCGAGGTGCGGCTCGCCGTGCACAATCCGAGCGATCGCGAGCTCGCCGACGGGCTCGCCCGGATCCACGAGCTCTTCGAGGAGGCCGAGGCCTTCTCCGCCCTCTCGGAAGGCCTGCGGCTCGGCCGGGTGCGACGCGACGAGAAGGGCGGGCGGTGGAGCATCGAGCCCGAGCTCGACTACAAGGACGGCCTGTACTGGGTCGTGATCCTCGCGCCCCCCGATCCCGCGCTCCCCTCGCGCGAGCCGGTCGAGGAGGACTTCTTCCAGGCGACCTGGGTGCGGGCCGCCCCCCTGACGCTCGGGGACGCCAGCCCCTGGCGCGAGGCGGTGCGGATCTCGCGCGGGCGCGTCCACGGCGTCGCGGAGGGCGCGGCGGTGACCTCGGTCGGGCGCCGGCTCGTCGGCCGCGTCGGCCGCGTCGGGCCGTGGAGCGCGGACGTCAGCCTCCTCGGCGATCCCGGCTTCAGCGTGGTCGCGGTCGCGCGCCTCGAGGGAGTGGCCGAGCCCCAGGTCCTCGGGCGGCTCGTCTCCCTCGGGCGCGATCGCGAGGACGGGGCGGTGCTCCTGCAGTGGGTGAAGCGTGTCGAGCTGGACCTCGCGTCGGCCGCGGGAGACGAGCCGGTTCGCGCCCGGCTCTACACGGGCTCGGGCGATTCCGGCCTGCAGTGCGGCTACTACCTCGGCGAGGGTCTCCTGCCCCGGCGCGCGGAAGACCCGCGGATCATCCGCCTCACCGGGGAGCTCACGCCCTCCGACCTGGGCGCCCTGTTCGTCCGCGTCGAGGAGGATTCGCAATGAAGCGCTGGCGGTACGTCGCCTGGATCCTGCTCGTGGTGTGGTCCGCCTGGCTCTTCGCGGCGCAGGGGTTCCTCTCCACCGAGCCGGCGATCGGCCTGTGGGCCCCCGACCTCGGGCTGCTGTTCCTGTTCGCCCTCGACTCGCGCCTCGACCGCTCCGACGGGCGGCTCGCGACCCTGCTCATCGCCGCGACCCGCGTCTCGTTCTCGACCGATCCCCCGCTGGCGGTGTTCGCCGGCTACCTCGGCGCGTTCTGGCTCGTCGGCCGGCTGCGCGAGATCGTCGAGATCGATCGTCCCCTGCCCCGCGCGGTCCTCGCGGGGACCGCGGCCTTCGTGCTCTCCGGGTTCTGGGTGGTGAGCCGCGTCCTCGCCCTGCCCCCCGAGGTCTCCGTCGCTCCCTCGCCCGAGATGATCTGGCGGACCGCGATCTCCACCGCCCTCGCCGCCCTGCTCCTGCTCCCGCTCCTGCGCAGCCTGCCGGGGCTGTCTCCGCTCTGGAGGGGACGGACGTGATCGGGCGGCGGATTCAGCCCCTGCTGCTGGTCCTGGTCGTGGGGGCCGTCGTGCTCCTCGGGCGGCTGTACTGGATCCAGGTGCGCGAGCACGACGTGTGGTCGAACGAGGCGGCGCGCCTCGTGCACGCCGGTCACGTGCTTCCCTACCGGCGCGGCCGCATCGTCGATGCGCACGGCGAGGTCCTCGCCAAGGACAAGGGGACGTTCCAGCTCGTGCTCCTGTACCGGGAGTTCCGCCGCGGCCACCCGCTCGGCCAGGTCGCCCACGCGCGCTCGCTCCTGGAGGGACGCGCCGTCTCTCTTCGAGAGGCCCACGAGAACCTGGTGCCGTGGGCGGTCGACCTCGTCTCCCTGACCTCCGCGCAGCTCACGGCCTTCGCGTCGGGAGAGGCGGTCGAGACCGCGACCTGGAGCCATCCCGGTGGAGGGGATCCAACGCGTGAGCACCTGGGCTCGCGCGCCTCCGATCTCCGCTTCTACGTCGGGAGGTTGCTGGACCTCGGCGCGCGACAGTGGAACGAGGTGCGCAGCCTGGGGAAGCGTCGGGCGACCGACGTGTCCTTCCACGTGCTCGCGGCGGAGGAGCGATCGAAGGCGGGCGAGCGCCGCTGGAGCGCGGAGGACGTGCTCGCGGATCTCGAGTCCCGCCTCGCCGAATCGGTGGACCAGCTCGCCCGCCTGGCGCGGCTGCTCGACCGGGACGAGGACCTGCGCGCGGGAGGTTCCGACGGACGGGGGGATCCGCTCTCGAACCTCGTCGCCGAGATCGAGGACTCGCGTCGTCTGGTCGAGGACGCCACGGCATCGAAGCTGTTCTACGAGGCGACCGGCTTCTCCCCCGGACGGATCGACGACGACACGCTGCTCACGTCGATCGACCTCGACTGGATCATGCACCTGTTCGCCTGGGATCGCGCGCGGATGGCGAAGTGGGCGGAGACCGTGCGCGACGGCTGGACCGGAAGCTGGCGCGACGGCTACGCGCTGCCCCACCTGCACGCCGAGCTGGTGCTCCACCCCGCGACGTGCCCGGAGCCCGACGAGGTGTGGAATCGCGTCGCCGCGATCTTCGCGCCGGAGGGTGCGGTGGAGAGCACGCTGAACGGCGCGCCGATCGACTGGCGCGCGCTCGACTCGCTGGCCGTCTTCGGGGTCCTCGACGAGATCTTCGCCGTCGACCTGCCGCGCGATCTGCGCGCGTCCCGGCGCGCGGTACTGCCCGTACAGGATCCCGCCCGGCGCGCCGCGAGCGAGGCGGATCTCCTCGACTGGTCCATCTTCGACGATGCGGTGTCCGAACTGCCCGCGGAGGACGACGCCGAGCGCATCGCCCTCGGCGCGCGCCTCCGCCACCACCTCGAGAACCGCCGACGAAGCCGCGACGTCGAGGCGGTGCACGCGATCCTCGCCCACGTCGTCGCGGAGTGGGAGCGGGCCGTCCAGGACGAGCTGCGCGCGACGCTCGACACCCTGCGCGAGACCGCCGATCCCGACGACCTCTCGCGCGACGGGCGCCTGATCCTGCGCGAGGAGCTGCGGGAGCGGGCCATGGAGCGCGCCGACCATCTCCTCAAGGACTACGGGATGCGCCCGCGTCCGTTGCAGCGGCGGCGGCCCGACTACGAGGTCGTCTACCTGCTCACCCGCTACGGCGAGTGGTTCCCGGGCATCGAGGCGCGCGAGGTCTCGGAGCGCGAGTACCTCGTCCACGAGGGCGACGAGGGGCGGCTCGCCGAGAAGCTCGTCGGCTCCGTCTCCGCGGTCGACGTGTATCAGCTCCAGCGGCAACGGCTCGACGCGCAGCGCATGCGCAGCCTGCAGAAGAGCCCGCGCCGCACCACCGAGCAGGAGGACGAGCTGCGCCGCCTCGTCGGACGCGTCCTCCTCCCCGACGAGGTGCGCGGGGTCGCGGGGATCGAGGGCTTCTTCGATCCCGAGCTGCGGGGCACGAACGGCTACGAGGAGCGTCGCGGCCTGCAGGAGGCCTTCGAGCGGGGAGGCGAGCGACAGGTGCGCGTGCCCGAGGACGGCGCGGACCTCGTGCTGACCCTGGAGCTCGACATGCAGCGCGCCGCGGAGCGCACGCTCGCTCATCCGTCGATCGTCGACGACGAGCTGTTCGACGAGGAGTGGGCGCGGAATCCCGTCGGGGCCATCGTGGTGATCACCCCGGACGGCGACGTGATCGCCGCCGCCTCGGAGCCCACGGAGCACTCCACGATCGTGCCGGGCGTCGTCGGCCAGCGGGCGAACCCGATCGAGCGCGCGCTGCGCAAGCCGGGTTTCCAGCCCCCCGGCTCGGTCTTCAAGCCCTTCGTCGCCCTCTACGCGCTCGACCGCGGCGGGCTCGATCCCGCGCGGGAGTCGACGTGCGGGCCGATCGCGAGCGGAGGCTGCGGCTACGAGAACGTGCACTGCTGGCGCGAGTGGGGCCACGGCGAGGTGGCCCTGGAGCGGGCGATCGTCGAGTCCTGCAACGGCTACTTCGCGTGGCTGGGCGAGAGCTACGACGACGCCGACTTCCTGTCGCTGGGAGACTTCTTCGGCTTCGGCGAGCCCACCGGCATCCGCCGGATCCCGGAGTGGGACGAGGGGGTGGCCCGACGCCTGGGCCTGCGCGAGGTCGTGCCCGCGGTCTTCCAGGGAGATCGCCGCGGCGGCGCCCTGAGCGACTTCCAGCGGCGCACCGCGGGCAACGGGCTCGTGGTCGTGGAGGTCACCCCGATGCAGCTTGCGCGCGCCTACGCGGGGCTGGCGACGGGCGTGCTCCCCGACATCCGGATCGCGAGGGCCGTGAGCGAGCGCGAGCTCCCCGCGGGTGCGGGCGAGCGACTTCCCTTCGCCGCGGAGAGCTTCCGTTTCGTGCGCGAGGCCCTGGCGGCCGTGGTCACGCGGCAGGGCGGCACGGGCCGCCGCGCCCTGTCTCCCGACCAGCTCGGTTTCGCGATCGCCGCCAAGACGGGGAGCGCGGACATCCGCGAGGCGGCCTCGGACAGCGACGACGACCGCGTCCGCAAGCACACGTGGACCGCCGGGTGGGTGCCCGCCGACGATCCGCAGCTCGTCTTCGTCGTCTTCGTCCACGACACGATCACCACGTCCTCGCACGGCGCGGTCTACGTGGCGCGCTCCTTCCTGCAGCAGCCGGAGGTGCGCGCGTGGCTCGAGGCGCGCGGGGTCGACGTGGGGCCGATCTCCGAGGAGGCTCCGCGATGATCGAGGGGATCTGGAGCTGGAAGGGACTGCGCCCGCTCACCGGCTGGCGCTCCATGTTCGACTTCCGGGTGCCGTGGCTCCGGATCGACTGGCACGTCCTGCTCCTCGCCGCGGGGATGATCTGCACGAGCCTCGTCTTCGTGCAGACGATGGCGGACGCCGACGTGCGCCTCGGTCGCGAGGGGATCGTCTTCTCCTCGCACGTGAAGAAGATCGTCGTGGCGATGCCCTTCCTGCTCATGGGCTTCTTCCTGCGGCCGCGCTGGCTGCGTCGCTGGGCCTGGCTCGCCTACGTGGCGGTGATCGTCCTCCTAGTCGTCGTCGCGCTGTACGGGGACGAGCGCAACAACGCGCGGCGGTGGATCCAGCTTCCGATGGGCTTCGACCTGCAGCCCTCCGAGCTCGCCAAGGTCGGTCTCATCGTCGTGCTCGCCCGCGCTCTCTACCGCAATCGCCTCCAGAGCCTCTCCGACTGGATCGTGCCCGCGTTCCTCGCGGTGATCCCCATGGGCCTCGTGGCCGCCCAGCCCGACCTGGGCACCGCCCTGACCATCGTGCCCGTGACCCTCGGGCTGTGCTGGCTCGCGGGAGCGCGCGCCCGTGCGATCGGCGGTCTCCTCCTGCTGGGAGTCCTCGCCGGAGCCCTGGTCTGGCAGCTCGAGCTCGTCCAGGGCTATCAGCTCAAGCGCATCGAGACCTGGGCGAAGAGCTTCGACGACGCCACCCTGATCGAGAACAAGAGCGGCGCGGCCTTCCACGCCTACCAGACCCACGTCGCGGTCGGGAACGGGGGCATGAGCGGCACGGGCCTCGGCCGCGGGGTGGCCAACGAGGCGGGCCATCTGCCGGAGCGGGAGAGCGACTCGATCTTCGCGGTGATCGCAGAGGAGGGGGGCTTCGTCGGGGCGAGCGTCCTGATCGTCGCCTACCTGCTGCTCGCCGGTTTCCTCCTGGTCTCCGCGGGCCGGGTCCGGGACCGCTTCTCCCGTCTCGTGGTCGCGGGGGTGGGGCTGTATTTCGCCTCCCACTTCTTCATCAACGCCTCGGTCAACCTCGGTCTGTTGCCGATGACCGGGCTGACCCTGCCCCTGATCTCGACGGGCGGCTCGTCCCTGCTCGCGACCTTCCTCGCCCTCGGCCTCGCCCTCGGCCTCGCCGCGCGCCCCGAGCCGTCCCTCGACCTCGACTCGTTCCGGGGGTAGACAAGTGGAGGCGAAGTGCCCACCAACGGCAGGTGGGACGTTGCGTGATTGTGTTGGGGGAGGGGGGCGATAGACTGGCGCCTCGGACCGGTCGCGGATCGGTCCACCATCCGATTCCCATCTTCCGTCCGGGGAGGAGATCCGCGTGCAGAAACGAGCGCTCGGGATGATCGAAACGAAGGGCCTGGTCGGGGCCATCGAGGCCGCCGACGCGATGGTCAAGGCAGCCAGGGTGGATCTCTTCGGCAAGGAGAGGGCCACCGGGGGCCTGGTCACGATGTACGTCTGCGGCGAGGTCGGCGCGGTGAAGTCGGCGACGGACGCGGGGGCCGCGGCGGCGCGACGGGTCGGGGAGCTGGTCAGCGTGCACGTGATCCCGCGCCCGCACGACCAGGTGCTCCAGCGCGTCCTGCCTCCCATGGCTCCTCCGAAGTCGTAGGGCGCGGCCGACTCCTCGTCTTCCTTCCTCCGAGGTCTGAGCCGTGCCCGAGCTCGATCCCGATCTACGCGCCCTCCAGGACGTGCGCGACTGCATGGGAAGGGCCATCCGCGCCCTCGACGCGGTCTCCCACTACTCCCAGGAGCAGATCGACCGGCTGTGCGAGGCGGTCGTCGAGGCCGCGTCCGCCGCCGCCGGGGAGATCTCCCGGATGGCCGTCGAGGAGACGGGAATCGGGAGGTTCCACTACAAGATCCTGAAGACGCTCTTCGGCTGCGAGGTCACCTGGGAGTCGATCAAGGACGAGAAGACGGTGGGCATCGTCGCGCGGGACGAAGCGGCGGGCACTCTCGAGGTCGCCACTCCCGTCGGGATCGTCGCCTGCATCGTGCCCACGACGAATCCGACGTCCACCGCGCTGCACAACGCGATCATCTCCTTGAAGGGACGCAACGCCTGCGTGCTCAGCCCGCACCCCCGGGCGCGGAAGACGATTTGGCGGACCGCGGAGGTGATGCGGCAGGCGATCCAGAGCGCAGGCGGGCCGCCCGATCTCGTGCAGTCGCTCGTGAATCCCACCATCGAGTCCACCGGAGCGCTGATGAAGCACTCCGACACGGCGATCATCCTCGCCACCGGAGGCACGGGGCTCGTCAAGGCCGCCTACAGCTCGGGGAAGCCCGCCTACGGAGTCGGTCCCGGCAACGTGCCGATCTACGTCGATCGGTCGGCCGACGTCGCGGACGCCGCGCGCTGGATCGTCGCCAGCGAGAGCTTCGACAACGGGACGCTTTGCTGCTCCGAGCAGTCGCTCGTGCTCGACCGTCCGATCGTCGAGCGGATGTACGCGGAGCTGAAGAAGCGCGGCGCGCACCTGTGCTCTCCGGACGAGGTCGCGAAGCTCGAGAAGGGCATCATCGTCGGCGGACACGCGCGGCCCGAGATCGTCGGGCTCGATCCGTACCGCGTCGCCGAGCTCTGCGGATTCGAGGTGCCACGCCACACCACGCTGCTGCTCGCGCCGCAGCCGGGGGTGGGCGCGTGCAGCCCCCTCACCGTGGAGATTCTCTGTCCCCTGGTGGCGGTGAACGTGGTCGACGGATGGGAGGAGGGGTGCGAGGTCTCGCTCGCCACGCTGCACTCCGACGGGCTCGGCCACACGATCGGGCTGTGGGCGCGGGACCAGACGGTGCTCGACGCGTGGTTCCTCGAGAAGCCCGCGAACCGGATCGTGGTGAACGGACCCACCTCCCAGGGCGCGATCGGCTTCAGCACGAACCTCACTCCCTCGGTGAGCCTCGGCTGCGGTCCGCAGGCCGGCAACATCACCTCCGACAACATCACCGCCCGCCACCTGGTCAATCTGAAGCGGGTCGCCTTCCGCAAGCCCGACTGGGAGGCGATCGACGCGACGACCCACGCGCGCGCCGCGGGCATCTCCGGCGAGGCGGCGCCGCGGGGAAGCGGGCTCGAGGGGGATCCGGGGATCGTCGGGGAGGTCGGCCCGAGCGGCTCTCCCGCACCGAACCCGCGGGTCGCGACCGGGGTGTCGAGCAACTGGCGGGGCAATCCCGCGGTGGTCGTTCCCCCGGAGCGCGCGCCCGTCGCGAGCCCACCCCCGCCGCCTCCGTCGGGCGGGAGCGCGGCAGCCGCCCCTCCCCCTCGCAAGACGACCCCCTCCCCCGGGGCGCCGATGCAGGCGAAGGTGCGACCGGCCGCCAAGGCGGCGCCCCGCTTCACGGGCGGGGGATCCACGGTGCGCACCACGGTGCTCCCGCGGGCGGAGACGCCTCGCCCGGGCGCCGGGCCCGCGCCGAGCGGCGGAGGAACGTCGGGGCCCTACGTGGGCATGGCGCTCACCCCCTCCGAGATTCAGAGCATCCTGTCCCAGGCCGGCGCGGGCTGTCCGCTCGGCCCCTGCACGGGATGTCCACACAGTGACGACACGTCAGGCGCCTGTACGGCGTGAACCGAAGGAACGAGCTGACCAATGGCTGAAGTCGAAGATGGCCTGATCGCGCTGGGCCTGATCGAAACCCGCGGCATGGTGGGTGCGATCGAGGCGGCGGACGCGATGTGCAAGGCGGCGAAGGTGACCCTGCTCGGAAAAGAGATCTCGGGCGGGGGACTGGTGACCGTGATGGTGCGCGGCGAGGTCGGGGCGGTTCGCGCCGCGACCGACGCCGGCGCGGCCGCGGCGAGACGGGTGGGCGAGCTGCGCTCGGTCCACGTCATCCCGCGCCCCGCGGGAGACCTGGAGGAATTCCTGCCCGAGATCCCGACGGACTGATCCGCCGCCGTCGCGGTCCCCCGGGGCCGCGCGCGTGAACGGCCGGAGCCATGACCTCCCAGCGTCCCATCGAGCTGCGCGGCGCTCTCGTCATCGACGAGATGCAGCCCCAGTTCGCCGCCACCGTGGCCGCGGAATCCGACGGCTACTTCCCCGTCGCGGGGGAGAGCGCGTTCTGGATCGAGGTGCGGCCGGGGATCGTGGTGAACCGGCTGATGGACGTGGCCCTGAAGCGCTGCGACGTGAAGCCGGGCGCGCTGATCACGGAGCGCTCCTACGGCACCCTCGAAGTGCACGGTCCGGACCAGGGACAGGTGCGCGAGGCGGGGCGGTCGGTGCTGGAGGCAGCGGGCGTGAGCGAGGGCGACGGTCTTCGACCCCACCTCCTGACCGACGAGATCATCCGCCAGATCGACGACCACCAGGCGATGCTCATCAACCGCACGCGCGCGGGGATGTTGCTGCTCGGCAAGGACACGCTCTACACGCTGGAGTGCAACCCCGCGATCTGGGTGCTCCTCGCCGCGAACGAGGCCGAGAAGGCCGCGCCGATTCGCCTGGTCGGGCTTGGCAACAATGGGGCGGTGGGACGACTCCGCTTCGCGGGGACCGACGCCGTGGTCGAGGCCGCGGTCGAGGCCGTGCACCGCGCGCTCGCCGAGGTTCCGGGACGCGAGAACCTGGGGGTCGACTGATGTTCCTCGGCAAGGTGATCGGCGAGGTGTGGGCCACGCGCAAGATGCCCGACCTGGAGGGCAAGCGCCTGCTCGTCGTCGAGCCCCTCGACACCCGCCGCGATCCCGCCGCGCCCAAGGTGTCGCCGGTGGTGGCCGCGGATCCGATCGGCGCGGATCTCGACGAGCGCGTCGTGGTGGCCTTCGGGAAGGCGGCCCGCGTCGCCTGCGGTGGCGACGGCGACTTCGCGTTCGAGGCGGCGATCGTGGGCATCGTGGACGACTTCGACGTGCCCGCCGCGCCCCCCGCGTGGAGGGAGCCCGCCGGAGGGGAGGAGGGCTGATGCACGTCGCCACCGTCGTCGGCCGGGTGTGGGCCACCCAGAAGGAAGCGACCCTGGAGGGGCTGCGGCTGCTCGTCGTGCAGCCCTGGGTGCACGGCCGGAGCGAGGACGAGGGCGAGGCGGAGACCATGGTGGCGGTGGATCCGATCGGCGCCGACGTCGGCGAGCGCGTGCTCGTCGTGCACGGTCGCGCCGCGCGCCACGCCATCGGTCGCGGACACGACATCGGATTCCAGACCGCGATCGTGGGGATCGTCGACGGCGTGGAGCTCACCGGAGGCCAGCGCCTCGGCCAGACCGCGGAGGGCGATCAGCCCGGAGGACAGAAGAGGAACGAGTCATGACCCGCAACGACTTCAACCCCGATCTTCGCGAGGACGCGGGGGTCGGTCCGTGCATCGGGCTCCTCGAGCTCTCCTCCGTCGCGCGAGGCGTCGAGGTGGCCGACGCGATCCTCTGGGAGGCCGAGGTGGAGCTGCTCTTCTCCTCCCCCGTGCAGCCGGGCAAGTACGTGCTGCTGTTCACGGGCAGCGTCAAGGACGTGGCCTCGTCCCTGCGCCGGGGAGCCGAGATGGCGGGCCCGGACCTCGTGGACCAGCTCCACATCCCCCAGGTGCACGAGCAGATCGAGGTGGGCCTGCGCCGCAAGGGCGGGCGCATCGATGGCGAGCTCGACGCGATCGGGCTCGTCGAGACGAAGACCGTGGCCTCGACGATCACCGCCGCGGACGTCGCCCTGAAGACCGCCACCGTGGACCTGCTCGACCTGCGCATCGCCAACGGGCTCGGAGGCAAGAGCTTCTTCACCCTCACCGGCGAGGTCAGCGACGTGCGCTCGTCGATCACCGCGGGGGCGCGCCTGGCCCAGGAGGCCGGACAGCTCATGCGCGACGTCGTCATCCCCCGGCCGCATCCCGACCTCGGTCGGCATCTGTAGGGGGGCTCGAAGGCGTCATGTCCGCGAGGAAGCTGTACACGGAGGCCGACGTCCGGGAGATGGAGCCCGGCGGCGAGCTCGTGTTGAGCTCCGACGCGATCGCGACACCCTCCGCCCTCGACCTCGCCTTCGCGAAGGGCATCCGCGTGCGCTGGCCCGATGGGAGCGTGTCGCCCGGCGCCGGGGGCGAGGCGAAGGAATGTCTCTGGCACCGGATCCTCGAGAGCGACGGCCGCTACGTCGTCGAGGTGATCGACGGCCGCGCCACCATCCACCGGCAGACCGAGAGCGGCCTCGTGTCCTTCGGTACCGACACCCTGGAGGCACACCGCAAATGACTCGACGCTTCCTCACCGCCGAGGACGTGCGCCGCGCGGGCGGGTCCGAGATCGTGGTCGACGAGACCACGGTCGTGACCCCCCAGGCCCTGGAGGCCGCGAGCGCGGCGGGGACCACGATCCGCACCGCGAGCGGCGCGTGGACCGAGCCCGCCCCCGACCGCGGCCCCGACGCCGAGCGGGCCCAAACCACGCTGCCCCACCTTCCCGAGCCCAAGGATGATCCGGCGATGGCCGCGACGGCGATCGTCACCGCGGTGGGCCGCAACCGCCCCGGCGTGCTCGCCACGATCACCGCCGCCATCGCCGAGGCCGATGGCGACGTGCACGACGTCTCCCAGAAGGTGATCGCGAACCTCTTCCACATGATCCTGACCGTGCAGGTCAGGCCGGGCTCCTTCGCCGACCTGAAGAGCAAGCTGGAGAGCCTGGGCAGCTCCGACGACCTCGCGGTGCGCGTGATGAACGAGCGCGCGTTCCGGTTCATGCACCGCGTCTGAACGATGGTGGAACCCTCGTGAGCTACTCCGAGCGCGAAATCCTCGAGACCATCCGGATGGTCGAGCTCGAGACGCTCGACATCCGCACGACCACGCTCGGCATCTCGCTCTTCGACTGCGCGGATCCCGATCTCGAGAGCGCGTGCGAGAAGGTCTACACGAAGGTGCGGCACCACGCCGCGAACCTCGTGGCGGTCGCCGATTCGATCAGCGCCGACTACGGGATTCCGATCGTGAACAAGCGGATCGCGGTCACTCCCGTCGCGTGGATCTGTGCCGCCAGCGGCGCGGAGGACTTCGTGCCCATGGCCCGCGCCCTGGACGCCGCGGCCGAGGAGGTGGGTGTCGACTTCATCGGCGGCTTCACGGCCTACGTGGACAAGGGGTACTCGCGCGCGGACCGGGCGCTGATCGACTCGATCTCCGCCGCGCTGGCGGAGACCGAGCGCGTCTGCTCGTCGGTGGCGCTCGCGAGCACGCGGGCGGGCATCAACATGGACGCCGTCGTGCACTTCGCCGAGGTCGTCAAGGACACCGCGCAACGCACGGCGGACCAGGGAGGGATCGGCTGCGCGAAGCTCGTGTGCTTCGCCAACGCGGTGCAGGACAATCCCTTCGTGGCGGGAGCCCACATCGGCCCCGGCGAGCCGGAGACCGTCCTGAACGTCGGCGTGTCCGGTCCCGGGGTCGTGCGCTCGGCCCTCGCCCGGCTCGGCCCGGAGGCGGACCTGCTCTCGGTGGCGGAGATCGTCAAGCGCACCGCCTTCAAGGTGACGCGCATGGGCGAGCTCGTGGGGCGCGAAGCCGCGCGGCGCCTGGAGACGACCTTCGGCATCGTCGACGTGAGCCTGGCTCCGACTCCCGCGGTGGGGGATTCGGTCAGCGACATCCTCGAGCAGATCGGGGTGGACCGCACGGGCGCGCCGGGGACGACCGCCGCGCTTGCCCTCCTGACCGACGCGGTGAAGAAGGGCGGCGCCATGGCCTCCTCGAGCGTCGGGGGATTGTCCGGCGCGTTCATCCCCGTCTCCGAGGACCGCGGCATGATCCAGGCCGTCGCGGACGGCAAGCTGAGTCTCGAGAAGCTCGAGGCCATGACCGCGGTGTGCTCGGTCGGCCTCGACATGGTGGCGGTTCCCGGCGACACGCCGGTCTCCACCCTCACCGGCATCATCGCGGACGAGATGTCGATCGGGGTCGTGAACCAGAAGACGACCGCGGTGCGGATCATCCCCGTGCCCGGCAAGGGCCCCGGCGAGACGGTGGAGTGGGGCGGGCTCCTCGGCACCGCGATCGTGCAGGCGGCGGGCACCGCCGACTGCCGCGTCCTCCACGCCCGCGGCGGCCGGATTCCCGCGCCGCTGCAGGGCTACCGGAACTGAGCCGTCTTTTTGCGACTTCCTCGGGGACAGGTCCCCGGGGGGGGTGGGGGGGAATCCCGAGGGGTTGCCGCTCAAGCGGGCGCGGGCCTCGTCCGAAGCTGGACTGGACAGCACCACCGTTCCCCTCGGAAAAATGCTCCACCGCACCCAACTCGGCCGGGCGCACACCCGGTGTCGGCGCGTCGTCGACGCCGCGGGCCCCGCGTGTCCCGGAGACGTCTCATGAACCGCAAGATCCTCCTCGTAGACGACTCCCGGACCGCGCTCGGAGCCATGACCAAGGCGCTCGAGGACGGCTACGACGTGCACACGGCAAGCTCGGGCGGGGAGGCGATTCGCGCCTGCGAGGAGAGCGGTCCGTTCGCCGTCGTCCTCTCCGACTACGAGATGCCGGAGATGAACGGAATCCAGCTCCTCACGCAGGTCGAGCAGAGCTGGCCCGACACGACGCGGATGATGCTCACGGGTCACGCGAACCTGGACCTCGCGATCGAGGCCCTCCGGAGCGGTTCGGTCTTCCGCTTCCTCTCGAAGTCGACCGAGTCGGAGGATCTGCGCAAGGACGTCCAGGCCGGCGTGGAGAGGTTCAAGAACCTCGAGGAGGAGCGGCTCCTCACCGAGCAGCTGCAGTTCTCGCGCGAGAGCCTGCTGTCTCTGACCGAGACGCTGGAACGTCGCCTGGCGGATCAGCTCGGTCGCCTGCGGGGCATGCAGCAGTTCACCTCCCAGCTCAACGAGACGGAATCGCTCGAGCAGGTGGCCGAGCTGACCGCGGACACGACGTTCCGTCTGTTCGGCAGGCGTCCCGTGGAGGTCGAGTTCAACGGTATGGGCGTCGGCAAGAGCATTTGCTCGACCTGCGGCGACGCGGTCTCGGAGCACGTCCATTCCGAGTCGGTCGTGACCACCGAGGGATACGTCGGGTGCATACGGGTCGAGGAGAAGTCGGTGAACGGCCGTTCGCTCGCGAGCTCGGATCGGAGCTTCCTCGCCTCGCTCGCCGCTTCCGCGGCGATCGCCGCCTACAATCAGATCCACCGTCTCGAGCGGGACAGCGCCCAGCACGCGACGATCTTCGCTCTCGCCCGGCTCGCGGAGTTCCGTGACGACGAGACCGGCAAGCACCTCGAGCGCGTGTCCAAGTACTGCGGTCTGATCGCGAGAGGCCTGCGCGAGGACGGCAAGCACACCAACGTCATCACCGACGGCTACGTCTACGACCTCGAGATGTCGGCGCCCCTGCACGACATCGGCAAGGTCGGGGTCCCCGACTCGATCCTACACAAGCCCGGAAAGCTCACCGAAGAGGAGTGGGTGATCATGCGCAAGCACTCGGCGATCGGCGCCGAGACGTTGCGCAACGTGCTGGAGACGTCCGGAGAGCAGAGCTTCCTGCGCATGGGGCACGAGATCGCCTGGTGCCACCACGAGCGGTGGAGCGGGGGCGGGTATCCCCGCGGGCTCTCGGGCGAGGAGATCCCCCTCGCGGCCCGGGTCATGGCGCTCGCCGACTGCTACGACGCCCTCACGACCCGGCGGCCCTACAAGGGACCCTGGACGCACGACGAGGCGAGCGCCTACATCCTCGAGCAGCGCGGCATCCACTTCGATCCCGACGTCGTGGATGCGTTCGAGCGGCGCGCCGAGGAGGTCGACGACATCCGCCGCCGCCTCGGCGACGGACCGATCGATCCCGCCGAGTCGCTGCCCGACGTGGCGTAAGGCGAGGGGGCGTACGCCCCCCGGGCCCGGTCCGAGCCGGAGAGAGCTCGTGACGACGTCCCACGGCGATCCGTGAAAGACGGTGATGGACAGCGTACGTTCCACGCTTGACCTCGACGAAGTGGAAACGAACGTACTGGGCCGTCTTCGCCGCGAACACGATCACCGCGGTGGGGATGATGAGCTTCCTGCCGTTCTTCCCCTCGCTCATGGAGGAGGTGGGGGTGGAGGATCGGGCGGCGGTCGCCGCGTGGTCGGGAGTGATCTTCGGGGCGGCGCCGCTCACCGCGGCCATCATGGGGCCGATCTGGGGATCGATCGGCGATCGCTACGGTCGGAAGGTCATGGTGCTGCGGGCGATGCTCGCGATCACCGTGTTCGTCGGCGCGATGGGGCTCGCACAGACGCCGTGGCAGCTCCTGGCCCTGCGCGTGGGGCAGGGGTTCTTCGCGGGATTCATCCCCCCGAGCATCACCCTGGTCAGCGTCCAGGCCCCGAAGGGGATGCCCCAGGGGAGGATCACCGGAAACCTGCAGGCAGCGCTGGCGGCGGGGAGCATCCTCGGCCCGCCCCTCGGCGCCCTGGTGGGGGGGGTGCTGGGGCTGCGCGCGGTGTTCCTGTTCGTCGCGATCGCCTCGGCGATGGCGGCCGGGCTCGTCGCGCTCTTCGCGCACGAGGACAAGACGATGCGGGCCACCCTCGAGACGTGGTCGCCGGGCTCCATGCTCACCGAGGTCGTGCGCGACCTGCGCGACTTCCTGGCCCAGCCTCGCATGCGCGCGGGGGTCATCCTGCTGTTCTGCCTCCAGTTCGGAGTGGGGAGCACGAGCCCGCTCATGGAGATCTACGTCGGCGACATCGTCGACGGTGATCCCGACCACGTGCGGAAGCTGACCGCGGGGCTGTTCACCGCCCTCGCCGCGGCGGTGCTCGCGGGCTCGCCCCTGTGGGGACGCTACGGGGATCGCGTGGGGCACCGCCGCGCGCTCGTGCAGGCGACGATCCTCGCCGCCGTCGTCCTGGCCGGCCATGCGGCGACCACGTTCTTCCTCGCCCTCCTCGCGGCGCGGATCCTGATCGGCTTCTGCGCGGGGGGATCGAACGCCACGGCCTTCGGGCTGGCCGCCACCGAGATCTCCCCCGATCGCCGGGGAGCCGCGCTCGGCGCGGTCTTCAGCGCGCGAGCCCTGGCCGTGTCCCTCGGGGCGATGAGCGGGGGCGCCCTCGCCTCGGTCCTGGGGATCCCCGGGCTGTTCCTCGCCTCGGGAGGGCTCGTGCTCGTCGCGGTGCTCGCGACGCGGCCGTGGCGGTGAGCCGGCTCAGCCGTCGGCTTCGTCGGCGGATCCGGTGTCGCCGGATTCCTTCCCCCGGTCGCGTTCGCGCAGCTGCTCCAGGTTCTGGCGGGAGTCGTTGAGCGCGGTCTCGTACATCGTGCGCTGCGCGGGGGTGAGGTCGTCCCGGGCGAGCAGCTCCACCGCGAGCGCCTCGGCGCGCTGGTACATCGACCGCGCCTTCTCGAGGTCGCGCTGCAGGCAGTGCTGGTAGATGACCGCGGTGTCGTTCAGGAGCTGGGGATTCTCGGGCTCGAGATCGAGCGCGCGGTAGTACGCCGTGAGCGACGCCTCGTAGATCCCGATGAAGTACTCCTGCTCGACCGGATCCCGCTTCTCCGACTGCTGCCATTCCCGCTGCGCGCGCTGCCCCTCGTTGCGCAGGAACAGGCCCGCGTTGCTCCAGTAGTCCGCGTTGGTCACCGCGACCTCGGCGAGGACCTCGCTGAGCATCGCGCCGGAGAGGAACTTCTGCTGCTTGTGGCACCAGCCCGCCAGCGCGCCGATCCAAGCGAGGTGGTAGTCCTGGTTCCCGCCCTGGATGACCTTGATGATCATCGCCGGATCCGCGGACCAGCCCTTCGTCATCGCCTCGACCGCGCCCTCGTACTCGACGGAGTTGTGGCGAGCGAGCGCGATGTAGAACCACGCGTCCACGTAGCGCGGATCCTTGGCCACGGAGGCCAGGAAGGCCTTCTCGGAGTCCCGGCTCCTGCCCAGCTCCATGTAGGTGTAGCCCAGCCACCACAGCGCGGTCGCGTCGTCCGTCTTCTTCTTCGAGTGGTTCTTCGCGTAGCCGCGCGTCCCCTTCTCCAGGGCGGTCAGGAAGTGGGCCAACGGCTCCTCGTCGTTCTCGCCGACGAGGGCGCCGCGGATCTGGGCGACGTCCACCACCAAGGGAGCCCACGCCAGCGCCTTGCCGTAGGCATCCGCGGCCTCGGCGCGCATCCCCTTCCACACCAGCGTGTGCCCGAGCTGCACGGCGGACAGGCCGAGCAGGTACTGGCGATTCGTATCGGACCGCGGATTGCCCAGGCACTTGACCGCGGCCGAGAACGCGTGGCGTGCCGCGCGCCACTGTGCCTCCACTTCCTCGTCCCAGGCGGCGGGATCGCTCGCCTCCTCGCCCCGGGCGAGCTGGAACCGGGAGAGGGCGATCCGACCCTTCATCAGGTGGACCTCGCCGTCGCGGGGCCACAGCCCGACCGCGCGATCGATGGACCGCCCCGCCAGGTCGAGCTGCTGGCCGTGCCACGCCGCGCGGGCGAGGGGCAGCCAGGCGTCGGGGAACTCCTCGGGAGCCGCCTCCAGCGCCCTCTGGAGGTACACCACCGCGTCCTCGAAGTTCATGCGGATGCTGAGGTCGGCCACCCCGGCCGCGAGGTTTCCCTGCGCGCGCCGCACGTGGGCCATCCCGTAGAGGTAGTCCATCACCGGCCCCGTGCGCCCCTCCGCCCGGAACGCGTCGAGCCGATCGAGCGTGTCGTTCGTCCGTCCCTGGTCCATCCACGCTCGCAGGAGCCACCGCTCGGTCTGGAAGGAGCCCCCGTCGGCCTCGAAGGCCTTCCGGAACCACAGCTCCGCGGACTCCGGCTTGCCCCTCTCGAGGTGCTTGCGCCCCTTGGCGAGCAGGACGGCGACTTCCCCGGTCGGCTCGTCCGTCTCGTCCTGGACCGAGCACGCGCTCGCGTGGGCGGTCGGCGGCAGGGCCAGCGCCGCGAAGGCGAGCAGGGAGAGCACGGTGTGCAGCCGGGGCTTCTTCATCGGATCATCCGTCCGCCGGTTCGTCGGCCCGCGCCCAGCCCTTCAGCTCGAGGAGATCCCGGCGCGCCGCGGGATCCTGCTCCTGGCGCAGGTGCTCGAGCCAGACGTTGGTCACCACGGGGCGCGGCTCGGGACCGATCTCCACGGCCTTCTCGAACCAGGTGATCGCCGACGCGACGTCGCCCTTGAACATGGCGTTGAGCACGCCGAGGTTCTCGTGCGCGTCGCCCCACGCGTTCTCGAGGTCGAAGCGCTGGATCTCGTCGAGCTCCTCGTTCTTCAGTTGCTCCTCGCCCATCTCCACGCAGCGCAGGAGGAGCTTCTCCGCCAGCTCGAGGTCTCGGTGCAGGTAGTACACGAGCACCAGGGCGAGGTCGTTCACGATCCGCACGTCGTCGGGCGCGAGCTCGGCCGCCCGGACGTAGGCGGCGTGGCTGCGCTCCATGAGCTCCCGGGCCCGGGTCAATGCGGCGTTCCCCGCCAGACCGAGCTCCGCCCTCTCCTCGTCAGAGCCCGCGAGCCCGGGATCGACACCCACCGCCGCGCGCAGTTCCGCGAGAATCTCCTCGCCGGTGAGGTCGCCCCGCCCCGCCGCGCCCAGCCGCTTGCCGAGCGCCTCGAGGGCCACCGCCGCGTCGCGCAGGAACAGGCCGGTGTTGTTGGCCCAGTTCACGTCCTCGGGCTGGTAGGTGTGCAGGGTCTCGTAGATCTCGCCCGCGGCCAGGACGTCCCCCGCCTCGCCCAGGGTCTTGCCGGTCAGGTGCAGGCCCATCACGCCCGACAGGAGCTGCCCCTCGATCCGCCACGTCATGCCCCCCTCGAT
Source organism: uncultured Planctomycetaceae bacterium (assembly GCA_964428225.1). Classification (GTDB taxonomy): domain Bacteria; phylum Planctomycetota; class UBA1135; order UBA1135; genus JBFMCU01. The sequence goes on from CAYRXS010000011.1 coordinate 45,400, forward strand.
CACGTCCTCCATCGAGCGGAAGGCGGCCACCGCCTCGGGGTAGCGCTCCTGGGCGAAGCGGATCCAGCCCAGGGCCGCGTGGCACATGACCTCGTAGCCCTTGCAGGAATCGGTGTAGGTCTCTTCGAGCACGCGGCACCGCCGGAAGAGGGCCTCGGAGCGCTCGATGAGCCGGGGCAGGGCCTCGGGATCCTCGGGAGCCACGTAGTCCTCGGCGAAGCTCGCCATGACTCCTTCCACCGAGAGGTTGAATCCCTCGAGCGCCTCGTACCAGATGCCCAGGGCGATGTCCGGGTGGCGCTCGTTGAGGGCGGCGAAGACGTCCACGACGTTCTGCGAACCGCCCGCGCGCCGCGCGACGTCCACGAGGCGGGCCAGGAGGTCGGCGTTCTCCGGCAGCCGATCGAGACCGCGCTCGAGGACGCCCCGGGCCTCGTCGAACCTCGACTCCCAGACGTAGAGATCCGAGAGCTTGCTCCACGGCCAGGGATCGTCGTCCATCCGGCCGACGAGACGCTCGAGCGCGTCCTCGGTCGTGGCGAACAGGCCCGCCGACTTCTCCGCCGGAGCCTCCTCGTTCCGCGACACGACGTAGGCGCTGAACGCCGCCTCGGAGAGCACGCGCTCGGGCACCAGGGTGAGCCCGACGGGCTCGTCCGAGCGCTGCGCGAGGGTCTCGTCGGCCCGCACGGCGAAGCGCAGGGCCTCGTCGGTGCGCCCGAGGAACCAGGCCGAGCGGCTCGCGCCGAGGAGCACCTCCGGCTCGTCGCCCGACCGCTTGTAGTACTCGAGCGCGTCGATCAGCGATCCCTCGACGAGCAGCGCGCCCCCACCCCTCGCCATGCCCTTCTCGGCGAGGGCGAGGCTGGCGTGGGCCTTCAGGAGCCGGCCTGCCCGGTCGCGCGGCCGCAGGTCGAGCACGTGGTCGAGCGCGACGAGGGCGTCCTCGGGCACCCCCTCCTCGAACCGGATCCCGGCCTCCTCGAGATACCGGGCCGCCAGGACCTCGGCCAGGACGTCCCGGGCCCCCTCGAGGTCGCCGGCGCGGATGCGGTCGATCGCGAGCTCCTCGCGGGGCACGTCGGGGACGACCTCGGGGCTCGTCTCGTCCGGGATCGCCGGGTCGGGTTCGGGGGGAGTGCTGCCGCAGGAGAGGGCAAGGAGACTGATCGCGGCTCCGGCCACCAGGGTCCGGACGCCGCTCGGGGCGTGATCGTGCATCGTCGAGGAGGGCGCGGGGGATCGGGGGAAGGGGGGATGGACCCGGCATCGCAACGTCCGGTCCACCCCCGGCGCAGGCGGTGAGGATTCTACCTCCCCCGAACGGTTCCCCCAATCCAGGGCCCCGGAGGCGTGCCCCCTACCGGAGGCCGAGGCCGGCCGATACCTTGTGGGCGGTCCCTCGGCGGGAGCGGGAATACGCCGCGGCGAGGGGCGTCCACTGCCTTCCTCCCACCCCTCGGGGGAGGAATGCCCTCACCGACCGTTCCGCCGCAGACACGCCCTTTGTCCCAGACGTCCATGGACCCAACGCCCTCCAGCTCCCTGCGCGGTTTCGCGGTGGGAGCCCTTGCCCTGCTCGTCACCGCTTTCGGGGCCGCCGGCTGTGGAGACAACATCTCCTGCATCTTCGACGGCACCTGCGGCGACGACGACGACAACCAGGACCTGGGACCTCCGGCCTCCCTCCCCGAGAACGGCCAGTGGATCCAGGACACCGCTCCCCGGGTCTCGAACACGTTCCCCGAGAACGTCACCGTGGCGAAGACCACCCCGATCGTCATCGTCTTCGACGAGTCCATGGGCGCCGAATCGCTCACCGGGGCGTTCGAGCTCATCCCCGTCATCGCCGGCATCGCGGGCAGCGCGGTGCCCGGGGTCTCCCAGGCGATCCTCGCGGAGGGGCGGGTGCTCGTGCTCCTGCCGTCGACGGCCCTCGTCGTCGCCGACGAATACCGGGTGCAGGTCGCGGCGGAGCGCGCCGCGCCCACCGACATCACCGGCCAGGCGCTCGTGAACGCGCCCGGGACGATCCTCTCCGTCTTCTACGTCGAGCAGGACGATCCGGTGAAGCCGTCGGTTCTGACCACCTGGCCGATCGGGGACTCGACCGGCCAGGGCGAGATGGGAGAGGTCGTCGCCTTCTTCGATCGCGCGATGGACGCGGCAACGGTGAACGGGGACTCCTTCGACGTCCTCGTCGACGGGAATCAGCCGCCCCAGGATCCGCCGCCCGCGGCCCTCACCGTGGACCTGGGGGGCTTCCCGCTCACCGACACTCGCGTGTTCCGGTGGCAGAGCGTGGACGACCAGGGAACGCCCTTGTCGCTCGGGGTGGACCTGCCGGTTCAGATCGTGCTCTCCCCGGCCGGGCACGAGATCGAGGACATGGACGGCGGGATCGTGGACCCGACGACCGTGAACTACCGGACGAACACCCTCGCCACGCCCCTCGCCGCGAACCTCCTGTCGCAGCCGAGCGACGCGATCGGCCTCGCGAACCTGACCGCCGGTGACCTCGAGGAGCTTCTGGTTCAGATCGACCTCCTCGACGGCGAGGCGGGGGACCGGCTCGACCTCTACCTGTTCGGGATGAGCCACGGGGACGAGCCCCAGCTCATCTCCCTCGCGCGGACGCTGACCCTCGCCGGGGGATCGCCGATCCTCACTGCCCTCTACACCCTGGCCGACATCAACCTGCTCCTGACGCCCGATCCGATCAAGCCCCGCTTCGCCGACGGAGCCGTGGCCTTCGCCTTCCGGTTGAAGCGGGGCACGACGGTGACGTCGCTGCGGGTGATCGACGCCGATCCCGACGTCGAGAACATCCAGGACGTCATCCTGGACACCGTCGCGCCCGTGATCGAGGAGCTGTCGTTCACGGGAGGCGCAACGGACTTCTTCCGCTCGGACCAGCGGGATGTCGTGATCACCGGCACGTCGAACGAGCTCCTGCGCAGCGTCGAGGTGACGACGGGGCTCGGGGACAACGGGACCTTCCCCAATGTCGTGGGCAGCAACGAAGCGGGCTACTTCGTGGCGGCCCCGGTGGACGTCGACCTGATCGCCTCGGGGACGACGGACTACACGGTGGTCGGCTACGACGCGGCCAACAACCCCTCCGAGGCCATCACCGGGACCTTCACCCAGCTCGGCGCCATCGGGCAGGGCGCGCTCACGCCCGGCGATCCGATCGCCGTGCAGGTCTACGACGCGATCACCTTCGCCCCCCTGCCGGACGCCCTCGTGATCACCCACGGGGACGCGGGGGACGGGGTGACCTATCCCTTCGTGGGCGTGGAGGTGACGGACGTCGACGGCCTGGCCTCGGTCGACAGCGCGGCGGTGGGCGAGACGATCCTCTCGGTGGATCTTGCCGGGTACGACCTGTTCAGCTTCCACGGGGTGGTCGGCGCTCGCATGTCGATCCCTCTCGTGCCGATCGGCGCGACGACCTCGGCCTGGGTGGACGGAGCCGCCGAGACCGACGATCCCCTCGCCGCCGTGACCCTGACCCTCCTGAGCGGGAAGGTGGCGGACTCTCGTCGCTCGGAGGTGGTGCCTCGCTTCTTCGACGGCAACACCTGCTTCGACAATCCGTTCTCCGGAACGGTTTCCTGTCCCTACGGACCGGAGCCGATCCACCCCGACCGCTTCGGAGCCCTGAGCTGG
>CAYRXS010000012.1:0-14323 GCA_964428225.1 uncultured Planctomycetaceae bacterium
AGGGATACGTCCGCCCACGAGCCCCGTTCGTCCGCGGGCAGGGCGACGTGCGCTCCGTTGACGAAGAGGGTCAGGTGGTCGTCCGCGGAGACGAGCAGCTTCGCCTCCGCGATCCGGGCGTCGGCGGGCAGGCGAACGGCGGTGCGGAACGCCCTCGTCTCCGCGGGCGCGTTCATCTCGGGATCCGCGGCGTGCCAGATCCACTTCGCTTGCGTCAGGTCGGGTCCCCCGGTCCCGGCGTCGCGGGCCGCGTCGTATCCGATCCAGAGGGCCTGCCAGTCCGACGGGTCGAGCAGGCCCATCGAGAAGCTCGCCGTCTCGCTCCACCGCGTGGAGCCGCCGTTCGCGCCCCACGCGCGCACCTTCCAGAAGCAGCGCATCCCCGAGCGCAAGGCAGAGCCGTCGTAGTCCACCCGGCACGTCTCGGCAGACGCCACCTTCCCCGAATCCCAGAGGTCGGCCTGATCACGGCCCAGGAGCTCCGGGGTGGTCGCCACCAGGACCCGGTACGCCGTCTGCGCCTGCCCGCGCACGGAGGCGTCCTCCTCGGCGAGCCTCCAGCTCAGCCGGGGGCGATCCGCGTCGATTCCCGCGGGCTCGACCCGGTACTCGCACCTCAGGTGTTCCACGTGGAGACCTCCTCGTCCGATCCCGATCGAGACACAGCCGCTCACGAACAGCATTGCACCCAGAACACCGATCCACCTCACCATGGTCACGATCCTCCACCTCGAGCCGCGACGATTCGCGGCGGACCTGGCTCGTACGCCTCACTCCGGGGATTATACTGGCGCGGCGCGAGATGAAGCCGCCATGACTCGTCGTTGCTCCGTACGCTCGATCGCCATTGTTTGCAGCATCCTCGTCCCGTGGCTCGCCTGCCTGCTCTCCGCGGCCCCCGCGTGCGGCACCCAGGACGAGCCCGAGCGAGCCCCGGCCGCCCGTCAGGCCGACGCCCGGCGCGGCCTCTCCCCCACCGAGCGAGACGTGGCCTACGGCCCCCACGAGCGCAACGTGCTCGACTTCTGGAAGGCGCCGACGGAGGAGCCCGCGCCCGTGGTCGTCTTCATCCACGGGGGCGGCTTCCTCATGGGCAGCAAGGACGAGGTTCGGCGCGGTCAGGCGCGGACGATCCGCAAGTGCCTGGAGGCGGGGATCTCGTTCGCGGCCATCAGCTATCGGCTCCGCACGACGACGACCCTCGACGAGATCATGAGGGACTGCGGCCGCGCCGTGCAGTTCCTGCGCTCGAAGGCGGAGGACTGGAACATCGACGGGAATCGGATCGGGGCCTACGGGAGCTCCGCGGGAGGAGGCGCGTCCCTCTGGCTGGCGGTGCACGACGACCTCGCCGATCCGGAGAGCGAGGACCCGGTGCTCCGCGAGTCGACGCGTCTGACCGCGGCGGGGCACCTGAACTCCCAGGCGACGTACGACTGCGAGCGGTGGTCGGAGTACATCGACCTCCCCCCGAACTGGACGTCCCGGTGGAGCATGGGCGACGACCTGGCGTTCTACGGCGTCACGACCCGGGCCGAGGTGGACTCGCCGAAGGCCCGGGAGATCCGGAAGCGGATCGACATGCTCTCCTTCCTGGACGCCGGCGACCCGCCCCTGTTCGTGCACAACGTAAAATCCCACACCCCTCCGCGAAACCGCGACGAGGTCATCCACCACCCGCTCCACGCCGTCCACCTGGCCGCCCGGTGCCAGGAGGTGGGGATCGACGTGACTCTCGTCACCCGGAATACGCCGCCGCGCGATCGCGCCGAGGTGGTCGACTTCTTCATCGAGCGGCTCCTGCCGAAGGAGGCCGCTCGAAACGAAACGGACGGAGGGTGATCGCAAACCACAACGGAGGAGCGAGATGTCTACACGGTATCGGATAAGTCTGAACATGGAGTTCTGCCGCAGCGCGGACATGGGCTTCGAGGGCGGAGTGCAGAAGGCCGCGGAGCTCGGCTACACCTGGGTCGAGCCGATGGTGCACACCGGCTGGGAGCTCCTGAGCGAGGCGAGCTATTTCCACTCCTTCTCGATGGAGGAGGACCCACTCCTCATGCGGGAGATCTGCGAGCGGCACGGCGTCAAGGTCAGCTCGCTGTCCGCCCACAGCCCCCTGATGAAGCCCGAGGCGGCCATGCCGCGCCTGACGCGCGCCGCGGTGCTCGCCCACAGCCTCGGCGTCGAGTTCATCAACACCGACGAGGGGATCAAGCCGGAGTGGATGGACGACGACTTCGCGCACGAGGTGATGCGCTACTCCCTGACGAAGGCGGTCCTCGCCGCCGCTCGCCACGGCGCCTACGTCTGCCTCGAGCCGCACGGCATGTTCACGCGGGCCTCCGCCGGCCTCCTGCGCATCGCCCGTCTCGTCGATTCGCCGTGGATCGCCGTCAACTGGGACACGGGCAACGCGTACCTCGCGGGGGTCGAGGATCCATACGAGGGGCTGGCCAACGTGCGCGATCTCGTTCGCCACGTCCATGCGAAGGACATCAACATCGAGCACAGCGAGCGCGAGCGCGGCAAGGTGACGGGTACCCCCGTGGGCTGCGCCTGCGGCGAGGGCGAGGTGGACTGGGAGAGGGTCTTCGAGATCCTGGAGCCGCTCGACCGGGAGCTCTTCCTGAGCGTCGAGTGCGGCACGATCGGCCAGGCCGAGCGGAGCCTCGCCTACCTCACGAAGGTGCTCGGCGACCGCCTGATCGACGAGCCGAGTCCCGTGGCCGGCGGCGCCGGGATCTGAACCGAGAGGAATCGACATGAACGCGATCTGGGGATCACTACTCGCAACCGTGGCGCTGCTCGGAGCGTCGGACCCCGCCACCGCACAGGATCCGGCGCCCGCGGACGAGAAAGCGCAGGCGGTGCGCCGCCTGGGCCTGGTCGGAACGGCCGAGGACGTGCCGGCGCTGGTCGAGCGGCTCCTCGATCCCGCGCTCGCGGAAGAGGCCCGCTGCGCCCTGGAGCGAATTCCCGGAGAGGAGTCGCTCGCCGCCCTGCGCGCGGCCCTGGGCGAGCTCGAGGGAACGGCCCTCATCGGGGTCATCAACTCCCTGGGCGCGCGGCGGGACGGACGGGCGGTCGAGGTCGTCCTGCACGAGGTGCTCTCGGCGGACTTCGCGCGCCGGGAGGCGGCGATCGCGGCCCTCGGCAAGATCGGGATCACGGGCACGGGCCTCATCCTCCGCAACCTCGAGCGCGACCTGCCCGCGGGGCACGAGGCGACGCTGTCCCACGCCCTCCTCGAGTGCGCGTACGAAGGTCTCTCCGCGGGCGACACCGGGGAGGCGGAGGCGATCTTCGGAATCCTGACCCAGACGGAGAGGCCGAGCAGCGTCCGCACCGGCGCCTTCCTCGGCCTCGTGGCCTGCGGCGCCAAGGAGGACGTCCGGGGTCTCCTCACCCGCGCTCTGCGCAGCTCCGACCCCGCGTTGCAGGAGGCGGGGCTCCGTCATCTCGCGGGCCCGGATGGTCGCCGGTGGCTTCCGTCCTTCGTCACCGACGTGGCCTCGTTCCCGAGCTCCGTGGAGTCCCGGCTGGTCGATCTGATGTCGGGACCGAACGGTCTGGATACGCCGGACCTGCGTCGCTTCGTCGCGGCCACCGATCGCCGGTATTCCCGCGCCTGGAGCGCCCTTCTGGAACGCACGAGCACCGAGTACGAGAACCTCGCCCTGGACGCGACCGCCACGAGTCCCGACGGGCTCGATCCGGACCACGGAGGCGCCGATGCGCCGGCCGCGATCGACGGCGATCCGGGCACGTACTGGGACGAGACCGACGACCAGGCCCTCTATCGCCTCGAGGTCGCGCTCCCCGCTCCGCGGACGGTGTCCGCCCTCTCCATCGAGGGATACGCTCACCATTCCTTCGCCCCCCGCGATTTCGACGTCCTCCTCGACGGCCTCGTCGCGAAGCGCGTGCGCGACGCCACCTACGTCCGAAACCGCCTCTGGGTCGCCCTGGCCGCCACGGAGTGCCGGACGGTCGAGCTGCGGATCTTCGGCACCCACGGCCGCTCGCCGGCGATCCGCGAGCTGGGCATCTTCGACATCGGCGACATGGCTCCGAACTACATCACCATCGAGCAGCTGCGCACGTTGCCCCCCGCCCAAGACCTGATCCCCGACGAGGAGTACGAGAAGATCCGTGACGTCGTGCCGTCGCTCGTGAGCACCGCTCCGAAGAAGCCGCGCCGTCTCCTCGTGTTCTCCCACTGCTGGGGCTACGCGCACAGCGCGATCCCCTACGGCAAGGTCGCGATCTCCCTGATGAGCGCCGAGACCGGGGCCTTCGAGGTCGTGCTGAGCAACGACCCCGCCGTGTTCGAGACCGACAGCCTGCGGACCTTCGACGCCGTGGTCTTCAACAACACGAACAACGAGCTCTTCCTTCCCGAGAAGCCGGAGGAGCTCTCCGATGAGGGGCGGCAGGAGGCCATCGCGGTCGACGCTCGCCTCAAGAAGAACCTCGTGGACTACGTCGCATCGGGCAAGGGCCTCGCCGTCCTCCACGCCGGGGTGGCGAGCTTCCGCAAGTGGCCGGAGTTCGGCAACCTCATGGGGGCGCGCTTCGAGAACCATCCGTGGGGCTCCGGCTCGACCGTCACCCTGAAGGTGGAGGAGCCCGAGCACCCGCTGATGCGGGCCTTCCGCGGCCTCGAGCACCCGACGATCACCGACGAGATCTACCAGCTCGCGGATCCGTTCTCGCGAGAGGACTCCCGCGTCCTGCTCAGCGTGGACCTGGAGCGCACCGAAGTCACCCCCCAGCAGGAAGCCGCCTTCCGCCGCGAGGACCGCGACTTCCCGATGTGCTACGTGAAGAAGTACGGGCGGGGGCGCGTGTTCTACAGCGCCTTCGGGCACGACCACCCCCTCTTCTGGAATCCGACCGTCCTCCAGCACTGGCTCGACGGGATCCAGTTCGTGCTCGGCGACCTCGACGGAGACATCACGCCGAGCGCGGTCGCGGCTCGGGAGCGCCAGCCCGAGCTGTCGTGGAACCACCTGGCCGACCGGATCGGACTGCGCAACCACGGACGGACCGTGTGGCAGCTCAACTTCGACCACGAGGTCGAGCGGGTCTACTTCCACCCCGTGGGTCTGCTCGACGGCACGCCGCTCACGTGGCTCAGCCCCTCCGATCACGTCTGGCACTACGCCCTGTGGTTCTCCTGGAAGCACGTCAACGGCGTGAACTACTGGGAGTACCTGCCCGACCGGGGGATCGTCGAGCTGGTCGAGACGACGGAGCAGCTCTCGCACGAGGAGTTCTCGGCGAAGGTCGACCTCGTGTTCAACTATCACCCTCAGGGCGGCGAGAACGTGATGCGCGAGGAGCGCCGGCTCGAGATGGAGCCTCCCGACGAGAACGGGTGCTATCGAATCACCTGGCGCTCGACGTGCACCGCTCTCGACCAGGACCTCGTCCTCGACCGCACCCCTCCCCCCGGGGACCCGAACGGCGTGGGCCACGGCGGCTACGCCGGCATGTCGGTGCGCATCGCGAAGGAGACCCGCGACTGGCGCATCACCGACAGCGAGGGCCGCAGCGGCATGGAATGCCACCGCGCGCCCGCCCGATGGATCCACGGCGACTTCGCCCGCACGGACACGGGCCGGGAAGGAGGGATCGCGATCCTCGACCACCCGGAGAACCCGCGCCATCCCGCGCCGTCGTTCATCGTCCTCGATCCCTCGAGGCCCTTCGTCTACTACAGCCCGGCGCTGCTCTTCAACGAGCCGTACCGGTTGAAGGCGGGCGAGAGCGTGTCTCTCGCCTACCGCATCGTGGTGCATCCCGGCAGGGCGGAGCGAGAATGGCTCGACCGGGAATGGAGCGCCTTCTCCGAGACCCCCCACTTGGCCACCGACGACGAGTGAGAACCGACATGAAACGCAAGGATCCGACTCGCCGCGATCTGGTGAAGCGGGCGGCGATCACCGCCGCCGGAGCCATCGCCGCCCCCCACGTCCTCGCCTCGACCGCCCTCGGCCGCGGCCGGATTCCCTCGGCCTCCGAGCGGGTCAACCTCGGGCACATCGGGGTGGGAGGCCGCGGCGCGGCCCTGCTGCGGGAATTCCTGAACCTCCCCGATGCGCAGTGCGTCGCCGTCTGCGACTGCTTCGAGGCCCGGCGCGTCGAGGCGGCTCGCGTCGTGAACGCCCGCTACGCCGAGCGGGACGGCGCGAGCTCCGCCCCCGCGATCTGCGAGGCCTACGTCGACTTCCGTGACCTGCTCGCGCGCGACGACATCGACGCCGTGGTGATCGCCACTCCGGACCACTGGCACGTGCCGATCGCGATCATGGCCGTCCGCGCGGGCAAGGACGTGTACGTCGAGAAGCCCCTCGGCGTCGCGATGGCGTGGAACCAGGCCCTGCGGAGCACCGTGCAACGCTACGGCGCGATCTTCCAGTACGGCACCCAGCAGCGCTCCTCACGCAACTTCCGCTTCGCCTGCGAGCTGACGCGGAACGGACACCTGGGCGAGCTCCAGCGGATCGAGGCCTGGTGTCCGGGCCTGGCCGCCCCCGGCTGGTACGAGACAACCTCGAAGGGCGGCGGCTCGACCGAGCCCATCCCCGTGCCCGACGGACTCGACTACGACATGTGGCTGGGCCCCGCCCCGAAGTCGCCTTACACGAAGGACCGCTGCACCGAGTGGGGCGCGTACCACGTCTACGACAACGCGCTCGGGTTCATCGCGGGTTGGGGGGCTCACCCCCTCGACATCGCCCAGTGGGGCAACGGCACCGACGACACCGCGCCGATCGAGTACGAGGCGACGGGGACGATTCCCACCGAGGGCCTGTTCGACACGATCAGCGAGTGGGACGTCCATTGCCGCTACGCGAACGGAGTGGGGCTGCGGCTCATGAACACGAAGATCGCCCAGCCGGTGGTGGAGAAGTACCGCGCGTTCGCCGACCACGGCACGACCTTCTTCGGTCCCGACGGCTGGGTCAGCGTCGACCGCGGCGGCATCTACGCGAGCGATCCGAAGCTGCTCGAGACGAAGATCGGCCCCGACGAGCTCCACCTGTACGCGAGCAACCACCACGCCGGCAACTTCATCGAATGCGTGAGGAGCCGCTCCCGGACCGTCTGCACCGTCGAGGCCGCCGTCCAGTCCGATCTCATCTCCCATCTCGGCGACATCTGCATCCGCACGGGTCGCCCCATCCGCTGGGATCCCACCGCCGAGCGGATCGTCGACGACGAGGCCGCCACCCGCATGCTGAACCGCCCGCTGCGCAGTCCGTGGCGACTCTGAGCGATCCGGGGACGCCCGCGAGCGGATCGCGCGCGGCGCCCCGGATGGCGTCGCTCAGATGTGGATGAAGACCTCGGACTTCGAAACGGACATCCGCTTGATCCGGGACAGCGGGATGTACTGCTTCACGGTCTCCTTGGACTGCTCCTTGCGGCGGTGGACGAACTCGACGACGACCGTGACATAGTCCTTGCCGAGGGCGAGGACCTTCGCCCGGTAGAAGCCCCGGGAGAGCTGATAGCCGGTCGGAGCCTCCTCCAACGACTCCGGGTTCACCATCGTGACGACCTTGCCGACCACCGCCTGCAGGGCGTCGTGGAAGTACTCCCGTGCGGCCTGGGGTTGGGGGTTCGCATCATCCATCGTGAGGATCCTCCTTGGCCTTCGCCTCAGGGCGTCTGCGTCTCGCGGGAGCGACCTGCCGGTGCGCGTCGCCCCCCCCCTCCAATCTAGCCGCCATGCCGGGGATGGGTACAGAACGCGTCCCGGGCGAGCGAAGAGGGCGCTCCTCGTACGAGGGCAACGACCGCACCGGCGCCTCGTCCGATGCGGCCAGGTGAGCGGGCCGAAGAGCCCGGAACGGCGGCTCAGATGTGCAGGAAGACCTCGGACTTCGAAACGGTCAGGCGCTTGATCTTGCCGATGGGCAGGTACTGCTTGACGGTCTCCTTGGACTTGTCCCCGCGGCGGTGGACGAACTCCACGATGACCGCGACGTAGTCGCGGCCGACGTTGAGGACCTTGGCGCGGTAGAAGCCCTTCGTGAGCTGATAGCCGGTGGGAGCTTCCTCCAGGGACTCCGGGTTCACCATCGTGACGACCTTCCCGACCAGCGACTGCAGCAGGTCGAGGTAGGTGTCGGGAGCCGCTGTCGGGGTGTCGATCTTGGTTTCCGGGCTCGCTTCGGTCATCGTGAGGAACCTCCTTGGGGGTCGGATTCGGACCGTGGACTTCGAGGTGAGGGGGGATGGAGGGGCCGAGGGAGTCGGCCTGATCTCGGATCTAGCCGCGATCGGCTCGCCGACTACGGAATCCGTCGCGCGGAGGGGTTCGTTCCTGTGGAAAACCCCTTCGGGCGAGGAATCCGTCCGGACGTGCCGGGCAAACGGGCCGGAGATTCTACTCCTTCCGGCGGGTCGGCCCGAGCGGAAGCCCGCGGATTGGCGCTCCGCCGGCGGCGGATTCCCGCTCGTGCGACCCCGCCCTCCAGCGCCGGAGCCCCTCGATTCTCCTACCGTGCCGCGAGGAATTAGAAGCGGAAGGGGATCCGCAGGAAGTCGACGGAGACGTCCGACTCGGTCTCGGAGGTCAGGCCGATTCCCAGGGCGTCGAGGTCGAACACGACGTTGAAGCGGAAGAACTGGAGCTCTCCGGGATCCACGAGCGCCGGGTCGTGGAAGTCGGTGATGTCCGCGCTGTCCTCGACGAGGAGGTCGGACTCGTCCGGGTTCCCGAAGACATCCGCCCTCGCCGCGTCGAAGGTGATCCTCACCGCCGCGGTGCCGGGGAGGACGTCCGCCTCGCCGTCGGTGTACACGCGGAAGAAGCGCGGGATCAGCTCGTACTGCACGGCACCGCCGGCCTGCTCGTCGATGAAGGCTTGCAGCGTACCCTCTCCCCCGTCCACGGTGATCGTGAGGGCGACCGCGAGGTCGTCGTAGGCCGCGGCGGTGACGAGAAAGTCCTGGTAGGTGCCGAGGGGATCCGAGGCGAGCTCCAGGCGGAGCAGGAAGCTCCTCAGGAGGTTCGGAGCGCGGAGGTAGATGTCGACGAAGCCGCCGGCGATCAGGGGATCGAGGGACGAGCCCTCGATACGCAGGGTCACGCCGTCCGTCTCCACGGAGACCGCCGATCCGGTGATGACCTCGCCCAGGAGGGGGTCGAGCTCGTCGACCTTGCCGTCGGTCGTCTCGATCTGCCCGTCGAGGAGATCCGTCCCGTCGAACCGCCACGCCAGCATGCTCGGCGCGCCGTCCGGATCCTGGGCGGCGCCCCCGACCGAGATCCAGCGGGAGCGCGCCTTGGAGCGGGCTCCGAAGAGCGGGACCATCACCAGCGCCGCGGGCCTCGCGATCGCGTGCAGCGGGGCGTCCTTCGACGCGGTGGCCACGTGCACGACGATGTCCGTGAGCTCGGGCATCGGGCCGGGAGGCGCGAGGGGATCGGGGACGTGTAGCTGGATGATGCCGGGGCCGCCGGCGCCTCCGTAGCTCGTGTTCACCTGGCCAAACTGCAGGTTGCCCGTCACCGTCGGGCCGCCCTCGGCGGTGATGTGGTAGAAGCCGGGGGGCGGAGGCGGATTGGTGCCCCCGTCGGTGAAGTCGATGTTCGACGCCGTCTCGAGGATGACGTGCCCGCCCGAGCCGCTGCCTCCCGTGCCGCCGATGTGGTCGAAGTTCATCGTGTTCTCGCCGGCGCCGCCCCGGCCGCCGTCGCAGCGGATCCTCCCCTGCTCCCCGAACACGATGTTGCCCAGGGCGCGGACGTTTAGGCCCCCGGCGCCCCCGCCTCCGCCGCCGCCCTTCTCGTCGCTGGCGATCGTCCAGCCCGGCGTCGGGAACGAGCCGGCGGGACAGGCGTCGCCCCCCGCGCCTCCTCCGGCGCCGGCGTGGATCCGCGGGAGCTCGCCCCGGACGAACTCGAACGTGCCGCCCTGGTCCACGGGGTGCACGCCGGCGAAGTCGTTCGTGGGATCGTCGTCCTGGAAGGGCCCGGGGCCGGGAGCGCCGCCCCAGGCCGGCATGGCGCCGAACCGCGTGGCGTCCTGGGACAGGGGATTGCCGTCGGACGTCGTGCCGGGCCCTCCCCCGGTCGCGAGGGTCTCGGCCCCCGCGAATTCGCCGTCGACGTAGTGGACCTGGCTCCCGGCGAGAGTACCGCCCCCGCCGCCCCCGGGCCGGCGGTCGTTCTTGATTCCGCTGGGCGAGTACCCGGTGTGACCCCCGCCGCCCCCCTCCTTGGCCACGCCGAAGGCTCCCCAGGCGGGGCCGCCGAACGGCGTGGAGCCGGTGGTGACCCAGCTCCCGATACCCCCCTTGCCCCCGCCGCCCGCTCCCGCGCCGCCGGACTCCGGCTGGTGGCCGGTGTTCAGGGTGGAGACGTCCTTGGCGTTGAAGCCGCTGATGTTGATCTCGCCCCGGATGATCACGTTGCGCGATGCGTTGATCTGCATCGTGTTGGGGCCCTGGACGCGGAGGATCCCATCCTCCTCGATGACCAGGTCGCGCACGTCGACGATGCCGTTGACCGTGTTCTGCACCGTCGTGGGCACGCCGCCGGGTCCGCCTACGATCGCGGTGGCGGTCGTGTCGAAGAAGAAGTTGTCGCCGCTCTTGATGTACCAGTCGAAGTCGCCGTCGGGGCCGCCGGTGCCGACGAACTCGAAGGCGGGACGGAGCTCGCCCCCCTCCCAGATGGCGGCGGGCGACTCGAACAGCGCGTCGCCGTCCTCGAAGGAACCGGGATCACCGTGGCTCAGCGTGAACTCCTCCAGGAGTTCGTCGCCGAGGTCGTCGCGCGGATCCAGGCTGTCGAAGAGCACCGTCCGGGTCGGCGCCCGCGCGAAGCGATCGATGGTGAGCAGGTTCGTCTGCCCCACGAGGTCCCGGAACCCGGGACGGACGACGGCGCGGAACATACTGTGCGCGGGCAGGATTCCGATCGGCTCGAGGCGCACGAGGGACCCTGCCTCCGTGCAGTTCGCGACGAGCGTCACGCGCGTGTCGATCGGCTGCCATTCCAGGTCGCTGTTCAGGAACTCGATGCGGAGCAGATCCTGGGTGACGTTGGACTCGCCCGGGCTGACCGACTGGTTGAAGAACAGCATCACCGCCACGCGGGCGTTCGGATCGCTGAACAGGTTCAGGGGCACCTCGAAGGCGGTGAGGCTCCCGTCCCCGTCGAGGTCGTCGGGATCGGAGACGGAGTAGGTCTGCGAGACGTCGTCGAACTCGAAGTACACGCGCTTCGCGTCGTCCCCCCCGATCTCCAGGTAGGTCGCGTTCGGCTCGGAGCTGCCGAGCGCGCGGACGAGGGGGACGGGCGGGCCGCTCACCGTGTCGATGAAGACGTCGGCGGGATCGTCGGAGGCGGGAGTCGTGAAGCGCCGGTTCTGCGACTGCTCCAGCTTCGCGCCGGACGTCGATCGCACCGTGTTCGCGGCGCCGTCCGACTTGCCGGGAACGGAGATCGCGTGGGCCACCGAGCCCGGCTGCAGGCCCGCGTCGGAGAGGTCGGCCTTCACGGGACAGGTGGGCTGGAACACCACGACCCGGGGATCGACCGCCTCGAACGCCCCGTCGCCGTCCGCGTCGATCCCCTTCAGGAAGAAGGACCCGCTCGCCGGCATGCCCGTGAGCGAGCCGATGTTGATCGTGTTCAGGCTCACTGTGCCGAAGTCCACGTCCTGGTTGAAGGTGAACTCGATCTGCCGGTTGATCTCCCAGATGGCGCCGTCCAGGACGTTGATGCCGGTCAGGTGGAATCCTCCCGCCGGGACGGTCCCGCCTCCGGATCCGCCGCTGGAGCACGCTCCGAGGAAGGTGAAGAGGACCGCGGAGCCGGCGACGAGCGCCGCCCGCGGGATACGCGTGAACGTGGTCGTGGTATGCATCGAGGCCTGCCTGATCGTGCCTGGGCGATCGCGGGGCCCCGGGGACGTTCGTCCGCTCTTATTACGAGATACCACGGGACCCCCGCGGACTACATGTACAAACCCCATGCCGGACGGCGGCACCCTCGGACGGGGCGGAGGAACACTCCCGAGGGCCCGAGAACGCGGTGCCCACCCGCGAGGGGAACCGCTTCGTACCCACCCGATTCCCGGCAGTGCGAAGACGCACCTGCGGGATCGCCCATCGCCGCACGCTCGTCCCCGCCGAGGCGGGCCAGGGACGCGCGGCGAGCCTACGCCGGATTCCAGGCGCGGACGACCGAGCTCATCTCCGTGTCCTCGCGAAGGAGGGCGACGTCGCGGAATCCGGCGCGCTCCAGATCCTCGCGCAGCTCCTCGAACGTGAAGGTGCCGCCGCTCTCGGTGGCCACGAGCATGTTCACCGCGAAGAGCGCCCCGAACGGCGGGGAGGTGCGCGCCTCGTCCATGAGCACGTCGCGCAGGAGCAGGTGTCCTCCCGGAACCAGGGCCCGGCGAATCGCGAGCAAGAGGTCACGGTTCTGCGCGCGGGAGTTCTGGTGGGCGATGGCGCCGAGCCACACGAGGTCCGCTCCGCGCGGGAGAGGATCCGTGTAGAAGTCGCCCGCGACGAGCTCGACGCGATCGAGCATCCCCGCGCGCTCCAGTCGCCGCTGCGCGATGGGGATCACGTGGGACAGGTCGAAGAGCGTGCCCCGGGCTTCGGGGCGACGCCGGAGGAGCTCGATCAGCCAGGTGCCCGGCCCTCCGCCGATGTCCATCACGTGGCGGAACTCCAGCGGGCCCACGTCGTCGAAGACGATCGGGGCCGTCGGGGCCGAGACGTTGTCCATGGCCTCGATGAACGCGAAGGCGTCCGCGTCCTCGCCCTGGATGCTCGGGACCCGCTCCGCGGGCCGGCCGCTCTTGACGATTCCGGCCAGCTGAACCCAGCGCCGCATGCAGTTCCCGTGGTGGCGCGCCATGGCGAGCACGCTCCCGGGCTCGTGATCGGTCAGCAGCCCCTCGATCCCCGCGGCCAGGGAGTAGAGGCCGTCCTCCTTGTCGAGGAGCCTCATCGCGGCTAGGGCGTCGAGGAGGATCGTCGTCCCGCGGAGGTCCGCGTCGACGGCGCCGGCGAGCGCGCTCGCATCGCAGGGGCCGTCGGTCAGGCGGGCGAAGAGATCGAGATCGACCGCCGCGCTCAGCACGCAGGCGGCCTGGTACGTCCTCGCGAGCGACAGGACGTCTTCCGCTGTCCACTCTTTTTCCATGACACGCCTCCGCGGTCGATGCTGCCCGATGCGCGATGACGATCGTCTTACCCGCCGGGGCTCGGCGATGTCAAGCGGGGGATCGTGTCGCTACACTCCGGGACGGATGTCGCGCAAGAGCCGAGCATGACCTTCACGATCTCCGGAGTCGAGGTGTTCCCGTTGTGGCCGTTCCTGGCCGCCTTCGTGATCTCGTTCTTCACCTCGATGGGCGGCGTCTCCGGAGCCTTCCTGCTGCTGCCGTACCAGGTGAGCATCCTGGGCTTCGACAGGCCCGCGGTCAGCTCCACGAACCTGCTCTTCAACGTCGTGGCGATCCCCGGCGGCGTGGTCCGGTTCGTCCGGGAGGGCCGCATGCTCTGGCCGCTCACCACGGTCATGGTGGCGGGCCTGGTGCCCGGAGTCGCGCTGGGCGTCTGGGTGCGGCTGAAGTACCTGCCCGATCCGCGGGAGTTCAAGCTGTTCGTGGGGTGCGTGCTGCTGTACATCGCCGGCAGCCTGATCGTCGACATCGTCAAGGGACGGCGAGGAAGGAAGGACTCGATCCCGAGCACGGGCGGAGTGGTGCGCACGAAGTCCCTCGGGTGGCGGCGCATGTCGTACACGTGGGCGGACGAGACCTACTCGTTCGATCCCCGGTGGGTCTTCCTCCTCGTGACCGCCGTCGGCGCGATCGGGACGACCTACGGCATCGGCGGCGGAGCGATGGTCGCGCCGATCCTCGTTTCGCTCTTCCGGCTCCCCGTGCACACGATCGCCGGCGCCGCTCTCACCAGCACCTTCGCCACCTCGGTGATCGGCGTCGCCGCCTACACGTGGCTCGCGCCGGTCATGGATCCGGAGGCGGCGTCCACGAGCCCCGACTGGTGGCTCGGTCTCCTCCTCGGCGCCGGCGGCTTCCTGGGGATCTACCTCGGCGCGCGCTGTCAGAAGCACGTGCCGGAGCGGTGGATCAAGGTGATGCTCGCGGGCGTCCTCCTCCTCCTCGCGCTGCGCTACGTCGGGCAGTACGTCTTGTAGGAGTTCGGTTCGAGCGACCCGATCGGGACGGGGATCATCACGCCTCGCGGAACCCGTCTTCGCTCGGCAGGTTCGAGTGGGCACGGGACGACCGAACCGCTTCGTCCCTCGGAA
>CAYRXS010000012.1:14423-48408 GCA_964428225.1 uncultured Planctomycetaceae bacterium
ACCGCGCTTCTTCCCCGAACGTGTCCGACCCCCTGCCCGGGTGAGTGAACATGACCTCGACCGTCGACGAGCCGGAGAAGGAGAGAGAGCCCGTCCTCGAAACGACCGCGGGTGAGCCGCTCGCGAATCTCCATCGCGAGGAGGATCTGCGGTCGATGTTCCTGTTGCCGCTTCGCGCGCTGGAGCTCGTCCTCTCCGAGCAGGAGCGCCTGGCGCGGACCATCGCCTCCGGCCGAAGCTCGGTCCTGCTCGTCGGCGCGTTGCTGTACACGAGCATTCTGTTCGCCCTTCCCTTCGGCGCGGTGCTCGGGCTCGATCGCTTCTGGCGCGTGGCCCTCCTCTTCGTGGGCTCGCTCGGCATCTGCTTCCCCTCGTTGCAGGTGTTCAGCGCCTACATCGGCTGCCGCATCGACATCCGACGGAACCTCGCGCTCGGGCTCGTAATCACGTGCGTGGCCGCGTTGTTCACGTTCGGCTTCTTTCCGATCCTGTGGTTCCTCCGGGAGACCATGATCGCGGACTCCGAGACGATCACCCTCACGCACGTCTCCCTCGTGCTCCTGATCTTCTCGCTGCTGGCGGGGATCGGTCACCTGTACCGCTGCCTGTACCGGTTCGAGGGGCTGGTGCGCTCCTACCCGGTGCTCATCACCATCTGGCAGGCGCTGTTCGTGTTCATCTGCTACCGGATGGCCCGGCTGCTCGACCTCTTGTGATGGGCAAGACCCTCGGGGTCCTGGTCGTTGCGTCCGCCGTCTACGGGTACACGGTCGGAGCGGCCCACGATCAGCTCTACGCCACGCGGAATCTCGTAAAGATCCCCCTCCTGATCCTGGGAACGGCCTGGATCTGCTGTCTGGCCTACTGGGTCGTGGGCCGGTTCTTCGTGCTCGAGCTCTCGCTCCGGCGCACTCACGAGCTGGCCATCCACCTGTTCCGGGACACCTCCGTGCTGCTGGCGAGCCTCGCCCCCGCCAACTTCTTCATCGCCCAGATCCTCGTGCACTCCGACGACGGCCGGCTCGGCGAGTACTCGCTCTTCCTCGGTCTGAACGTCCTGTTCGTCGCGGGGTGCGGCACGCTGGCCCTGGTTCGCCAGGGGCGGACGATCCTCGCGACCTGCGAAACCACGAGGAAGCGCGCGACCGGGGTGATCCTCTGCTGGCTGGTCCTCTCTCTCGGCGTGGGAGGCCAGGGTGCGTTCTACCTCCGCCCCCTCTTCGGGCTGCCCGCCTCCCGGGGGTGCTCGCCGCCCTTCCTGCTCGGCGCCGAGCCCGACGTCCGCGGCGCGACGAACTTCTACGAGGCCGTGTACCAGGTCCTCACCGACCCGCCCCTGCCGCGGAGCTGGGGAGGCTCCGGCGACTGACGACCCTTCGCGGTCGCCCCGCTCGCGCGCGATCGTGAGAGAATGGTTTCACGCCTCGGCTTCCGGGCCGTCCGCTCCCGGCCCCGACTCCGGAAGAGAGGCCCGTCATGTCCCCCACCGCCCTGATCGTCCTCCTCCTCGCCTCGCCCGCGGCCGGCCTCTCTCCTCCCCCCGATGCGGTCCGCGTGGCCCAGGCGGGGCAGCTGCTGGTGGTCCACGCGCCGGGGACGGCCCGGGGTCCGCTCCCGACGACGGCGCGAGGCGCCATTCGCGGGCCGGTGCTCACCGGCGGACGGTGGCGGTCGTTCGCGGAGGTGGAGGAGATCGAATTCGACGAGAGCGCGGGAACCGTGAAGCTGCGCGTGCCGCCCCGGGAAACCGGTCCCCTGGAGGTCCGGTTCGTGGATCCCCTGCCTCGCGGGACGACGTTCGAGGAGATCACGATCGACGTCCGTCCCCCGAACCTACGCGACGGGATCCGCGTCGACGGCACGCTCGATCCGTTCGAGGCCGAGCTGATCGCGCCGTTCGCGGCGGGCGGCGCCGTGCTCGTGGACATGTTCGACTCGGTGACCCTCGAATACGCGGGGACGATCCAGGCGGAGTACGAGGTGGCCGTCGACTCGCGGCACGTCTACCTGCGCGTGACGTGGGACGACGCCACCGAGGATCGCGAGTTCGACCTGAACCTCGACCAGAACGCGCGCCGGCACGACGTGCTCTTCCTCGAGATCGACCAGGACGCCGACGGAGTCCTCGAGGACGGCGAGGACACGAGGGGCGTGTTCACCTACATGACCGGGAGCGGCTGTGTGGATTCGCACTACGACCAGGCTCTCGAGTCGGGAATCGACGACACCACGACCGACGGCGTGGCCCGCATGGCGTGGGACGACGTAACCGAGAGGTACACGGCCGAGCTGCTGTTTCCGCGCTCCCCCGACGCGAACGGACACGACGCGGACCTCTCGCCGGGAAGCACGGCGCGCTTCAACGTCCTGTTCGGGGACGGGCTCGGGACCGCGGCGGTCGCCCCGCGCGTGGGCGGGCTCTTCGGCCTGACGGGATCGGATTCCAGCGGCTGGGGCGTCCTGCCCCTGCCCCCCGAGCTGCCGGGCCGCTACGCGCCGGTCGCCTCACCCTCGCTCGGGACCTTCGTCGGCGTCAGCGGCCACGAGCATCCGAAGGGGGAGCTCTACGAGCTCGACTTCACGACCGGAGACCTGATCCGGCTCACGTTCAACGACCGCTACGAGGACTGGGTGTCGGTCGCCCCCGACGGCTCCTATGCCGCCTACGGCTCGAGCCCCGAGTACGCCGACTACGCGGGCTACGAGATCTACAAGTGGGAGCGCGCGACGGGCCTCGAGACCGCGCTGACGAGCAACGCGCTCCTCGAGGGCCACCCCGCCATCTCTCCCGACAACGCCTCGATCGCCTGGGCCTTCTTCGAGGCGAACGGCGAGGTGAACGTCTACGTCATGGACCGCCACGGGGGCAACGTGGTTCGGATCACCGACGGCTCCGTCGAGAAGAACGACCCCGAGTGGACGAAGGACGGGCGCATCGTGGTGAAGAGCTTCGAGTGGACGGGGCTGGAGCAGCTCGCGATCATGGACCTTCAGGGCGCGACGGTCCTGCGGCTCACCGACAACCCGAACTCCGATCACGACGGCTACGTCACCGCGGACAACGCGTGGGTCCTGTACGAGCGCTTCGAGGGCACGTGGCCCTGGACCCAGGACTGGAACCTGACGAACTCGACGCCGTGGTCGATCCGGATGGTGAGCATGGACGGTCGTCGGCACCGGCGGCTCGTCCTCGACGCGCTGGCGAACTGGCTCCCGGTGATGGGCCCCGAGGGCGTAATCGTCCACTTCGTGAACACCTGCTTCAACGGGGGCGAGATGCGCATGATCGACCGCTTCGGCGTCGACCGCGGCCGCCTGGCCCCGGCGCAGAGCCACGTGCGCTACATGGACTGGAAGTAGCGATCCGGGAGGAACGAGGGCGCGCTAGACTGGGGAGCGTGGAAGCGGAGCGACCGGAGGACCGACGCGCGCGGGACAGCCGGCGGGTCATGCTGCTCGTCGTCACGACCGTTTTCGTGCTCGGTGTCTCGTTGCTCGACTTCGGATTGTTCTTCGAGGCCGAGCCCATTCGGTGGTTGCTCGCCGCCGTCTACTTGATGTTCGTCGCCGGCTTGGTTCGATGGTCGGGGCGTGGCTGGATCCTCGTCCTGGCGGCGTGTGCCTGGACGGTCGTGGTCCTCCCTCGCGTGAGGTGGAATGACGGCAAGTCCTTCTACCTGGATGCCCACCGTCTGCGGATCGGCATGACGGTGGAGCAGGTACGCGAGCTCATGGCCCCCCACCTGGAGCTCGGAGGGAACTACGTTCGGTCGGAGGACGATTGGTGGGTCCCCACTCTCGAGGAGTATCCCCCGGGCACCCTCGTCTTCTTCCACTCGCCCCGCGGGTGGATCGACCACGGCAAAGTCACCACGCACGACGGCGTCGTCACCGCGATCGAGATCGTCAAGGACTAGGGCCGCGAATCCCGGCCGTGTTCGGCGGGAGACACGAGGGCTTCTGCGCAAAGAGCGCGGTGGAGGTCGTGAGCGTCGGAGCCGGGTTGCGCGTCGGCGCCGGTGCGCCAGATGGCGAGGGCCTCCTCGGTGCGGCCTAGCGCCTGGAAGGCGCGGCCCTTCCAGTAGCATGCCTCGGCCTCCTCGGCGTCGACCTTGCGGCCGACCTCGAGGTTCGCGGGCCAGGTCAGGGCGGCGGTGAAGTCCTCGAGGGCGGGCTCGAGCTCTCCGGCCTCGAAGCGCAGCTTGCCGCGCTCGAGGTGGGCGCTGGCGAAGAGGTCGTGGGGTCGCGTGCCGCCCTCCCAGCTCGAGAAGCGGGCGCGGGCGAGGAGCTCGAGCACATCGTCGTAGCGCGCCTCGTCCAGGTAGGACTGGGCCAGCCACAGCAACAAGTCGGCGCGCTGGTGGGGCAATCTCGCCCAGGGCTCGACGAGCTCTATCGCCTCCGGGCGTTTCCCCTGCTCGGTCAGGACCCGCGCGAGATCGTAGTACAGATGAAAAGGGCCGGGATCCCCCAGGGCGCGGCGGTACAGCTGCTCGGCCTGCGGCAGGTCTCCCTCTACGCGCCACTCGTAGAGCGCAAGGTTGCGCCAAGCGACGAAGAGGGACGGATCCAGCTCGACCGCGCGACGCCAGCACGGTACCGCCTCCTCGACGCGATGCAGGCCGGCCAGCAGGTGACCGAGGAGCACGTGAGCCCGCGCGTCCTCGGGATTCCGGTCGATGGCGAAGCGCAGCACCGCCTCGGCCTCGGGTCGGGACGGGAAGATCCTCAGGGGCAACCAAGACCCCGTGATCCGGGGTTCGACGTGCCGCACCCAGGACTCCTCGCCGCTCTCATGAGCGAACCAGATCATGTAGTAGAAGCCGAGAGGCCCGAGACGAGGGCGGTCCGTCTCCAGCATCGCCGTGAAGATGGTGTAGGCATTGCGGCCCAATCCCAGCTCGGAGAGAGCCAGGGCGGCCTCGAGCACGGCGAACTCCGAATTTCCGAAGGAAGTGCCCATGTCCTTCGTGAATCTCCTCCGCTCGTCGATACTCGTCCGCGCGAGCAGGGCGCGCGGGAGAGGTGCGGTCGGATCGTCGTGTCGGACGACGCGCCGGATCGCGTCGATCACCTCGTCCGTGCGGCCGGCCGCGATCATCGCCGCCCAGTAGTGATCGCGAGCCCGCGTGTCCCGGGGATCGAGTTCCACCGCCTTGCGGAAGGCCTCGATCGCGCGATCGGGTCGGCCGAGCACCATCTCGGCTCGTCCGACCAGGTCGTGGCCGAGCGAGCGTGTCTCGCTCTCGAACGCGGCGCGGTATGCGGTGCGGCGGGCATCCTCGGGTCTTCCCTGCCGTAGATGCGTTACCCCGAGGTGGTACCAGGCCATCCCGTCGGTCTCGTCGCGCCGGAGCGCACCCTCCAGACGTTCCGCGGCCTCGGCGTACCGGCCCTCCTCGAGATCGAGCACGGCGAGCGCGTGTAGCGACGGAGCGTGCCCCGGATCCTCCGCGAGCGCGTCGAGGTATCTCGCGCGGGCCTCGATGGGACGGCTCTGGCGGTCGAGGAGCTGGGCCTCCTGCCAGATCTCCCCCACCGTGGCTCGGCCGTCCTCGCGCGCGGGCGTGACGGTGAGATCGGGCGGCTCGACGCGGGGAATGTCCAGCGGAGTGGTGAACCGGGCGAGGACCTCGCCGCTCTCCGCCTGGATCCCGATCACGACGGGACCGTCGCCGACCCCGGAGGACAGAAACGACTGCACGTGCGATGGAGAGAGATCCTGACGTTCCCTGAGGGGGCGAGGACCGCCGCGGCTCGTTCCCCCGACCGAGACGGTCGCGTTCGGGAAGACCCCCGTGGCGATCATTCGCACGTCGAGCGATCCATCGTCGAACCGATGGGTCTGAACTGCCACGTCCCGCGTCGCGTACTCAAACCCGTCGCCCAGCCCGTGCACGGGATACCACCACTCCTGCCAGGAGACCTCCTCGTGGGGGTCGAGCATCCCGTACTCCGCCTGGGTGCGGAGCGGCCCGCTCTGCACCTCGATGTAGGGCGCGCCCTCCCGACCGCCGTCCGACAGCGACATCTGGCTCACGATGCCGAAGTCGTCCTGGCCCCAGGTCCAGGCCTTCTTGCCTTGCAGCTCGAAGTGGTTGGCGTAGGCGACGATCCCCTGGTTTCGGTCGACGTCGTAGGCGCCGAAGAAGTCGAACGCGCACTGGTAGGCGAAGACCGAGGTCATCTTCGGGTAGTTCTTCAGCCAGGTCAGGTCGCGGCCCTCGTGCTCCGGCCAGGAGAAGAACGTCGTCCCGTCGTGATCCGTGCCCAGGGTCATCGGGAAGATGAAGCGTGTCCCCGGCCGGCACGGGAAGGCCGTGCAGTTCCAGAAGTAGTAGGGATGCACGCCGTCGGTCGGATTGAAGATGCGGATCCGCTCGTCGAGGTAGGACCGGCCGGGGTGCAGCGTCAGGCGCACCGTCCACCGCGTGCGGAAGATCTTCTCCGTGTTGCCGATCACGAGCGAGGCCGAGCCGTCCTCGTTCTCGACGAGCACCGCGTCGACCGGAGAGACGGCGGTGACCGTGTGCCCCTGGGGCCCCGTGTTCCACTCGATGCCTCCGCTGACCCACGCGCCGCGCATGGCGATGAGCGCGGGCTTGATCTCGTCGTTGAGGTGGAACATCTCCTCGCCCGTGGTCTTGTCGAGCACCGAGTGGATGCGGCCCCCCAGCGCGGGCAGGCAGGTCACGCGCAGGTACTCGTTCTCGAGGAAGAGCGCCCGGTACGTGACCGGCCGCTTCTCCTTCCCGATGTCGTCCTGCATCGAGTAGGGGTAGACGATCCGCCCCCCGAGCTCCTGGATCTCGGGGTAGGGGGAGTCGTACCACGGATAGGTGGGCAGCGTGATCTCCCCCTCCCACGCCTGCACCTGGGGCGCGGCCGCTGCGAGCGACGCGGACATCAGCAGGGCGAGACAGGTGGAGAGGACGGCTCCGGCTCTCGACGACGACATGGCGGGACCTCCGGGCGGAACGCGAAACGACGAGGCTCCAGCGTAGGCTCCGTACGGATTCAGTCACGGCCTTTCCGGGATCGCGCCGGGCCCCGACTTCGACGGCGGCCCGCGCTATGATGAGCGCCGGAACCCGGAGGAGAAGCAGTGAGGAACCTCATCGTCCTGGCGGCGCTCGTCGCCTTCGCGCCCACGACGCACGCCACGGACTGGGAGCTCGTCTGGTCGGACGAGTTCGAGAAGGAAGGGGCGCCGGACGAGAAGCGGTGGACCTACGAGAAGGGATTCGTCCGGAACCGCGAGGCGCAGTACTACACGCGCGGCCGCGCGGAGAACGCCCGGGTCGAGAAGGGGATGCTCGTGATCGAGGCGCGGAAGGAGCGGATCGCCAACCCGGGCCACGATCCGGAGGCGCCCGAGAAGCAGTGGCAGCGGACGCGCTCGCACGCCGAGTACACCTCGGCCAGCGTGACGACCAAGGGCAAGGCGGCGTGGACGTACGGCCGGATCGAGGTGCGCGCGAAGCTCCCCACGGGGCGCGGAACCTGGCCCGCGATCTGGACGCTGGGCACGAACATCGGGAAGGTCGGATGGCCGACCTGCGGCGAGATCGACATCATGGAGAACGTCGGCTTCGCTCCCGATCGGATCCACGGCAACGTCCACACGAAGAAGTACAACCACGTGAAGCGCACGGCGAAGGGCACGTCGATCGAGATCAAGAAGCCCCACGCCTCCTTCCACGTCTACGCGATCGAGTGGGACGCGGAGAAGATCGACTTCTTCGTGGACGAGAAGAAGTACTTCACCTACCGCAACGAGGGCACGGGCCCCGACGCCTGGCCCTTCGACGCCGACCAGTACCTGATCCTCAACGTCGCCATCGGCGGGGGCTGGGGCGGCCAGAAGGGAATCGACGACGCGATCTTCCCCCAGCCGATGCTGGTCGACTACGTTCGCGTGTACCGGGAGAAGGAGGGCGCGGCGGAGGACGATGAGCGCTAGCCCGTCTCCCATCGAGCTCCGGGCCATGACCCCCGACGACTGGCCCGCGGTCCGCGCCGCCCACGAGGAGGGAATCGCCACCGGGGACGCGACCTTCGAGCGTGAGGCTCCCTCCCGGGACGAATGGGACGAGGCCCACCTCGAGGCGTGCCGGATCGTGGCGGTGGCCGGCGGCGCCGTCGTCGGCTGGGCCGCCCTGAGCCCCGTCTCGGACCGCTGCGTCTACGCCGGCGTGGCTGAGGCCAGCGTCTACGTCTCCACGGAGGCGCGCGGCCGCGGGATCGGCACGCTCCTGCTGCGCGAGCTCTGCGCCCAATCCGAGCAACACGGCCTCTGGACCCTCCAGGCCGGCATCTTCCCCGAGAACCGGATCAGCCTCTCCCTCGTCGAGCGCTGCGGCTTCCGCGTCGTGGGCCGCCGCGAGCGGCTCGGCCGCATGCACGGCCGCTGGCGAGACGTCCTCCTGCTCGAGCGACGCAGCCCGACGGTCGGAATCGACTAGGACTCGCCTCCCGGTGATCGACCGGTTACCGGCGGTCGCGGCTCTGCTACCTTGACCGGCTCCGGAGCCATCGCGGAGGAAGTCACCAATGTCGTATCTGCTCGTGCCGGGAAGACTCCCCGGAGTGCTCGTGCTGCTCGGAATCCTGCTTCTCCCCGCGGGGATCGTCCAGGACGAGGAGCCACCCGAATGGTGGCGGACGCAGCGAGACCTGACGACCCTCCTGATCGAAGGGGAGGCCAGGATCGACGCGCTCGTCGGGGAGGCGACGGGCTCGAGTCCCGAAGGCGCGCGCGAGGCCATGTTCCGCGTCGCCGTCTTCCTGCGCGCCGGCATGGACGCGGAGGCGATCGCCGCCCTGCACGACCTGCAGCGCGTTTGGTCGAAACCGAGCTCCCACGAGATCTATCAGATCTACCACCACACGACCCGGAAGATCTCGGCGTGGTCCGTCGCCCGGGAGCTCGTCGAGGTGTTCGCGTCCCACATGACGGGGAACGGGGCGCTGGACCTGCCGGAGCACCTCCTCGAATCGGGCTGGAACTTCCGGCGCGTGGACGAGTGGCTGCTCGACAAGCCGGAGGGCGTCGACGGATTCTGGTTCAAGGCGCGCCTTTTGTTCCATGCGAACCACGACCGCGCCGATCCTCTCCTCGACGAGCTCGAGAAGGGCGTGCGCGAGAATCCGAGCGACGTCGCCGGGGCCCTGGCCTACCTCGATGCCCTGGGTTTGACGCGCCAGAAGTCACGCAAGGAGCGCGCGCTCGCCTGGATGGCCGAGGCGATCGTGACCAACCTGGCGACGGAGGCCCGTGAGCTCGCCCGCCGCTTCGAATCGCCGGGGCGCTGGTCGACCGCGGCCGCGTTCCACCGTCGCAACCTCGAGGCCTCGCTGACCGACGAGGAGGTCCGGAGGCTGCAGACGGAGTGCGCGGCGTTCTTTCCCGAACCGCAGGTCAGGGCCGGGTTCGCGGTCGAGACGCGGGAGCGGCTCGCCAAGTGCCTGCTCGAGCTGGGACAGCCGGACGAGGCCCAGAAGTGGATGGTGGAGGCCGCGGACCTCCGCGAGGAGCACGGGCTCGGCCAGACGCCTCTGTTCCAGGGTCAGGTGCAGGCCGCCAGCGGGGCCCGGGTGATCGAGGGTCGCATCCGGGCGGAGGAGAAGACCTCCGAGAGCGATCCCCGCTACTGGTATCGACGAGCGGACTACTACCGGGGCCGCGACGAGGCCGACCTGGAGGAGAAGGCGCTGGTCAAGGCCCTCGAGCTGACCCCGCTCCCGCCCGCGGAGTATCGCGGGGGCGGTCAGCGTGGATGGTGGCGGAAGAAGGCGGTGGGAGAATACGCCAGATTCCTGCGCCGGCACGACCGGGTCGACGAGGCCCTCACGCTGCTCCGCGAGGAGCTCCGGCAGGCGGCCATGAGCCCGGAATCGGCGGAATCCGCGGCCGGCATGCTGGCCTTCGACCTCGACAAGCACATCACGGTCGGAGATCCGGTGCTCTGGGACTGGCTCGCGCACCAGCCGGAGTGGGACCACCCGGAGGAGCGCCTTCTCTGGCGGATGCTGGAGAAGGCGAGCGCGGGAGAGCTCGACGAGTACTTCGGCCGCGCCGAGGCGCTCGCGCGCGAGGCCGATCCGACGCGCGCGCACTCGCTCGGCTGGATCATGAACCGCATGGACCACCCCGCACGCTCCGTCCCCCTACTCGAGTACGCGGCGCGGAGCGCGAAGGACGAGAGGACGAAACATCGGTTCACCTTCTCGCTGTTCGATTCCTACCTGGACACCGGCGACTGGCAGGGCGCGGAGCGCGTCCTCCCGGCGGTGGTCCGCCGCTTGACCCCGGACGAGCTGCCGCGGTGGTACGTCCGGCTTCCGCTGCTCGCGGCGCGGGCCGGCGCGAGGGACGACGCCCTCCGCCTCTGGCGCGGCCTGGCGAGCGTGCATCCCACCCACCTGGACGGGCTGGCCGACCTCGCCGCGGCCGGCCTGCGGGACGAGCTGTTCGCGTTCTACCGCGAGATGGCCGCCGAGATGCCCACGTCCGAGGTCCCGGCGCGCGCCCTGGGGATCCTGAGCACGGAGTAGGCGGGCTACTCCCCGAACTCGCAGATCGACTCGACGTAGGCCGCGGAGCCGTCGCGCAGCCAGCCGTCGAGCTGGGCCTGGTCTTTCAACTGCTGGCCGCGGAGGCGGGGGACGACGACGAAGCGACAGTCGACCTCGGGCAGCGACGTCATGTCGCTCCACAACTTCTCGTACTGCGAGATCGGGAAGACGTCCTCCTGGCCGTGCCCCCAGCGCTTCTTGACGTCCTTGAGCGTCACGTAGGTGGGCAGCCGCGCGCCGAGAGCGCGGGCGGCGGCGGCGACCTTCCTCGAGTCGCGCAGATCCGCGCGCGTGAGGCGGAAGACCTCGAGCAGCCGGTCGACGTCGATCCACGTCGTCATCGAGTTGTAGTAGGACAGCTCGAACTCGATCTCCTCGCGGGGCAGCGCGAGCCCCTCGACGAGGCGCGTGTTCCCGTTCACCCGCGCGAGCCCGCCCCCCAGGTCCTCGATCCGCCGCGTGATCACCTCGAAGGTGAGCGCGGCGCCGGAATCGGCGTGCAGCGCGAGCAACGCGGGATCGGCGTCCGCCCCCACCGTGTCGACGTTGTGGAGCATCAGCGTGCGCAGCGCCGGCCGCTCGTCGAGCAGATCCGCCAGCACCCCGTTGCGCAGCAGGTTCGGCACCTCGTACCAGTGCCCCACGGGATGCAGGCACTGCAAGGGCAGGTTGTCCGTGTAGTCCGAGCCCTCTCCCGACGACTCCGCCCACGCGATCAGCGCGGCGTGCAGGCTCTCGAGCACCTTCTGCGCCTGCTCGTCGAGGAGCTGCTGGGGCATCTCCTCCCACGCGAAACGCAGGTCCCGCACCATCGGGATCATCCGCAGCCCCACCGCGCGCCCCGGCGACAGGCGTAGCGGCCCGGGATAGCCGAAGTCGTCGACCGCGCGCAGCCACTGCGCGATCGGCTCGTGGGTCAGGTAGCTCGTGGTGACCACGTGGGGCAGAGGCGTGCCGCACTGCGCGCCGATGCGCCGGCTCTTCGCGAGGTGCACCTCGAGGAAGCCGCGGTGCCGACCGCGCAGCCGGCAGAAGGGGTGGAGCGCCTTCACCACGCCCGCGCCCTGCGTCCACCGGCTGCCCGTGCCCGCGGCCAGGGTCACGACGGCGACCTGTCCGTCGGCGAGGAGCTCGAGGCCCCGCTCGCGGAGCCCTTCGTCGAGCCCGTGCGTCGCGTCGGTGACGTCGTCCTCCGCCACGTCCTCGATGTGGGTCGTGATCGGCAGCCGGTTCTGGGCCAGACCGAGCCGCCCGCCGCGGAGGTCCGCGCGGATCGACTCCTGCTGGTCGGGATCGAAGCCGTGCTGGTCGAGCAAGCTGGCCAGCGAGCGGCGATCCTCGGTCTCCGCGGCGGTCCGGGGCACGAGGTTGTCGAAGACGACCTCGACCATCTCGCCGTAGGAGGAGCGATCGCGGCTCGCCCCGCCGAAGGCCTCGAGCTCGTTGCGCCGCGCCGGGGAGAGGGCCTTCGTGTCCCGGCGCACCCAGACGGGCACCATCATCGCGTAGTAGCCCGGTGGCAACAGCGCGTCGCGCCCCCGCGTGAGATGGGCGACCGTACCGTTCTCGTTGATCGCGAAGTCGTACACGACGGGATCGATGGCGAAGGGGAGCGCGTGCTGGAGCTCGGTCTTCGTCTCGCTCATGATTCGCCCGAGCGTGTCCTGGGCCGCCTCGCGGATCTCCGGCGCGAAGATGAAGCCCATGCCGCCCCCGGACATCCCGCCGAGCATCCAGAAGCCCCAGAAGCTCTCTCCGAACTCGGCGCGCACCTCGTCGATCAGGGTCTCGGTGTAGAGGTTGCTCGCCCAGGGGATGATGGCCTGGATGGGCTCGCGGAAGTTGTGCGTCGTCTGCTCGCCGATGGATCGGACGTCCTCCGCGCGCAAGGCCTCGAGGATGCGGTCGAGCACGCGCATCGCTTGCCTCCGGCCTTGCCACTCGGCCTCGCCGCGCAGGAGGTACTTCTCGGTGACCATCTCCAGGATCGGACCGACGTCCTGGGCCATACCGCCGTGCACGAGGACGAGGCTGTCCTGCAGCCGGCGTCGCGCCTCGGGCGAGGCGTCGCGCTCGGTGAACAGGTGGTGGGACGGGAGCAGGCGCCCGCGGCTGATCCCGTGCTCGACGTCTCCGGGAAGGGCCAGCTCGCCCTGGATCAGCTTCATCCCTGGCCACAGGCCTCCGGAGTCCTGCCACCCCCCGCCGGAGCCGGCGAGCCACTCGCCGAGGATCGCGCGGGCGGCGACGAGGCGGCGCTCCTTCTCCTGGAGGGTGCCGTCCAGGGCAGCCGTCTGTCCCGTGGCCCGCATGCACACCGCGATCAGGCAGGCGAGCAGGTTCGTGGAGACGGCGAGGCGCGAGCCCTTGGGGATGTCGTTCACGTGGCTGACGAGCTCGATGCCGTGGCCCGGCCCCACCATGCGCGCGAGCAGGTCGGCGAGGCTCTGCTCGGATCCCTCCATGCCCGGAGGGACGATGCCCGCCGCGATGACCGCGGCCTTGAGCAGCCCGAGGTAGTCCTTGGCGAAGTCGAAGACCTCGGCGAGGCTCGTGACGTCGGCGTGGTCGCCCAGGTCGATGCTCGCGAGGCGCAGGACGGGCTCGTCGATCACCCGGAAGTAGGCGTTGACCGGCGGCCGTGGCGCCGCGTCTCGCCCGCGCACCGCGAGGTCGATCGAGACGTTGAGCACGCGCGCGCCCTCCGGGAAGTCCATCCCCAGGAAGAAGATGTCGCTCCACGCGCTGTGCGACAGGTCCATGCGAACCGGCGTGTGCTCGCTCAGCACGGGGAACGCGCCCGACTCGGCGTGCGGCGCGCGGAGCTCGGGCCGCACGCGCAGGGGCTGGTCGGCGGGATGGCCGATGCGGAACATCCACTGGTTGCCGGCCACGGACCGCACGCTGCGACGCACCTGGTCGGCGAGGGTCTGGAAGCCGAGGTGGTGGTACGCGGCGGCGAGGGCGCTCGAGATCGCGTCGCTGGCGCCTCCGTTGCCCTGCGCGGAGAGGAAGACGTCGATGGCCTCCTCGAAGCGCCGGGAGAGCAGGTGGAGGAAGCCCTCGTAGGGGACGTGGTCGCGGCCGTCTCCTCGCAGCCGGGGCGGGACGTGGAACCGGTGGATCGCGTAGAGGAAGAAGAGCGCCCGGACGCGCTCGTAGAGGTTGTCGTTCGCGCGCCAGAAGGCGTCCAGCTCGCCGCACGCGGTGACGAGCTCGGCGAGCGTGGCGTCGCGACACACGGAGTCCAGGGAGGTGTCGCGGACCTCGGGATCCGCGGAGGTGATGATCTCGATGAGCTGGGCGGCGTTCATCGCGCGATCAGGCTTGCCGCTCCCGGGTGGCCAGCAGCTCGACCATCTGGGCGAGCACCTCGTCGCGGTCGCGCCCCTTCATGATCAGGGCGAGCTGGGCGAGGAACAGCCCGTACTGCACACCGATGTTGTAGCGCTGCCCGTTGATCTCGAAGGCGAGATAGCGCTCGCGGCCGGCCAGCTCGGTGAGGGCGGGAGAGAGCTGGATGGGATCGCCCTCGGGCGCGTCGGCGAGGTACCGCCCGAGGATCTCCATGATCTGCGGGGACAGGACGTGCATGCCGAAGAAGCACAGGTAGTGCCCCGCGCGCAGCCCGGGCACGATGAGCTCCTGCTCGGCGAGGGTTGGCGTGGGCTTCTCGTGCACCGTGTCGATCTCGTAGAGGTCCGAGCTGCCCCGCACGGGCCTCCCCCCCACCGCGCCGTAGAGGGGAAGGGTGCTCTCGCGGGTCGGCTGCACGGCGGACACCGCGCAGGCCTCGGCCTCCGCGATCTGCACGAGCTGCTGGACGCAGCGCCGCGACTCGCCGCTGACGCAGAGGTGGTCGCTGACCATGTGGAGGAAGGGCTCGGCCCCCACGAACTCGCGCGCGCAGAGCAGAGCGTGCCCGTAGCCGCGCGCGGTGCGCTGCTCCACGAACTCGACGCGCCCCGAGAGCTCGCCCAGGGCCTGCGCGTAGGTGGCCTCGTCGCCGGGGTGGACCACGACGGCGACCTCCTCGATCCCGCCGATGATCGCCTCCTCGACGATGATCTCCAGCGCCGCCTTCTGCTTCCCGTCGCGATCGACCAGCGTCTGCAACGGCAGCGACCGCTGATCCTTCGCCGCCGCGGTGACCACGGCCTTGGTGATCTTCATGACTTCGCTTCGCCCTCCTCGGATTCACCGCCGCGACCCCAGGGTGCGGCTGGGCGACGGTTCCGCCCTATTGAACCATACGAGCCGCGGCTCCGTATCGCGCGGCTCCGTATCATGGGGCGATGAAGGACCAGTACTTCGGGGACGTCAACGACTACCGCAAGTACGGGCTGCTTCGGATCCTGCAGGCGGATTCGCCGCTCCGTATGCTCGTGGCCTGGATGCTGACGCCGGGGGACGAGCGCTCCGACGGACGGCTGACCTCGTACCTGGAGCAGCCCGGTCGATGGGAGCGCTTCGACCCCGAGCTGTATCGGGCCCTGGCCGGATTCCTCTCCGATCGGGCGGACCGCGGCGTGGGGCAGATCGAGGGGACGGATCTGATTCCGAGCGCGACCTACTTCTCCGAGCTCGTCCCCGACGACGCGCCGGGACGGAGGCGCTGGGTGGATGGACTGCGCGACGCGGCCGGCGATCGCGACCTCGTGTTCCTGGATCCCGACAACGGGATCGAGGTGAAGTCGCGACCGCCGGGGCGTAGCGATTCCTCGAAGTACGTGTACTGGAGCGAGATCGAGATGCTCTGGAGCGCGGGCGTCTCGCTGCTGATCTACCAGCACATCCCCCGCGTCCGGCGCGAGGAGTACGTGCCCCGACTCGCCGCGGAGCTCGAGAGGCACACCTCCCCCGCGCTCGTGAGGGCCTTCGTCACGCCCTCCGTGCTCTTCCTGCTCGCGGGCCAGGAGCGGCACGCGGCGCACCTGCGGAGCGCGGCGGACGGCGTTTCCGCCCGGTGGGGCGACCAGATCCGCATCTGGTAGCCGCGGGAGGGCCGCTCTCGCGATCGACGCGAGACTGGTGAGAAGTGGGCCCTTGGGGTATCGTCGGAGCTGGAGTGTCGACACCGGTGAGGCCGGTGCAGGGAGGTTCGGATGGACGACACGACTTGCGAGAATCTCTTGCGTCGGATGCTCGCGTGGCGACGAGCCGCGCTGAACGTGGTGCTCGGCGCCGTCGTGGCGGGAGCGTCGTACTACGTGGTCGACGTCAGGATCGACAGCGACGCCGTCTCGGGAATCGTCCTGATCCCGTGCATCATGCTCTACCTCCTGGGCGGCCTCTTCCTGATGATCGCGATCCCGGTCATCTGGTACTACGTGATTCGCACGGCCTGGATGGAGGGCGGGACGTTTTATGCTCTCGAGTGCGCGGCCCTCGCCATCCTGCTGACGCCGGCGCTCGCCCTCGGGATTCTCCTCGTGCCGGTGCTGGTCGCCTCCGACATCCGGAGCGGGTACGCGGGCTGGAGGAAGCTCCGGTACCGAAGCGGACCCGAGTGGCTGCTGCGCTCCGTCTCGGGAATCGTCGGGCTGATCGTCGGGTTCGCCATCGGAGCGGGCGGCTGGATCCTGGCCGGCGCCCTGTGGGGAGTCCTGGCGGGCGCGATCGCCGGCCTGCTCACCCTCTGGATCCTGAACCTCGTCGCCCACGGTCTCCGCGACGAAGGGACGGACGCGGATCCGCTCTCCCCCGTGTCGGAGTGAGACGCGGGCGCCACGGCGCGAGTCAGAACGCGTGCACCGCCTTCTTCCGGTTCAGCTGCAGGACGAGAGCGTCCGGGTCGACGAGGACGCGCTCGGGCTCGAAGTCGCAGGAGATCGTGAGCTCCCGCTCCTCGTCCGCGCCCAGGGTGACGCGGACACGGGACTCGCGATAGTCCACGGACCCGGCGGAGTCGGCGTCGAACCGGTCGCCGGCCGTGGCGGCGACCTGGACCTCGACGCGGCCGGTGCCGGCGTTGCGGACGAGGAGAGTGACCTCTCAGCCCGAGTCGTCGTCGCGCTCGCGCCGCTCGACGTCCTCGAGCACGTACTCGGGAACCACGACGTCGCGGTACCACTGGCTCACGAAGTCGTCGTAGCTGTCGACGTCGGCGGCGTAGCCCCTCATGTGCTCGACGAAGTCGAACAGGACGGGGTGATCCGGATTGCCGTGGTAGCGGCTCGCAAACGCGCGCAGGCCGTCGAACATCCGCTCGCGGCCCAGCTCGTTCAGCATCATCCAGGCGACCCAGCCGCCCCGGTCGTACATGACCGCCTTTTCGCCGTCGCGTGAACCGTCGAGCCAGACGATCGGCACCTCGGCGTCCACCCGGCGGTTCTCGGTGTAGGAGCTCTCGATGAACCTCGCGAAGGCGATCCTCGCGAGGAATACAGCGTCAGGCACGTTCTTCCCCCCTCACGCTCAACGCATCGCCCTGTGAATGGTCCTTCTGATTGCAGGGAAGACGGAGCATGGCGAGGGGGGGAGGAATCTGCCTGACACCGTATTCGCAGGCCCAGTTTGCAGACAGCACGGGCTTGAATGCGGCGGAGATTGCGCGGGCTGGGTATCGGGTATCTTTCTCCTACTTTGCCCCTGGTTGACCGCCGAGGCCGAGCCACGCAGTACGGACCTCACGCATAGCTCTAAGCTGCCCTTCCGGCACAACGAAGTCTTCGTGGAAAGTGGCCCCATGAATGCGAATCGTGACCTTCTTCGCCGACAGCATAGCCGCAAGCATCTCGTAGTCTCGGACGGGTTCGTCTGTCCACTCCCAGACTTTGGTTCGAACAACTTCTCGACTGAAGTCCAGGTCGTTCAACCGGAAGTTTTCGTCGTCCACCTTGATGGACAGAGATTCCACGAAGAGCGAACGCTCACTCCAGTAGTGGAAGCTGAAGCGCAAAGGGAAGTCGGCTGCCGAACCGTCTCGTGTTCCGAAGTAAGCAGCTACCGAAGTCTTGATCTTGGGCACCGCTGGGTGTCGAAGCCAAGTGATACCAGTGAACTCGTCTAGCTCCGACGTTAGCCTACCCGTGGCTCGTTCGAAGTCTCGTTTTTCCTTTTCTGCCTTCAGGGCACGTTCTTTCTCCAGCTCTTCCTTAATCGCAGCCAACTGCCGATCAACATCTGCAAGCAGTGCCCGCCCATCCTGTGACTCGGCAGACTCAGGATGACGCACTAGGAGATCCTCTAGCTGTTCCCTCGCCGCTTCAAGCTCGCCCGCTGCTGCCCATGCCTCGGCGGAAGCCAGCAGTCTAGCGGGACCATGTTCGAATTCATCGACCCTAGCCCGGAGTTCGGCCTCTTCCTCCTGCAACTCCCGCACTTGTTCCCGCAATGCCGCCGCCTGGTTCCGTAGCCGCGCACAGCTCTCGCATTGATCTGCACACGCGGCAGCAAGAGCGAGCACGCTGCTCAGGAATCCCAGTGTTCGGATCTTCCTCCCGACCTTCCTCTTGACCACTAGATACATCGCACAGCCCCGCGTTTTTGACGGATAAACCAAGCGGCGCCCCCATACTACGCCCATGGTCGGCAGCCCACCACCTGCCCCCCCTTCCGACGTTCCGAGCCGTCCGGATCCTGCCGCTACGCATCGCTCCCGTCGAATCTCCCTTATCCGGGACCCTCCTCCTGCTCCCGGATCGTCCCCGCGATACACGGCGAGCCGTGGCGCTCGGCTCCGCCGCCGTTTCCGTGCTCGTCAGTGGCCTCTCAGAACGCGTGCACCGCCTTCTTCCGGTTCAGCTGCAGGACGAGGGCGTCCGGGTCGACGAGGACGCGCTCGGGCTCGAAGTCGCAGGAGATCGTGAGCTTGCGCTCCTCGTCGGCGCCCAGGATGACCGAGACTCGGGATTCGCGGTAGTCCGGGGATACCGCGGAGTCGGCGTCGAACCGCTCGCCGGCCGAGGCGGCGACCTGGACCTCGACGCGGCCGGTGCCGGCGTTGCGGAGGAGGAGAGTGACCTCCCAGCCCGAGCCGTCGGCGAGCTCGCGCCGCTCGACGTCCTCGAGCACGTACTCGGGGATCACGACGTCGCGGTACCACTGGTCGACGAAATCGTCGTAGCTCTCTACGTCGTCGGCGAAGTCCCTCATGTGCTCGACGAAGTCGAACAGGACGGGGTGATCCGGATTGCCGTGGTAGCGGCTCGCAAACGCGCGCAGGCCGTCGAACATCCGCTCGCGGCCCAGCTCGTTCAGCATCATCCAGGCGACCCAGCCGCCCCGATCGTACATGACCGCCTTGTCGCCGTCGCGTGAACCATCGAGCCAGACGATCGGCACCTCGGCGTCCACCCGGCGGTTCTCGGCATAGGAGCTCTCGATGAACCTCGCGAACGCGATCCGCGCCGCGAGGCCGTCGATCTCCTCGCACAGGAGCATCGCCGAGAAGTGGGCCATGCCCTCGGAGAGGACGACCCCCCCCGGCCCCTTGCCCGGGGTGACGAGGCCGCCCCACCACTGGTGCGCCGCCTCGTGCGCGGCGACGGTGAAGGGCGCGTTCGGCTCGGCGTCGGGATCGGAGAGGAAACCGATCGACTCGGAGAAGGAGATGTTCGTGGAGATGCCCTGGGCGTAGCGCGCGATCGCGGGGAACTCCGAGACGCGCAGCTCC
Organism: uncultured Planctomycetaceae bacterium; assembly: GCA_964428225.1. Lineage (GTDB taxonomy): Bacteria > Planctomycetota > UBA1135 > UBA1135 > JBFMCU01. The sequence continues at coordinate 33,619 of CAYRXS010000012.1, forward strand.
TCCCAGGGATAGGGATGGAACCACTCCGAGTAGTGCAGGCGCGCCGCATCGAGGGCGCGGAGGATCTCGTCGACGTTGAAGCGGTGCTCGGGATGGAAGAAGACGGCCGTCCCCTCCCCCCGCTCGACGTTCCAGCGGCCGGCGATCACGTTGAACGAACGGACCGGATATTCGGTGGCCCACTCGACCACGCGGCGCCCGGCCTCGACGTGCTCGTCCTCGAGACGGCCCACGCAGTTGACGGTGTACTCCTCGGGCGCGCTCACCTCCATCCGCACGTTCATCGTCGAGCGGCACCCGTCCACCGCCGGCGTGATCCCCTCGTGGAAGCCCTCGGGCCAGTCGCGAGGATCTGGACGGTTGTCCTCGTCGACCCCGATCCCCTCCATGAATCCGACCCAGGGGAAGACGGCGGGGTTGCGGCTCGTCAGGACCACGCCCGAGGGGAGGATGAACTCCCACAGGCTGCCGCCGTTGCGCGTGGGTCCGTCGGGCCAGTGACCGTCGTACTCGAAGCCCAGGAGGACCTCCTCGTTCGGGGCCAAGGGCTCCGGCGGAGTGAACACGAAGAGCATCGAGCTCTCCTCGGGCTCGTGAGACTCTCCGTCCAGGGTCCACGCGAGATCGGACCACGCGCGATAGCCCGTCACCGGGAAGCTCGTCAGAGCCTCCTCGCCCCGGTTGACGAGCCGGTAGGTGCCGAGCACGTGGAAGTAGCCCGCGGGGGGATCGAGGATCATCTCCACGTCGACGTCCGTGACGTCGGGCACGTCGGCGTCGGCCCACGTCTCGACGTTGCGGCGCCAGTACTCCTCGGCGAGATGCTCGATCTCGCTCCCCTCGAAGCCGGCGGCGATCGACGCCTGGAGCCAGACCGCGAGCCCCGCGGGCACGGCGACCACCGGCAGGAGGCGAAGCCCCGTCCGCAGGAGGGCGTGGGGCCGCAGCCGCCGCAGGACGCCGACGCCGTCGAAGTCGCGACGAGGGAAGACCCGCGCGGCGAGGACCAGGAAGAGGACGGCCAGGCCGAGCATCTCGATCCGGTTCAGGAGCAGCTCGCGGCGGATCAGCTCGAAGGTTCCGATGTCGCTCCACTCGAGCACGCCCCACAACGCCCAGTTCCCGGCCCACGTGACGTACCCCTGCCCGTCCAGCCAGAGCGAGAGCAGCAACGCCCCCAGCGCCAGGCCGTAGGTCGCGTACCGGTTTCGCACGAAGGCGTACAGCACGCTGACGAACCCGCACCAGACGAGGAACGTGGGCAGCAGGATCCCTCCCCAGACGAGCGCGAAGGGCCAGAGCTCGATGGCGGCCGACGACTGCACCGCGATGACGACGCAGCAGATCGCCAGGGACGCGAGCATCGCGACGACGGCCACCGCCATGTTCGCCACCGTCTTGCCGAGCAGCAGCGCTCCCGTGGACACCGGCGCCGCGTAGTAGATCCCGTCGAGCTTCCGGGCCCGCTCGCGCCGCAGCGACTCCACCGTGTAGAACAGCAGCAGCAGGATGAGGACCGCCACCAGCATCCCCGCGGTGTTCGTGGCGACGACGCCCGAGGTCAGGAGCGGGCGGTTCTCGAACCGATCCTCGGTGGCGAACGCGGTGATCCCGACCATGAGGAGGATCAAGGGAACGAACAGATACAGGCCGGGAGCGGTCCGCAGCTCGATCAGCTCCGCGCGGGTCACCTCGACGGCGCCGCGCAGGAAGCCGGGGCGCCGCGTCTCCATGCACAGGTCCCCCACCGTCGCGGGAGCGTCGGACGCGGGCTCGGGAGTCTCGACGGCCGGAGTCTCGGGCCGCCGGCGCCGCTCGCGTCGGCCGAGGGGATCGCGGCGGAAGGAGCGGACGGAGGACCACACGAGCCCGATCCCCGCCCCGACGAAGGCCAGGCGGCTGAGGAGGAAGGGGAGCTCGAGGGGGATCGTCTGGAGGTTGTAGAACTCGGCGCCGCGGTCGATCTTGATGAACCCGAGCTTGAGCCAGCGGCGGCCGAAGGGGTCGATGAAGCCCAGGATCTCGCTCACCGTCGGATCGAGCCGGTCCGGGGACCACTTCCACAGGAAGAGCCCGCAGAAGCCGAGCAACACGATGGGCAGGGCGAAGACGAGGATCGGGCGCCGCGTCCTCTCCCCGATCCAGAACGAGAAACCGGTGACGAAGACCAGGAAGGGCAGGACGAAGACCAGGAGCGGCTTCACGTAGCTCCCGAGCGCGAACGGCCCGACGATCTCCGACGTCTCGGGCAGGTCGAATACGTGGAACGCGGCCATCGTCAGGGCGACGTGGATCACCAGCAACGCGAGCACGCTCGCGAAGACCGCGAGGAATTTGCCGAGCACATACTCCACCGGTCGCAGGGGAGTGCCGTGCAGGATCTCCAGCACCTCGTGCTCCTCGTCCCGGATCACCGCGAGCCCCGCGGCGATGGACACGAAGAACGCGTACACCATGAGCATCTCGACGGCGAAGATGTCCGCCAGCGCGAACTCCGAGTTGACCCAGGCGCGCTCGCCGCCCGAGGCCCGCTCGCTCATCGAGAGCCCGACGGAGCCGTGGCAGAAGAGCAGTACGACGCTCACCATCACCGCGAGCCAGATCCAGTACAGCGGACGCCGCACGCACTGGACGAGGTCGAGCCGGGCGACGTGCCAGGTTCGACGCAGGCTCATGACGAGGCCTCGGCCATCGCCGCCGCGCCCTCGCCCGTCGAATCCCCATTGGAGCGCATGAGCACGAGGTAGGCGTCCTCGAGGGTGGCGGTGCTCTCCCGGAACTCCGGGGGCACGCCGCCGCCCGGAGCGTGGATGCGCATCCGGAACGCCCCCTCGAACAGGAGGGCCTGGGTCACGGTGAAGCTCGCCTCGATCTCCTCGCGGCTCGGCGCGTCCACCACGCCCTCGTACATCGCGCCGTCGATACGCGCGCGCGCCTCCGCGGGGCTGGTGCGGGCGATCAGGCGGCCCTCGCGCAGCACGCCGAAGCGGGGGCAGAGCACGGCGACGTCCTCGACGATATGCGTGGACAGCAGCACGATGCGCTCGCCCGCGAGATCCGCGAGCAGGTGGTAGAAGCGCAGGCGCTCCTCCGGATCGAGCCCCGCCGTCGGCTCGTCCACGATGATCAGCCGCGGATCCCCGGCAATTGCCTGGGCCACCCCGAGCCGCTGCCGCATGCCTCCGGAGTACCCCCGGACCTTGCGCTTCGCGGCGAAGCCCAGGTGCACGCGGTCCAGGAGCGCGTCGGCGAGCTTGCGCACGCCGCCCGGCGCGGAGACGCCCTTCAGCCGGAGCAGGTGCATCAGCATGTCGCGCCCCGTGAGGTGCGGATAGAAGCCGAAGTCCTGGGGCAGGTAGCCGAGCCGGTCGCGGATCGAGCCGGGATCGGCGAGGGTGTCGACGCCGTCGAGCGTGATCCGCCCCGAGGTGGGCTCGAGCAGCCCCGCGATGATCCGCATCAGGGTGGACTTGCCGGCGCCGTTGGGGCCGAGCAGCCCGAACATGCCCTCGGAGACGTCGAGGTCGACTCCCTGCAGGGCGGCCACGGGGCCGGGGTAGACCTTCACCAGGTCGCGGAGGATGAGCATGGGTTCCGAGTGGTGAGGATCCTCGGCGAGAGGGTGCGGGGGAGGATCGACGATACGGGATCGAGAAGGGATATTGAACCTTTGTTCATATTTCCCATGATGCCCCTGGATGAATTCCCGTCCTCCCCACTCGATCCCCTGGATCCGCCCCCGCCAGGAGCGCAGCCGCCGCACCCTGCAGCGCCTCCTGGACGCCACCGAGGAGCTCCTCGAGGAGCGCTCGCTCGACGCCCTCGGCATCCGCGACATCACCGAGGCGGCGGGCTGCGCGGTGGGCTCCTTCTACAACTACTTCGAGGACAAGGACCAGCTCCTGCGCGGCCTCCTGCTCCGGTTCACCGACGAGCTCGAGGCCACGGTGCGCGAGCACCTCGGCGAGGAGGACTGGGAGGGCGTGGGTCTCGAGGAGCGCGTCGAGGCCGTCGTGGAGCTCGCGTATCGCGTCTACTCCGAGCGCCGCGGGCTCATCCGGGCCGTGGACGTGGAGCTGCGCCGGCGGGGCGGGGACTCGACCCTCTACGAGGACGGCTCCGGCGCCCACGCCTACGCGCCGTGGTACGAGTTCCTGCTCGCCTGTCGAGACGAGATCACCGCCGAGGATCCCGTCCTGGCCGTGCGCTTCGGCCTGGTCTCGGTGCTCGAGGTCCTGCGGCTCCACCTGCTCTACCCCGAGCGCCGCCGGCAGCTCGGGCTGGGCGTCTCGAAGCGCCGGCTCCTCGAGCAGGCCCGCCGATCCCTCTACCGGTCGCTGACGGTCAGAAGGGCGCCAGGGTCACGGTGATCGCCTCGATCCGGTTCTCCTCGCACGAGACGCGGCCGGTCCAAGAGTACGGCTGATCGTCGTACATCGCGTCGAACTCGTCCTGGCCGCTCTGGATGTACGTCGTTCCCGTCAGGCGAAGCTGCCATTCGCCGGGGGGAGCGGCGAACCACATCCTCGTCTCCTTCGGGCCCGTTCCCTTGGGAGGGGGCTCGAGGAAGCCGATGGTGTTCTCGAAGACCTCGTCCTCCGCCTCGTCCAGGAGCTGCAGCTCGAGGTCGTACCAGATGCGCTCTTCGTGGAGGAAGTGGATCTTCAGGGGAGAGGCGTCGATCGTGGCCATGGTGATCGATCCCTCTTCGCCCGCGGCGAGCTCGAGGCTGTCTTCGAACACCTCGCCCCCGGGGATGCGCTTTCTGACCTGGATCACGCCGGGGGGAACGATGACCTCCCAGGTCTCCCCCGCCGCGAGCTTCCGATAGGCCAGCCGCCGTTGTCCTCTCCCATCCCCGTCATACACGTTGACGGTCCCCAGCCCCGCCAGGAGGTCCGTCGCGGAATCCGTCACGAGGAGGCGCGCCTCCGGCCGCACGATCTCCACCCACTCCTTCGCCGCGGAGGCGACGGCCTCGCGCTGCTCCCGGTTGCGGCTCCGGCCCCAGTCGTTCCAGCGGGTGCGGAGGGAGACCTCCCCCTCCCCGACGAGGCGGAGCTCGAAGCGGCCCCCGGAGTCGGTCCTCGTCCTCGCCACGTCCTGGCTCGGCCCACCGCCGCGGGCGGTGACCCCGACGTTCGCCAGGGGACCGGAGAGCTGTCCCCGGACGATGCCGCGCACGAGCCGGGCGGGCCCGAGGTCGAGGAGGAACCGCGCGTCCGACTCCGTGGCGTCGATGATCGCCAGCCGCCGGGTCCTCGGGTAGGGCCTCAGGGAGGGCAGATAGAAGCCGGCCGGCACCTCGAGGGTCACCGGGAGAGAGGCGAGCTCCACCTCGTGGACGCGCTTTCCGTAGCCGTCGTCCTCCACCATCCCCCCCTCGCTGCACGGGGACAGCCGCAGGATCCAGCCGGCTCGGACGGTGGGATCCGCGTTCTCGAGCGTGATGCTGCGCACCGCCTTCGCTTCGAGCAATGCCTCCTCCCCGTCGCGCTTCGCCACCGCCCAGTCCATCAGGAGGCCGCTCGCTCGATGGCGGAGCAGGACCACCGTCGAGTCCGCCTGCCATCCCCGATCGACGAGGAGGGATCCGGGGGCGCCCACCGGGAGCCAGACGAGCTCCTCCGGGTCGGACGGAAAGCCCTGCGCGGGCTCCAGGTCGCGATCGAGCGCTCTCCGTACCACCCTCTCCTCCATCTGGACCGAGGCGACGTCGTACGCGGTCGGATCCCCTCCCCCCACGCGCACCGGAAAGGGGGCGTGGTTCGCGTGCACCGTGGGGATCGACGCGGTCTTCCATTCGAGGACGCACCCCCGGTCGATCCAGTAGCGATCCTCGCCCAGCTCGACGAAGAGGCGGGGCCGAAGCTCGGTGTCGCCGAGGTAGCCCTGCCAGGGAGGGAGCGCGACGTGGAGCTCCATCTCTCCCCGACCGTCGGTGGTCCCGCGGTACCGGGTGCCCCGGATCTCGTACTCCACCGGCGCGTGCACGAGCGGTTGGCCGTCCGGGCCCCGGAACGCGATGCGATGTCGGGGCGAGCGTCGATCGACGGGAAGCAGAGTCGGCCTCCGCACCCACGAGTCGACGCACAGCCGGAACGACTCGGGGGTCAGGAACAGACGCGGTCCGTCGGGGACCTCGATCTCGAGGCCCGTCTCGAGGCTCGCGGTGGGAAGCCGCAGGAGCGCCTCACCCGACTCGTCCGTGAGGTACGTGGTCCGCAGGAGGCGGGAGGCGCCGTCCGGCCAGTCGTGCCGGAAGAAGCGGAGGACGATCCTCGCCTCGGGGATCGGCTCGTGCGTGTCCCGCCAGATCACCCGGACCGGAGTCCCGGGATCCGCCTCGAGGACCACGTCCGTCACGCCCCTTCGCACGTCGAATCCGCCCAGCCGGAAGCCGGGGGAACACACGAGCCCCGCCTGCGGCACGCGCAGCCCTTCCCCGAGCAGCACCGTGCCGTCTTCCCCGGTGCGCAGCTCGTCGCGCGTGTCCTCGAGAGCCACACGGGCGTCGGGCACCGGCGCTCCTTCCTCGTCCGTCACGCGGAGGATCGACGCCTCGTTCCACGGGGAGGAAGCCCCCTCCTGCCCGAGAGCCACGACCGATCGGGATTCCGCCTCGGTCACGCCCTCGTCGATCGATCCGAGGGAGGGGGGCGGCGGAAGGACCTCCTCCGGGGGAGACGCGGTCCGGGCCCCGGTGGCCTCCGGGCCGTTCCCGACGAAGGCCAGCGTGCCCAGGAGAACCGCGCTCAGCGCCAGCAGCGCCGCGATCACCACCGCGAGCCATCGAGGATTCACACCGCGACCTCCTGTCCGTGCCGATCCCACCGGGGGAAGCTCTCCCGAGGGTATCCCGCGGCGCGCCGCCTGTAACCCCGGAGCCCCCATCCCCCCTCCCCGAGGGGGGAGCGCCGATTCCTCCTCGACTCCGCCCGCCCCCCGGACGGGGTCGCGCGAGTCGGAGAGGATTCGTCGCGGCCCCGAAGGGCCGCTGATGGTCGCGGCACGGCATCGCGAGCCGCCGTCTCGCACTATCCGGAGACGTCCACGTGACGCGAGGACTTCCTGGCCGCCCCGGAGGACGGTTCCAGCTCGGCGCTGCCCATCAGCTTCTTGACCATGGCCACGAAGTCGAGGGAACGTTGCGGTGAGGTGCGCGCGGAGGTCTTCGGGGGGACGTTGCGGGGTATCTCCCCGTGCGAGGCGGAATGGGTGGGGACGCTTCCGGATTCCGTGGAGCCCGGGAGAGCGCGGCCGGAGTTGGTGGTCCTGGCCCTGGGGAGCGGGTCGAGACCGGACCGACCGCTTGTGGAGTCGATCTTCATGGCGGGACGACCCGGTCGGTTGGGAAGGGACAGGATCGTCTGCACTCGTTGTCGACCACCCCCCCGGGGAGTCGAGCGGGAACCGACGAAAACCCGCTTCCCCCCGCGAGGTCCCGGATTCAGGTCCCGGTCGCCGCGACCGCGAGGGGGGGCAGGGTGGAGAAGAGCCGCCGCAGCAGGGGCTCCGCGGCCTCCCGACCGGTGTAGGAAACGTGGCCGGAGCCTCCGAAACGGCCGATCCAGACCCCGATCGCCAGGGTCCCGTCCCATCCGACGGCCCAGGCGTCGCGGTGCGCGGAGCTCGTCCCGGTCTTGCTCGAGAAGGCCGGCCGGTCTCCGCTCGCGAGGATGTCGCCCAGGATCCGACAGGTCGTCCCGGTCAGGACGCGCCGCTCGGGCGACGGATCGTCGGGAAAGATCTTCGCGGGCCGGTGCACCCCATCGCGGGCGAGGGTGGCGTAGGCGTTCGTCAGGTCGAGCAGGGCCACCTCGGTCGCCCCGGTGACCAGGGCCAGCCCACTCCGGCTCAGGACCCCGCGCGGGAAGCGCAGCCCACACCCCTCCATCACCCCGAGGCAGCGGTGCAGGCCGGTGCGCACGGCGACGCGCAGGGCGGGCACGTTCAGGGAGCGGCGCAGGGCCTCCTCGACCCCCACCTCCCCGTCGAAGCTCCCGTCGAAGTTCTCCGGGGTCCAGCCCGCCAGCTCGATCGGCGCGTCGTCGATGACGGAGTCGGGCTCGAGCCGGAGGGAGTCGAGAGCCGCGGCGAAGACGAAGGGCTTGAGGGTGGAGCCCGAGCTGCGGAGCGCGAGGGCGCCGTTCACCTGGCCGTCGAGGGGATCGTCGAGATCCGCGGAGCCGAGCAGGGCCACGATCTCGGCCCGCGCCACGTCGATCACGACCGCGGCGAGATCGCTCTCGGCGGGCAGGTCGCGCAGGTGATCCGCGGCGAGCCGCTCGAGCTCGCGCTGCACGTCGAGGTCGATCGTGGTGCGTCCCCCGCTCGCGCGCCGGGCGAGGGCCAGGAGCGCGGCGTGGCTCGCGATCCGTCGTCGCGGGGTCGGCTCGAGGACGAGGGGAGCGGAGCGGGCGCGCTCGTATTGCTCCTCGTCGACGAATCCCTCCTCGAGCATCCGCGCGAGCACGTGGTCGCGGCGCGCGCGAGCGGCTTCGGGGTGGCGGTCGGGGCGCAGGCGCGTCGGGGACTGGGGCAGGCCCGCGAGCAGGGCGGCCTCCTCGAGGGAGAGATCCGCCGCCGCCTTCCCGAACCACCGCCGCGCCGCGCACTCCACGCCTCGGAAGTTCCCGCCGTAGGGCGCGAGGTTCAGGTACAGCTCGAGGATCTCGTCCTTCGTGCGCCGTCGCTCGAGTTGCAGGGCGCGGAAGGCCTCGATCGCCTTGGTCGTGAGGGTCCGGGAGCGCGGCTCCATCATCCGGCAGACCTGCATGGTGATCGTGCTCGCCCCGGAGACGACCCGCCCGGAGGAGACGAGCTGGCCGACGGCCCGTCCCGCGGCGAGGGGATCGACCCCCCGGTGCTCCCGGAAGCGCCGGTCCTCGACGGCGATCGTCGCCTTCGCCAGCCACGATCCGGTTTCCTCGAGGGGGATCGGTCGGCGCCACTGCTCGTCGGACGCGGTCCGCGTGAAGAGCATCCGCCCGTGGCGATCGAGCACCTCCGGGCTGACCGGCCTTCGCTCGAGCAACTCCTGGGGGAAGGGATAGAGCGCGTCCGCCACCGCGAAGCCCCCGAGGGCGGCGAGCAGCGAGACGAGCGTCGTCCGCCCGAGCCGCCGGATCCACCGCTCCAGGCGCCTCACCGCGCGATCCTCGCGAGCGCTCCGCCCCCGTGGAGGGAGGCGAGACCTGGGTCGTACATCGAGGAGGCCTGGATCGGAGGCACGACGAACTCGCCGGCGGTCACCGCGCGCAGGGCGTAGACGAACGTGCGCGCGTCCCGGGAGACCGAGGTGAAGACGACCACGCGGTCGTCGAGGAACTCCGTGCGGTCCGCGCGATACGAGGTCGGGCTCCCCACGACGACCGAGGTGGCGAGCCGTGGATTCTCGACCTCGAAGCCTCCCGGCAGGGCGTCGACCACGGCCACGTTGTCCACCCGCTCGTGCGCGGGCAGCCCGGGGGCGCTCAGGGTCACCTCGACGAGCACCAGGTCCCCCACCGAGAGGGCGCCGGGATCGACCTCCTCGCCATCCGCGTCGAGCCACCGCCGCCGCACGCGGAGGTTGTCGTCGAAGGGCGGAGGGATCCTCTCCGCAAGCAGCCCCTCGGTCCAGACGAGGATGCTGATCGGCCCCTCCCCCGCCGTGTCGATGGTGATGGGATCGGCGAGCTCGTCGAGATCGAAGACCGCGGGGGGCTCCTCGCTCGAGAAGGTCTCGCGGCGCTCCCCGACCGCGAGCTCCCCGGTGAACCGCGACGGTACGGGCCGCGCCCGCTGGTAGCGCGCGAGGGCGGTCAGGATCGTGGCGTTGCTCAGGGTGTTGCCCCACGCGCCCTGCGTGCGAGCCTCGTCGAGACGGCGGACGAGCCGCGGGATCCAGGGGTGCTCGGAATCGATCGAGAGCAGGGCCTTCAGGAGCACCGCCTCCTGGCGCGTGCGCGAGGTGATCCGTCCCGACGTCCGGGTCGTGGTCATACCGAGCAGGGCCTGGTCGCCGAGAACCTCGAGCGCGAGGTCGCGCCGCCCCATCTCCAGCCACGCCATCGCGAGGTGGGCCCGGCCGGCCATGTCGAGCTCGTCGAGCTCCTCGGTCAGCTTCGTCGTCCAGCCCCGGTTCGAGCGATCGAAGGCGGCCAGCGCCCGGCACAGGAAGGCGCGCAGGTTGGGATCCTCCGTCGCGGTTCCTCCCTCGCGCAGGGTGCGCTCGAGGTAGCCGAGCAGGCCTTCGATCAGCTCGGGGCGCACGGGGACGCCCTCGGTCCGCGCCTCCACGAGGAAGCCTGCGGCGTAGAGGCTGCCGAACAGATACGCCTGCTTGTGTCCCGACCAGTAGGCGAGTCCTCCGGAGCCCGTCTGCATCGACCAGAGGCGGTCGATGCCCGCCGCGATCATCGCCTCGATCTCGGGGGAGCGACGCTCCTCGGTGGTCTCCGCGCGGAGGATCCCCGGGGCGTACAGCAGGGCGTAGAGGCGGCTGGTGATCTGCTCGACGCAGCCGTGGGGGTAGTCGACGAGGCTGCGCAGCACGGGCCGCAGCTCGACCGCGGGATCGCCGGCGATCTCGACGCGGGTGCGCAGTCCCTCGCGGCGGAAGCCCTCGGGCGCGTCGAGCACGAGGCGCTGTCCGGCGGGGAGGCGCACGAGCTCGATCTCGCGGTGCAGCGGAGTGGGCGGGCGGCAGGTGAATTCCGCGCGCGCAGAAGCGTCGAGGGCCTCTCCCCCCGCGGTCTCGCCGTGTACGCGGGTGGTCGCGGTCACCGCGCCGAGGCCGGTCGCTCGCGCGCGTCGCCAGCGGCGGAGGCGTTCGCCCGGAGCCAGCTCGACGACGGACGGGAGGGAGTCCTCGAGGAGGTGCACCGGCCCGTCGAGCTCGAGCGCGAGCTCGATCGTGGCGTGCTCTCCGCTCAGGTTGGTGATCTCGATCGGCACGTCGAGCACGTCGCCGGGGGCGAGGAACCGGGGCCAGCGGGACTCGGCGACCACGGGCGTGGCGACGGTCGTGGACCGCTCCCCCGCTCCGTAGGCGTCGTCGTCGACGACCACCGCCATCCAGCGCAGCTCGCCGCGCAGGTCGGGCAGCTCGACCTCGAAGCGCGCCGTGCCGTCGGCGTTCACGGTCTGCGGCGCGCACCAGACGACGGGCGCTTCCCGCCGCCGCGCGGGAACGGGATTCCGCCGGCGGGCCTCGGCCGCCTCCTCGTCGCCCCCGATGCGGGCCATCGAGTCGGGGCGCCGCTGGTCGGGCAGGAGCTCCGAGAAGGAATCCCGCGAGGAGACCTCGTGCCGGCGCGGGGCGAAGAAGTGGTCGTGGGGATCGCGGACCTCGTCGCCGCCGACGCTCAGGATCCCCTCGTCGACCGCCCAGAGGTGGACCATCGCGGGCAGCGCGGGAACCCGCGGAGGAGCGGTCGTGACGTTCACCACCACCGTCTCTCCGGGCCGGCCTCGATCTGGAGCGTCGATCTCGACCGGTCGCCGCGCGGTCTCGTGGCTCGTGGCGAGGCGCACGATCCCCTTGGCCCGGTGGGGAAGCCAGCTCGTGTCGTCGGCCTCGATCGGACGCACGACGGAGGCGACGAGGAACACGCCGCCGCGGGCGGAGGCGGGCACGGGAAGCTCCACGCTCGTCGCGGTCTCCTCGCACGCGATCACCCGGCTCCAGAGGATCCGGTTCGTCTCCAGGGTGAGCAGCAACCGGCCCGCGAACGGGCTCTTCACGAGGACGCGCGCGGTCGCGCCGGGCTCGTACACCTCGCGGTCGGGGACGAGCTCCACGACCTCGGGCGCCCCCATTGCCTCGTTCCAGCTCTCGCCCGCGTCGTGGGTGGCGTGGAGGTCGAGGCGGGTGCGGCGACCGGTGGCGAGGTCCGTGGCGATCACGCGGAAGGGGCCGGGGTGCGGGCAGCGCAGCTCGACCGCTCCCTCCGCGGCCCCCCGCCCACCAGGGGGGACGGCCAGCTCGGCCACCGGTTGCAGACTTTCCTCGGTCTTCCACACCCAGTTGCCGTCGACGACCTCGTGCGTCGTGCGCCGCTCGACGTGGTGGAGCACGAGCTCCAGGCCCCGGCTCTCCGCCGGCGCGTCCCCGGCGTCGCGCAGGGTCCAGTCGAGCTCGAAGGGCGCGTCGACCGGCGCCACCCGTCCCTCGGCGAGACGCAATCCCAGGTGCCGGCCGCACGTGTCGGCGAGGAGGCCGACGTGGCGCGACACGGAGCGGCTGCCCGGCTCCGTCACCGTCACGCTCACCGCCCCCCGCCACAGGCCGGGCTCCGCCTCCTCGGGAACCGGGAGGACGACGAGAGCCTCGCCCGCGGCGTCGAGCGTCTCCTCCGCCTCGCCGCGCGCCGGGACCTCCGGGGCGTCGGCCTCGCGGAAGGTGAAGCCGGGTCGAGCCTCCGAGACGAAGGGGGCGCGACGCCAGCGCACGTCGAGGCTCACGGGCAGCTCCGCCGCGGGCGGGCCGAGCAGGGTGCGGGCCCGGACCGCGACCGTGGGCTCCTCGCCGGGGACGAACCGCTCGGCGCCCGCCGCGGCCTCGACCTCGAGCCGCGCGGGAAGGAAGGCCTCCACGTGGGCCGAGGTGCGCCCGAGCTCCTCCCCGCCGTCCGGGCGGCGCACGGAGAGTCGCCAGCGGCCGGTCTGGGCGTCCGCCGGGGTCGGGACGTCGACCTGGAAGACCCCCTGCCCCTCCTCGGGCACGACGACGGCCAGCGTGTCGACCTCCCGGCCGTCCGGACGCGTCACGTGGACCGCGAGCTCCCGGCCGTACGGAATGATGCCCTGCTCGGAGCGGACGATGCCGGTCGCGTGCATCGTGTCCCCGGGACGGTAGACGCCACGCTCCGTGTAGAGCATCACGTCACACTCCCCGGGAGCCGTGCGACCCGAGGTGTCCGCATGGTCGAAGACCCAGACGTGTCGGTCGAGCTGGACGTAGTTGAGGTCTCCCTCCTTCTCGGCGGTGAGGACGAAAGGAGCGCCGTCGGGGTGCGACGGAGGCACCGGCAGACGCACGAGGCCGTCGGCGCCCGTCGTCCCTCCGGTGAGGAGCTGGTTGTTGTAGGACCAGGCCCCGACGCGCGCTCCCTCGACCGGCGAGGCCTCCGCAAGGGACGTGACCCACACCAGGCACGTATCACCGTCCCGCTTCGCGGTGAGCGCGAGATCCGACAAGCTCACGATCGTCCAGTCATCGATCCAGCGATCGTCCGTGGCGTGGACGTCGACGCGATACACGCCCCGCGGCGGGTCGATCACTTCCCCCAGGTCGAGGGCGACATGCTCCAGGACGTTCGGCCGTAGCTCGAGAGGGAAGGTCCGGCTCGCAAGGGGACGAGAGGTGGCGCGAGTCGATTCGCCGCGCACGTGCGCCACCAGGTTGTTGGGATGGACGCGTGCGGTCTCGACGCGGATCCCCTCGATGTTCGCGAGCTGGACGTCGAGGCCCAGGTTCCCCCGGGGCGACAGGATCCCGCGCCACTCGGGGATGCGCACCTGGGCCGAGCGCCTCGGGACGTCGATGGTCACGGTCCGCCCGCCCCGGAGGGTCGTTCCCTCCTCCGAGAGCAGCGCGGCTCCCACGGTGATCGAATACGTGCGTTCGCACTCGAAGGAACCCCGGATCAGGAGCTCGTTCCCTCTCGGGCGGACGAGGACCGGCTCGACCGGAGGATCGATCTCCACGGTAGGGATCTCCTGGTCGAAGGCGAGGTTCCGGGTGAAGCGCAGGGACAGCGTCGCCTCGTCGGCGTCGTGCTCGAGCCGAGCCCCGGTCCCCGTGAGGGCGAAGCCGGCCGGGACCTGGATCCGATGGTACGTGATCCCGTTCGTGCCCAGGGTACCCTCGTAGGGCATAAGTCCTTGTGGCACAATGACTTGTACGTATTCTGCGAGGGGTGGCTGCGTGCGCGCCACGATCCGGCGGGCGGGCTCCCGGGAGAGCACCTCGAGATCGAGCTCCCGATCCGACCCCGGGTCCACCACCCGCACGTGCCGGAGGAGCTCCGAGGGGAGGACGCGCTGGTCGAAGTCGAAGGCGAGGGCGAGCTCGCTCGCGTTCGCGTACTCGACGACGCACTCCTCCAGCGTCAGCCGTCCCGTCTCCAGACGTCGAGTCTCCGGCCCCAGGATCCGATGGCCGGTCAGGGCCGCGAACCCGGCCGCGGGATGGAGCGTGTACACGCGACCCCGGGGCAACGGCTCCGCGAGCACGAAGCTGAGCTCGTCCGCGTCCGACCACTCCCAGTGACCTCGCGGCCTCGGCTCGATCTCGAAGGGAGGATCGGAGAGCGGGAGACCAGTCTCGTCCCGCGCGGCGAGGGGACGGTCGAACACCACGGTCAGGCGGTCGGCCTCCTCGAAGTCCTCGGTGGGCAGCAGACCGATCACCCGGACTCCCGTGATCTCCGCCGCTCTCACCTCGTGCCTGATCCACAGGAGCCCGAGAACGTTCAACGCCACGAGCGCCACTGCCAGCACTCGTCCCCTGCGACGGTACCCTGCCATGTTCCCACTCCCCTGCCTGGGATCAAACTCGTTGTTAAGACTGCCTGAACACCAGTTGTAGCAACCGACGATTCGCGTTCCAAACGAGTCGCCCGATTCGTAACGAGGATCCTCGCGCGCGGGGAGCACGACTCGCTTCGAGAAGCCGCGCGAATCACCCGCTCGTGGCGAACGGAGCTATGATCGAGTGCGCCGGCGCGCCACGCCCTCGATCGTGGACCCGCCATATTCATGAGGGCCTGCTGATATCGTCACCTGCATGCTCGACGGCCG
>CAYRXS010000013.1:0-46429 GCA_964428225.1 uncultured Planctomycetaceae bacterium
CCGATACCCCGGACCGTCGGACCGCGACACGATTCGTGATCGCGAGGTGATCATGGAGGTGCTGCCCTTCCCGGTGACGATCCTGGACACGGAGGGCCGTAACAACGGTGCGTGCAGTGACGCGCTGGACGCCATCCGAGCCATCGCCGAGCGAGCCGCCGCTCCCGAAGCCCTGGAGGGATACACCCACACCTTCAATCCGCCGACGCCGGACGGCGAGTGGCTCGAGGATCTCACCCGCAAGCACCACGAGCGCAATCTCGAGTGGCTCGTGAGGATGACGCGCGAGGACTTCGGATTCGACTACGAAGCGTGGCAGCGTTGGTACCGCGAGAACGCGGATGAGCTCTGCTACAACGCCGGGAAGGGTCGATTCGTGATCGACTCCCGGGCCGCGAAGGCCTTCCGGCGCAAGGTCTCCGGGCGCTGACCGCGGGGAATTCGAGCGGGTCGATGAACAGTCGAGAGCGAGTCCTGACCGCGTTCGCCCACGAGGAACCGGATCGGGTGCCGGCCTGGCTCGGGGCGTCGCCGGAATTCCGGGAGCTCGCGCGGGAGCACCGGGGGCTCGCGGACGACGAGAGCCTGTCTCTGCACGTCGGGGATGACTTCCGCCGCGTCTTCGCACGCTACGCGGGTCCGCGCGAGCGCGGGCCCTTCGCCGACCTGCTGCCCGGCGCGACCTACCGCACGCCGTTCGCGGTGGAGCGCCACGGGTACGGATACGGGATGCCCCTGAACCGGCCGCTCCTGCACGCGACGACGGTGGCGGAGGTGAACGACTACGCCTGGCCCGACCCGCAGTGGATGGACGTCTCCCACGTTCGCGACGACGCGCGGGAGCACGGAGGGCGGTTCGCGATCCTCGGCGGCGACTGGTCGCCGTTCTGGCACGACGCCATCGATCTCCTGACGATGGAGCAGCTCTTCTACCGGATGCACGACGTGCCGGAATTCGTGGACGTGCTCCTGGAGCACATCACGGACTACTACGTCGGCGTGAGCGCGCGGATCTTCGACGCCGCCGCGGACGAGATCGACGTCTTCTTCATCGGCAACGACTTCGGCGGGCAGCTCGGGCCGCTCCTGGGGGAGAAGCTGTTCCGCCGCTTCCTCCTCCCCCCGCTCGGGCGCCTGGTCGATCTGGGGCACGACTACGGGTTGAAGGTGCTGCTGCATTGCTGCGGCGGATTCGCCCCTCTGATTCCCGCGATGATCGAGATCGGCGTGGACGGACTGCAGGCGCTGCAACCCACGTGCAAGGGCATGGATCCGGCCGCGCTGAAGGCCGAGTTCGGAAGCGACCTCCTCCTGATGGGCGCCATCGACACGCAGATGCTCATCGAGGGGACGCCCGAGCAGGCGCGCACGGAGACGCGCCGCATCCTCGAGATCATGAGGCCGGGCGGGGGCTACGTCGCTTCACCCAGCCACGACTACCTGCTTCCGGAGACGCCCGTCGAGAACGTCCTGGCGGTGTACGAAGCCGTTCGCGAATTCGGCGGCTAGGGAACGACGGTGATGGGCGCGGGGCACATCTGGACGAGCGCTCCGGAGACGCTTCCGAACAGGAGCGACGTCACGCGAGAGCGACCCCGGCGCCCGGTGAACACCTGATCCACGCCGAGCTCGTCCGCGAGCTCGCAGAGACGCTCGGCCGGGTGACCGTGCTTCACCAGCATCTCGATCTCGAGCCCCGCGCCGCCGATCGCTTCCTCGAGCGGCTTCAGGATCCCGGTCGTGGCTTCCTCGATCTCCTCGCGAAGCTCCACGGGGCGCTCGGAGAGCTCCTCCGGAGTCAGGAACTCGTAGGGAGACCAGTCCACGACATGGGCCAGGATCAGGCGAGCTCCTTCGGCGCGCGCCCTCTTCGCGGCGTACTCCGCCGCTCGCTGCGCCCCTTCGCTTCCATCCACTCCAACCAAGAACGTCGTCATGCGGATCTCCTCGTCGATGCGGTCCTACCCTGCCGACCCTATCGAGGCGGGAGTCGGTTGTCCACGGCCGCGTTCCCGCCCGTCCGGGCTCGGTCAGAGAACGTCCAGAACGCCTCGAACGTACCCCACCGACTCGGCCAGGCCGGGCAACGGATCGTCGGGCTCCCGCTCGTATTCGAAGGCGAGGTAGCCGTCGTAGCCGACCTCGATCATCGCGCGAAGCAGGGCGGGGATGTCGATCACCCCACGCCCGCAGGCGATGGCGTGCCCCTCCTTCGCCGCCTTCGTGACGTCCTTGAAGTGCACGTCGAGGATACGGTCCGCGCACTTGCGCGTCGCGACGATCGGGTCCGCGCCGTAGCGCGTCGTGTGTCCGATGTCGTGACACAACCCCACGCGCGGATCGAGATGCGCGATCTTCGGGTAGGCGACCTCCGGGGTGGCCCAGTGCGCATCGCCCGGCCCGTGGTTGTGGATGCAGACCGCGATGTCGTACTCCCGCACCTTCTCGTCGACGAGCGGCAGAACCGAGGGATCGGGAGAGCAGACGATGCGGGACATGCCCGCGGTCCTTGCGTACTCGAAGGCGCGATCCACCGCCGCGGCGTTCTTCATGGTGATCACTCCGCCGCCGTAGGCGAGGATTCCCGCCTTCTCGGCCGGGGCGATGCTGTCCCCGATCTGCTCCACGGTGAGCTCGAGCGGCAGGTGGAACGACTTCAGGCAGATGGCGTCCAGCCCGACGCGCCGGGTCATGGCCAGCGCCTGCTCCAGCGAGAACTTGCGCAGCGAGTAGGACGCCATGGCGAGCTTCGGCCGGCGCGTGCTGTCCTGTGAGGCCGGTTCCTCCGCATCCTGCGCTTCCGCCGAGCCCGCGCTCAGGGACGCCGTGGCAATCGCGGCCGCCTGGAGGAGAGTCCTTCTCGTGAGGATACCGGTGTTCGTCGTGGTCTTCATTGGTCGGTTCGAGCTCCGGGCTCGGCTTCAGTTCTCGTGGCTGAGGCGGGGAAGCTCCCAGGGAACGCTCGCTTCTCCACCTCCGGAAGAACCATAGAAGATGCCCAGGAAACCGTCGATCTCCTGGATGAGCGGGCCGCCATCGATCCAATCCGGTCTTCCGAGCTTTCGCTTCTCCTCGATCAGCGCCCACTCGAGCGCGAAGATCGCCCGTCGCGCCTCGTCATGCCCGGCCAGCCAGAGGGCGCAACTGTCGTAGGCCGTGGGATCGGTGTACTTGCCGAGGATCTCTTGCAGCCCGTCGATCCTGTAACACACGAAGGCGACGGTGATCTCCTCGTCGTCTTGGACATTCTCCACGCACTGGTTGAAGTCGTCGATGTACAGGCGGAAGTACTCGCACAGGTCCGGCACCCTCTCCGTGCGACGCGACTCATCGCCTTCCTCCAAAGCCGTCCGTAGGAGACTCCTGGCCTGCCCGATGCGCGTCACGAGGCGGTGGAAGACCGCGATGATGTCCTCGTCCGACTTCACCCTCTCGGTCGAACCCGCCACGCGGGCCAGTATGCTCCGCTGCTCATCCTTCGAAGCCCCGAGCGCGGCGAGCCGGGCGCGCAGCAACGCGAAACGAACGGCGCGATCGGGATCCGCCGGATCCACCGGGGGCAACGGCACGCCATCCTCCGCGGCGAAGACGCCGGAGGGCACGAAGTTGCCGAGGCCACGACCCGTGCGGAGCGAGATCCCGTACGCGGAGCCGAGCAGGGCGAAGACGAGGAACAGCGTCAAGGCCTTGCCAATCATGCGTATCCGGAACCAGCTTTCGCTCGTCGTCAGATCGGTCTTGGCGAGATAGAGCCCGCCGGCGCCGCCCACGAGCCCGAACAGGAGCGGGAGCAGGGCGCCGATGACCGGACTCTCACTCGATCCCGCGAAGTACCCGACGGAGGCCCCGAGCAGCGTGAAGCCGACGAGGTACCAGCGAAGGGCGGCGCGAAGGGCGGGTTTGCTCAGGATCGCCTGAGCCTTCTCCTCGTTCGTCGCTTCGGGCATGTTGATCCTCCTCGTGAGGCATCGAATGAGCTCCGAGAAGGCGACCTTCTTCTCCCTCCCCGGAAGGTCCGCGAGCCTCGCTCCCAAGAGGGTAGAAAACCAGGAGGCCGAAGTCCCCAGTGGGGCGACACCAAGACCCCGGGGGAGGGCGAGGATCGTCGTGGGCGACGCCGGAGCGAGCTCGACACTAGCGCCCGTTCCGCAGGACGGCCGCGCCCCAGAAGAGGTGGTCCGGAGGGAAGACCTCCCAGGCGTTCCAGGAGTGAGCCTGTCGGTCTTCCTGGTAGCGAAGACGGTAGGCGCCGGCGGGGAGGAGCTTGCTCACGTCCGCTTTGCGGTTGCGCACGTGACCGCCCTCGCTCGTGGTCTCCGCGCCGTGCATCTGCCAGATCGTCTCCCCCGTCGCTGCATTCTCGATCCAGATCCGGTCGAACATCCTGGTCCAGGGGGCGCCGTCACCGATGGCGTAGATGCGCACCTTCGTGTTCACATCGAGAGCGAAGTCCTCGGTGCGATCCGGTCCATGGCGAAACTCGTCGATGCGCACCAGCTCGATCGCCTCGCCGAAGACTTCGGCGTCGCTCAACGCGAGAACCCGGTGAGGATCTCCTTGTAGCGGCGGGCGCGCGGCACGTCCCTGACGTAATTGGCCATCCCCCATTGGCCCCTGAGCTCCATGCGGAACAGCTCGCGAAGATCCTCGTCGGTAACTCCGTTCAGCCGCTCCACGATCACGTCCGTCTTCGCGGACCAATCGATCTCTGGTATTCCCTCCGGGAAGACCTCATCGAGGGCAAAGGAATTCATGAACGCGAGGGCGAGCGGCGATTCGAGGACCAGCGCGTCGGGTGATCCCAGGCGGAAAGGCGCGCTCAGCCCGTCGGTGTTGGCCAGGGCGATGAACGTCAGTCTCGAATCGGGCAGCGTGAGGATCAGGGACGAGTTGCAGTTCCAGTAGCCGTAATGCCAGATGAGGCGGATCCCGTGGTATTCCTGGGTGAACCAGCCGAGCCCGTAGGGCAGCGTCTCCCCATCGTTGGACCTCGTCGGCGTGAAGGCCATCGCGAGGGCTTCGGGTGGAACGACCTCTCCTTTCTCGAGAGCGATGGCGAACTTCGCCACGTCGATCACCGTCGAGATCAATCCGGCGGCGGAGCTGAAGTGAACCGGATACGTGCCCTCCGCCATCTCGTGGGACTCGTCGTAGGCGTAGGGCTTCGCGAGAGTGGCGAAGACTTCGGGGAATTCCCGCGCGGCGTTCCCCGGAACGGTGGAAGTCAGCTCCAGGGGATCGAGGATCATCTCCTGGAGGACCTCGCGGAACGAAGCTCCGCAGGCAGTCGAGATCACCTCGTCGAGCAGGCCGAAGCGAGACCCGTTGTACTGGTAGTGGCTGCCGGCGGGGGAGCTGTCGGAGGTGTGGGTGAAGAGGTGCTTCACGCGGATGTCGTCCCGCCCGGCGATCTCGATCCCGTACTCCGAGACCGGATCGTCCAGCCCGATCATCTCCTCCACGATCAGGTTCAGGAGGACGGCCGAGGCGAAGGTCTTGGTCAGCGAGGCCAGGTGGTAGGGGGTGTCGGGCGTGGCGCGGATTCCCTTCGCCGGATCGGCCATGCCGAATCCTCGGGACCAGATCAGCTCGCCGTCCCGGACGACGCCCGTCGAGAGGGAGGGGATCTCGAGGGACACGCGCAGCTCCTCCAGCGCCCCCTCGAGATCACGCAGAGCCCGTCCGTCGCGATCCGCCAGTTGGCCCGGGGTCTGTGCGGGGAGCCCCGAAAGGGAGAGCAACGTGAGGAGCCCGAGCACTCCAAGGGAAGAAGCCGACAAGAAGAAGCTACGTTGGGTGGTGGAAACGCCCTTGCGTGGCGCGGGGGCCGGGATCGTCTTCATGGAACCTCTCGGG
Source organism: uncultured Planctomycetaceae bacterium (assembly GCA_964428225.1). GTDB lineage: Bacteria > Planctomycetota > UBA1135 > UBA1135 > JBFMCU01. The sequence goes on from CAYRXS010000013.1 coordinate 5,857, forward strand.
GGATGGCGCCCGGGAGCGGGATCCTCGCGGGCTCGTCGTCCTGACTACGAGCGCCTGCAGCTCGCGTTTCGGGCCCGACGGATCTTCCCGGCCCCGAGGAGAGGCGCGAGGCGGATACAGCACCAATCTCGTACCAGATTCGAACCGGCCGGACCGGCCGGACAGGCGTGGCCGTAATCTGCGTCAAACAAAGCAGTTACGGCAGATGACCTCCCCGGATCGACCCGGCTCGGCCCCATTCCCGCCAGAACGTTGTCTTGGTACGCTGACGTACACGTTAGCTAGAGTGTAGAGCGGCCGCGGGCCTCTCCTGGACCGTGGCCACCTCCCCCCGGGCGCGGTGGTATGCCTCATCGCCACCGCGCCCACCTCCTTCCTCCCCAGCTCGGACCAGTTCGCCCTCCTCGAGGATGGGAAGCTGCTCCGGATCTGGCAGCGCTAGGAGATCGAAGGCCGCGACGTCTCCTCGATCGCCCGCAGCCTCACCGACGCCTTCGACGAGCTCTGCTCGACCCCCCGCACGCGGTAGTTAGCGAGCCACCGTCCTGTCCCCGCGGGCCGGAGGCATCCCGCCACGGGCTCCTCCTGGGGAACCTCTCGCCGCTCGCGGTGCTCGGCGGCATGGCGGGCAACACCCTGATCCAGGCCCCCCCTGGACCGCCTCCCGGATGGGAAAGAGGTGCTATCCCCTTGCATTCCCCCAAATCAAACGTATGTTTCAAACGCTCGTTTGACGACAGGACCCCTGCCATGACCCCACCCACCACGAAAGATCGGATCCTGGACGCCGCCGAGAAGCTCTTCGCGGAGCGCGGCTTCGACGGCACCTCCCTGCGAGCGGTCACCGAGGAAGCGGAAGCGAACCTGGCCGCCGTCAGCTATCACTTCGGGGGGAAGTTGCGCCTCTTCCAGGCGGTCTTCGAGCGACGGGTCGGGGGCATCAACCAGGAGCGGCTGCAGCTGCTCGACCGGGCCGAGCGCGAGGCGGGAGAGGGGGAGCCCACCCTGGAGGCCCTGCTCGAGGCGCTGCTCGCCCCCGCCCTGCGGCTCGCCGCCCACGAGGACGAGGGCTACCAGCGGTTCATGCGGCTCGCGGGCCGCGCCCATTCCGCGCGGGGCGAGCACGTCCAGGCGATCAAGCAGGTCTTCCACGACGTGCACCAGCGCTTCGTCCCCGCGTTCCGGCGCGCGCTCCCCCACCTGGGCGAGCCGGACCTCTTCTGGAGGATGCACTTCCTGCTCGGATCCATGACCACCCACATGGCGGATCCCCGCCGCATCCACCACTCCTCGGAAGGGCTCTGCCCCTCGGAGGATCCCGAGAAGGCGCTCCGCCAGCTCGTCGCCTTCGCGGCGGGTGCCCTGCGCGCCCCGGCGGTCGAGCCGTCCCCCATGGAGATCGAAGGATGAGGTACGCGACGACGATCGGGATCGGTCTTCTGCTCCTCGCGGCCTGCCAGGCGCCCGGAGACGAGCGGACGACCGAACCGGACCTCCAGGTCCCCGAGGCCTGGGCCGCCGGTGGACCGAGCGAGACGGTCTCCACGGACGCGTGGTGGCACGCTTTCGCCGACGACGAGCTCTCCGCCCGGATCGAGGAGGCCCTCGCCCACAACCGTGACCTCGCGGCCTCGGCCGCCCGGGTGTCGCGCGCCGCGGCCCAGGCCCGGATCGCGGGAGCCGACCTCGTACCGGCTGTGAGCCTCTCGGGCTCCGCGGCCCGCTCCCAGCAGGTCTTCGTCGGCCTCCCGATTCCCGGTGCCGACGTGCTGACCAGCCGCTCCACCTCCTATGGCGTGTCGATTGATGTCAGTTGGGAGCTCGACCTGTGGGGTCGGCTGCTGGCGGGACGCGAGGCGGCGGCGGAGGAGCTGGTCGCGAGCGCCGAGGACCACCGCGCCGCCCGCCTGTCCATCGCCGCCCAGACCGCCAAGGCCTGGCTCGCCTGGCAGCAGGCCCTCCAGCAGGAAGCCCTCGCCGAGCGCACGGTGACGAGCTTCGAGCGAACCGTGGAGCTCGCCCGCCGACGCTTCGACAGCGGTCGGGGCTCCTCCCTGGACGTCCACCGGGCCCAGGGCGACCTCGCCTCCGCCCGGGCCGCCCGCGAGGCGCGGCGCGAGCTGACCGAGCGGACCGGGCGCCAGCTCGAGCTCCTGCTCGGCCGCCACCCGGCCGGAGCCCTGACGCGCGACCCCCGCCTGCCCGCGGTTCCCGCGGTGCCCGCGGTCGGGGTGCCCTCGGACCTGCTCCGGAGCCGGCCCGACCTCGTCGCCGCCGACGCCCGGCTTCGCGCCGCGGACCAGCGCGTCTGGGAGGCGCGGGCGCTGCTCTATCCCCAGATCAACCTGAGCGCCTCGGGCGGCCGCACCTCGAACGATCTCGGCGATCTCGTCGACTCGGACTTCGACGTCTGGTCCCTGCTCGCGGGGATCTCCCGGCCCCTCTTCCAGGGGGGACGGCTCGAGGCGGGCGTCGACCTCGCCGATGCCCAGGCCCGCGAGGCCGCGGCGACCTACGCCTCCTCCGTCCTGCGCGCCTTCGCGGAGGTCGAGACGGCGCTCGCCGTCGAGGACGCCCTGGAACGCCGTTCGAGCGAGCTGGCCCTGGCGAACCACGAGGCGGACCGGGCCCTCGAGCTCGCCGAGGATCGCTACGCCGCCGGCCGCGAGAACCTGACCACGCTCCTGGATTCCCAGCGCCGTGCCCTGGCGAGCGAGAGCGAGCTGCTCACCGCCCGTTTCGTGCGCCTGGAATCCCGAGTCGATCTGTACCTCGCACTCGGAGGCGGAATGCCCGTCGAGGAAGAGACCCCGGAAGGAATCGAACCATGAAGATCGTCCTGAAGATCCTCCTGCCGGTCATCGTCGTTGCCCTGGGAGTCCTGGGCGCGATGAAGCTCAAGTCGATGAAGCCCGAGGTGAAGCCGAGCGAAACCGAGGTGCCCTCACCTCTCGTCGAGGTCGTCGAGGCCGTCGCCGAGAGCGTCGAGCTCCGGGTGAACGCCCAGGGCACCGTCGTGCCGCGCACGGAGAGCCGGCTCGTCGCCGAGGTTTCCGGACGCGTCGTCGAGGTCGCGCCGGTCTGGGTCGACGGGGGGTTCTTCGAGGCGGAGCAGGTTCTGCTGCGTCTCGACACCACCGACTACGAGCTGGCGAAGCGCGAAGCCGAGGTGCGCGTCGCCCAGGCCGAGCTCCGGCTCGCTCAGGAAGAGGCCGACGCGGAGATCGCCCGGCGCGACTGGAAGACCGAGCGCGGGGAGGAGCCGCCGCCCCCGCTCGCCGTCCGCGAGCCCCAGGTCGCCGAGGCCCGCACCGGCCTGGCCGCCGCCGAGAGCGCCCTGGAGAAGGCGCGGCGCGACGTCGAGCGCTGCACGATCGTCGCCCCCTACGCCGGTCGCGTGCGCACGAAGGGCGCCGACCTCGGCGAGTTCGTATCTCGCGGGATCGAGCTCGGCCTCGTCTACGCGGTCGACTACGCCGAGGTGCGCGTGCCCCTGCCGGATGCAGAGCTCGCCTTCCTGGATCTGCCCCTCGCCTACCGCGAGGAGGTGAACGGCTCTCCGACGTCCGAGGTCACCCTGACCACCACCTTCGCGGGAAGCGAGTACTCCTGGACGGGCCGCATCGTGCGGACGGAGGGCGAGCTGGATCCGAAGAGCCGCATGGTGATCGCGGTGGTCCGCGTCGAGGATCCCTACGGACGGAGCGACGTTCTCGATCGTCCCCCGCTCGCCATCGGGATGTTCGTCGACGTCTCGATCACCGGCGTGCGCATCCCGGACGCGATCGCCCTGCCCCGCAGCGCGCTCCGCCTGGGAGATCAGGTCTACGTGCTCGACGACGAGAGCCGTCTCCGGATCCGCGAGATCGACGTCCTGCGCGCCGAGCGTGATCGGGTCCTGGTCCGAGGCGGACTCGAAGCCGGCGAACGCGTGATCGTCTCGCCCCTGGAGGAAGCCGTCGACGGGATGCAAGTGCGCGAGTACTCGAGCGAGGAGTCCTCGCCGTGAAGCCGATCGTCGCCTGGTTCGCGCGCAACATCGTCGCCGCCAACCTGCTCATGGTCGCGATCATGGTCGGAGGGTTGATCTCCGCCCTCGCGATCAAGGTCGAGCTCTTCCCCGAGTTCTCGCTCGACATGATCTCCGTGCGGGTGATCTACCCGGGCGCGGCACCCGAGGAGGTCGAGGAGGGCATCTGCATCCGCATCGAGGAGGAGGTGCACGGCATCGAGGGGGTCGAGGAGGTCACGTCCTCCGCCTCCGAGGGGATCGGCACGGTGATGATCGAGGTGCGCACCGGCGAGGATCCCCGACGCGTCCTGGATGACATAAAGACCCGCGTGGACGCGATCGAGACCTTCCCCGAAGAAGCCGAGCGGCCGGTCATCGAGGAGCTGCTCATGCGGAGCCAAGTCATCAACGTCGCGGTCTTCGGAGACACGGACGAGGTGACGCTGAAGAGCCTCGGCGAGCGCGTGCGGGACGAGATCAACGCGATCGACGGGATCAGCCAGGTCGAGCTCACGAACGCGCGCCCCTACGAGATCTCGATCGAGGTCTCCGAGGAAGCCCTGCGGCGCCACGGGCTGACCTTCGACGACGTCGCGGACGCGGTCCGGCGTTCCTCGCTCGACCTCTCCGGCGGATCGATCAAGACCGAGGGCGGGGAGATCCTCCTGCGCACGGTCGGGCAGGCGTACCGGGGCTCGGAGTTCGAGGAGGCCGTCGTGCTGACCCGGCCCGACGGAACGCGCATCCACGTCCGGGACGTCGCTCGGGTCGTCGACGGCTTCGTGGACACGGACCAGCAGGGGCGCTTCAACGGCCTTCCGGTGGTCATGATCCAGGTCTTCCGCGTCGGCGACGAGAGCGCCCTCGCGGTGGCGGAGAGCGTGCACCAGTACATCGCGACGCTCCGCCCCGAGCTTCCCGAAGGCATCCAGATCGAGGCGTGGCAGGACGCCTCCCGGATCCTGAGCGGCCGCCTGGACCTCCTCGTGAAGAACGGCCTGCAGGGGCTGGCTCTCGTCTTCCTCGTCCTCGCTCTCTTCCTGCGCTTCCGGCTGTCGGTCTGGGTGTCGATCGGGATCCCGCTGTCGTTCCTCGGCGCGTTCCTGGTGCTGGACTGGTTCGGTCAGTCCCTGAACATGCTTTCGCTGTTCGCGTTCATCCTGGTGCTGGGGATCGTCGTCGACGACGCGATCGTGGTTGGCGAGAACATCCACCGACGACACGAGGAGGGAGACAAGGGCGTCGTGGGCTCCGTGAAGGGGGCGCAGCGGGTCGTGGTGCCGGTGGTCTTCGCGGTGCTGACCACGGTGCTGGCGTTCCTGCCGCTCTTCGCCATTCCGGGCATCATGGGGAAGTTCATCGGGACGATCCCCGTGGCGGTCATCGCGTCCCTGCTCTTCTCCCTGATCGAGTCGCAGCTCATCCTCCCCGCCCACCTCGCGCACGAGACGGCCTTCTCGCGGTTCATCGGCACGGTCAGACCGTTCCGGTGGTGGGTGGGCTTCCAGGAGAGGATCTCGCGGGGGCTGATGTGGTTCATCGAGCACGTGTACCGCCCCGCCCTGTCCCTCTGCCTCGAGTGGCGGTACCTCACGCTCGCGGTGGGGATCGCGACCCTCCTCGGAGCGGGCGGGCTGGTGGCCGCCGGCTTCATCAAGTTCAACTTCTTCCCCGACATCGAGGGAGACGTCGTCGCCGCCCAGATCACGATGCCCGAGGGAACCTCCGCGGACGCGACGGAGCGGGCGGTGCGACGGGTCGAGGAGGCCGCCGCCAAGGTGCGTCGCGAGCTCGAGGGCGACGGCTCCGACTCGTCCCGTCGGATCGTGCAGAACTTCATGTCCTCGATCGGCGAGCAGCCCTTCTCCACGCAGCGACAGGGACCCGTCGGCGGGGGAGGAGCCGTCGGCTCGCACCTCGGCGAGGTGGTCATCGAGCTCGTGCCTTCCGAAGAGCGCGAGATGACGGCCCTGGAGGTGACGGATCGCTGGCGCGAGGTCTGCGGTCCCATCGCGGGAGTGAGCGAGCTGACGTTCACCTCCGCGCTGATGCACGCCGGGGATCCGATCCACGTCCGCTTCTCCGGACCCAACGTCGACGAGCTGGCGGCGGCGGCCGACGAGCTGAAGGCGGCGCTCGCCAACTACGAGGGCGTCTACGACATCCGCCACACGTTCCGCGAGGGCAAGAACGAGCTGGTGCTCGACGTGAAGCCCTCGGCGGAGGCCCTGGGCGTGTCGCGCATGGATCTCGCCCGCCAGGTCCGACAGGGCTTCTACGGTGAGGAGGCCCAGCGTATCCAGCGGGGCCGTGACGACCTGAAGGTCATGGTGCGCTATCCCGAGGAGGATCGTCGCACGCTGCACGGTCTGGAATCGATGCGCGTGCGCACGCGGGACGGCGGAGAGATCCCCTTCTCCGCGGTGGCCACCGCGGGCCAGCGCAAGGGCTTCTCGACCATCAACCGCACCGAGCGTCATCGCATGGTGGACGTCACGGCCAGTCTCGATCTGAAGGTGGCGAGCGCGGGAGGCGTTCTCGCCGGGCTCGAGGCGGACGTCCTGCCGGGAATCCTCGCCTCGCACAAGAGCGTCTACTTCTCCTTCGAGGGCCAGACCCGAGACCAGGCCGAGACGATGGAGGCGGCGTCTCGCCTGTTCCTCTTCGCCCTGCTCGCCATGTTCGGCCTGATGGCGATCCCGTTCCGCTCCTACGTGCAGCCCGCGATCATCATGTCCGCGATCCCCTTCGGCCTGGTCGGCGCGATCGCCGGGCACGGGATCATGGGCGTGAACTTCTCGATCATGTCGGTGTTCGGGATCATGGCCCTGGCCGGGGTGGTCGTGAACGACAGCCTGGTGCTGGTCGACTTCGTCAACCGCAACGTGCAGGAGGGCAAGTCCGCTCTCGACGCCGCCCGTCTCGCGGGAATCGCTCGCTTCCGCCCGATTCTCCTGACGTCGTTGACGACCTTCGCCAGCCTGGCCCCCCTCATCCTCTGGGAGAAGAGCGTCCAGGCGCAGTTCCTCATCCCCATGGCGATCTCCCTCGCGTTCGGGGTCGTCTTCTCGACGGTCATCTCCCTGATCCTCGTCCCCGCCATCTATCTGGTCCTCGAGGACATCAGGAGCCTCGTCCGAGGCATCGCGCGCTTCCTGGGGTGGCTGTACGGGCCCGTCGAGCCGCGCGTGGCTCCGTAGCCCGGATCCATCACCGGCTCCCCGACGTCGGAAGATGCGGGATTCTCCGTAGCGACCGTCGTCGGTTCGGATACTCGAATCTCCCCGCCCCGTCATCTCGCTCATCGGTGAAACGACCTCGAACCCCCCCGTTCGAAGGAGCGTCGCGATGCTGCGAGCATGCCTTGCCGTCCTATTCCTGATTCCCGTCGCCGATGAGGGCGCGTCGATCCCGGGCCCGATGGATGTGCCCCTCGTGGAGGAGCGGGCCCGCCTGGTCGAGGAGCTGAACGAGCTCGCCCGGTGGTGCGTCAAGAAGCGCCTCGGGATCGAGCGCGATCGGATCTGCAGGACGATCCTGATCCTCGATCCGGAGCACGAGTCGGCCCACCGGCGCCTGAAGCACGTTCGGCGACGCGGGCAGTGGGTTGCGCCCCGGAAGCCCCCGACCTCCCGGAACGCCCAGGCCCGGTTGGTCCCCGACGTTCGCAAGCGCGAGCGGGAGCTCGTCGATGGTTACTGCCTGCTGCGGCTGCGCGCTCTCGATGAAGAAGCCGAGGCGTGGGAGCGCGAGGTGTCCGACGAGGACCTTCGAGAGCTGCTTCGCATCGCCCCCGGCTTCGAGCCCGCCCGCGAGCGCCTGGGGGAGACGCTCGGCCAGAGCGGGACGTGGGTCCTCGTGGAGGGGGTTCACGCGAAGACGAGGCGCGAGGCGATCTTCCGGATCGGAGCGGATGACCTGCGCGCAGTGCCCGACCCGGAGGTGGGAGCCCCCGCGGAATGGATGCGATCCGTCGACCTGCCGTGGACCGGTCACCGCGGCACGCCCCGGGTCATCGTGAGCGGCACCGTGCCCGAGGAGGAGATCGATCGCGTCACGCGCATCGCTCACGCCAGCCAGGACTTCTTCAACCACGTCTTCTCCACGAAGCAGAGCCTCCCCGCCGGTTTCCGCATCGTGCTACTTTGGCGCGACGCCGACCGGGATGCGTTCATCGACGCCTTCCCGGGCCTGAGCGAGAAGGAGCGCGAGCGGTACCGCGGCACTGGCGGCGCGCGGTTCCCCGTGCGTCCCGTCGTCGGCGAGTGGCTGCTGGATCCGCGACGACGGGCGGATGGAGCGCTTCGCCACTGTCTCGGGCTGCTGCTCGAGCGCGAGTACGGGCTCTACACCGACCATGGCTGGATCTGGGAGGGTTTCGGCCTGTGCCTCACCCACCGCATGATCGGGACGCGCCTCACCTACTTCATCCAGCACACCGACTACGTGCCGGAGTCGGGCGCCCCTCTCCTCCGTGACCTGTCCACGCGACCCGACTGGCTGCGAGCGGCGCTGCAGATGCTGGAGCGCGAGCAGCACCCACGCCTCCCCTCGGTCGTCGGCAAGAACGTCAACCAGATGTCCCTGGATGACGTGCTCTACGCTCACGCCCTCGCCGCCTATCTCCTCGACGGCCGACCGGACGCGGTCGACCGCGTCCTGCGCGCCACCGGCTCCGGCACCCATCCCGTGCTCGCCCTCGAACAGGCCCTCGACGCCGACGCGCGGTCGATCGAAGACCGCCTCACGCGCTGGCTACGAGAGACGCTCTAGGCGACGGTTCGGTCGCGCGAACCGGGACGCGGATGCCGTGTGGAGCGAGAACCGGCCCCCCCCGAGCACGGCGAAAGGACCGGATCCCGCGGCGCACATCCCCGGTCAGCGCTTCCGAAGGACCTCGATCTCCGAGAACCCGACGTGCCCGGGATACGTCCCGCCCGGGACGCGCTCGAGGACCCGAATCTCGAAACGGCGCAGGTTGAGGGTGTTCGCGAGCTCGAGCACGCCCTTCTCGTGGTCCTCGCCGGACATCTCGACCACGAAGGCTTCTTTGCGCCGATTGACGCGGATCTCGACGCGCGTCGCTCGATCGTGCTGGCCTCGGTCGTACGCGTTGCGGGATACGTGGCTGAGCAGGATCGTGTCCGCCCGAACCGGTCGCTCGAGCTCCACGGTGATCGTCGGCGTCGGGTCGTCCGCCTTCGACACCCACCCGGTGGAGTGGCGGCCGTCCACCGCGTAGCGCGCCAGCCGGGAGCTCCCGCTCTCCGACGTCGCCACGGCACGGGCCTTCGCTCCCCGAAGCAGGTTCCGGCTTCCCTGCTCGGAGTAGGCGAGCATCCAATCCTCGAGCACGGCGCCGAGATTCACGTCGAGGATCCCCGCGTCGAGCACCGCGGTCGTGGCTCCTTCCTCGGTGACGACCGGAACGGCGACCGTCACCCGGACCTCCATCTCCACCGGGCCGCCGCGGTCGAAACGGTGGACGAAGGGATACCGCTCGTCGGTCCACCCCTTGCCGGGATCGCCCTCGACGACTCCGATCACCTCGCCGTCCGCGAGATACTCGACGCGCTCCACGCGGAGCCCCGTCACGAGCCCGTCCGGATCGCCGTAGTCACTCACCACGTGCTCGCCGAAGCCGGTGATGAACATCGTCACCGGGTTCGTGCCCGTGACGCGCCACTTGACCTCGTGCGCCTCGTCTTCGGAGACGTACACGTTCTCGCGGCGGTGCGCGCCGGCGCCCGAGAAGGAAGCGGTGGCGCGACCCAGGAAGAGCAGGGCGAAGCACGTCTTCGATTCCGTCTCCCACTGGTCCGTCCAGGCCCCTCCGGCCGTCTGGCGCCGGAGGAAGTTCGCGGCTCCTTCCCAGTACCAGTCGTGGCCGCCGATACGGTCGGTGCCCAGGACCGCCCCCACCCGCTCCAGGCCGTACAGGTAGTAGTCGTGGAATCGGACGTTGCCATGGGGATTTCCCCCCACCGTGAAGTAGTGCTCGAGCCAGGCCGTCGCCAGCCGCTTCGACGAATCGACCTTGCTCCGGAGCCGGCGGGGGAGCTTGTCGCCGAGAGCCCATTCGCAGATCGCGAGCGAGGCCAGACCCGCGGTGGTCATCGAGCCCGAGGCCTTCCACTCGGGCACGTACCTGAATCCCGCGATCCGGCGCTTCCCCGTGGTGGAGCCGCGACCCGGGGAGGCGGCGTCGACGTCGTAGGGCTCCTCCTGGAACTCGAGAGCGCCTTCGATCGCCTCGGTCCACACGGATTTGGAAACCTCGAACCCGGCGATCTTCGCCGCGCGCAGCCCGAGGATCGCGAACTGCGTGTTCGAGAGGTCGGGGCGGGTGGCGATCGTGGGGTAGGCCCAGCTGCCCTCGAAGCCGCTCCGCTCCTCCAGGCCGCCCTGCCAGTCGACGAGGTCGTCGACGAGCCGCTGCATGATCCCCTCGTCCTCCGGAGCGCCGAGGGCGCCGTAGGCCATGAGCGCGCACGCGACGGAGTACGTGGTCGTCGGAGGATTCGCGCGCAGGTAGGCGAAGCCGCGTTGGACAGCGGGATCGGTGCGGAAGACGCCGGACTTCAGGAGGGTGTAGAGCGAGAGAGCGGTCTGGCCGCTGTCGTACCGGTCGGTCGACTCTCCCCACGATCCGTCGCGCTGCTGGGCGCCGCGGAGCCAGTCCACGCCGCGGTCGATGGCTTCGCCGATCGCCTTCTGCTCCACCCGGCGCTCCTCGAGGGTCGGCACGGGGAGCACGACGTCCGCGCCCCAGGGACTGAAATTCCGCCGCGGCATGGGGACGGGCTGATCCTCGGCCTTCCAGAGGACGTCGCGATCCTCGTCGAGGAGCAGGAGCCGGAAGCCCTCGAGCCTCTCCGTGCACTCCGTGCGGTTCCAGACGATGACGGAGTCCACTGGCTGGGCGGTGACGAGGTCGAGCTCCCACCACGGATTCGCCTGCGCGTCCGTGTGCGTCACGGATTGATTGTTGAAGGTGCCGTCGGTGCTCCCGTCGATGGCTCGCGCCGCCGCGCCGGAGTGGGTGGTGGAGCTCTGGCTCGCCGCCCCCCCACGAGCGAGGTTGCGGCCGTTGCGCACCACCATCACCTCGGCGAGGGAAAGGATCCGCCCCTCGCCGGGAAGCTCGACGCGGACATAGCGCACTTGGGGAGTGGATTCCTGCGGTGACGCGGCGGCGGAAACCACCCCCAGAGCGAGGAGGCCGAGGAGGATGCGCATGCGAGACACGGGCTCGGAGATCGAACCGCATGGTATCAGGCGGCGCGGAGGTTGCCCGCGGTGTTCCCGTACGCCCCCGCGGGCTACCCCTCAACGATCGAAAACCCGCCCCCGAACCGGCGGGCTTGCTCTATGGTCGAGGGACTCCCCCCCGGACGGCCAATGTTGCGAATCGCCCATCTCCTCGTGTGCCCCATTCTCTCGGGACTTTGTCTCGGCGCCGCGGCCGAGGATCCGCTTCGGATCGAGAACGTCGAGCTCGCGTGCACCGGCTCCCCGCTCCTGAGTGGCCCCTGGCTCTGCTTTCAGGTGAACGAGGCCGATCAGGGGGGCGCGGATCTCGACGGCGACGGGGACGCGACGGACACCGTGTACTTCGTCCGCGATACCCGCACCGGAGAGACGAGGAACCTCGGCGTCACCCTGGGCATCGGAACCGTGATCTCCGCCCACCACGCGGTCTTCGCCCTCGTCGCCCACGAGGCCGCCGCGAGCGAGGACCTCAACGGTGACGGCGACCTGGACGATCCGGTGCTGGTGGTCTACGACGCGGAGACCGATCGCCTCCTGGAAACCGGCTTCGCCCTGACGGTCGATCGCCCCTTCGTCTTCGGCGATCGGGTGCACTTCATGGTGCGTGAGTCGCGCCAGGGGGGAACGGACCTCAACGGCGACGGCGATGCGGAGGACGACGTCGCGTTCTGGCTCGACATCGACTCCGGAGCCGTCCACAACGCGGGCCTCACGACGTACCGGGATCCGGTTCCGTTCGGGGACTGGCTCGCGATCCGGGTGACGGAGAAGAACCAGGGGCCCACGGACCTGAACGGCGACGGTGACGAGACCGACGAGGTCGTGCACGTGGTCGATCTGGTCACCGGCCTCGTGACGAACCTCGGGATGTCGTCCAACGGAGAGCTTCGCGCCGACTCGCACCTGCTCGTCTTCGGCGCCAGCGAGTACGGCGACCGGACGGATTACGACGGCGACGGAAACATCGAGTACGAAGGCGTCGTCCACGTCCACGACGTGCTGAACGGCCAGACCCACAACGTCGGAGTCTCCGTCACGTTCTGGGTGGCCTCGCCTCAGATCGAAGGCCTCGTCTTCTTCGGTGATTCCTCGGATCCCTACTCGCAGTACCCCGTGCTCGCGCTCGAGGCGAACACGGGCGTCCTGCGGCCGACCGGGATCACGACGCAACAACCTCTCGTGGCCTGGGAGACGTTCGTCGGGGCACCTCCGCAGCAGACGTCGGATCCCTTCCTGGTCGCCGACGTGCTCACCGGAGAGACGAGGAGCCTGAGCTCATCCAGGTTCTTCGCAAAGTTCGAGGACGGGCTCCTGACGACGCACTACGGGAATCCCACGGGATCCTTCTGGGCCTACGATCCCTTGCTCGACGAGGAGTGGGCACTCGGAGTCCCGACGAGCGCCGGTTCGCACGCGAGCGATCGCGATGGCCACCGCGCCTCCTGGGTCGTCGTCGAGAACTACGCGGACCTCGATCTGAACGGGGACGGCGACACGATGGACCAGATCCTGAAGGTCTACGATCGTTGCACGGGACAGACGTTCACCATCGAGCTCGCGGCCATGGGCTTCAACCCCCGCCAGCATTCGTTCGAGCGGGGGCGGCTCGCGTTCCTGGTTCCCGAGGAGAGGCAAGGTGGCACCGACCTGAACGGAGACGGGGACACGGACGACACCGTGTTGCACCTGGCGCGCTTCTTCCTGCCCGAGCCCCACGAGAGCAGCTACGGAGACGGGCTCCCCGGCTGGCAGAACCGCGTGCCGCGCCTCGACGCCCTCGGTTGCGCGGCGCCCGAGCGTTCGTTCTCCGTGCAGGTGCGCAAGGCCCGCCCCTCCGCGCTGGGCGTGCTGGTCCTGGGCCTCGACGCCGCCGAACTTCCCCTCCTGGGGGGCACGCTCCACGTCGCGCCGCCCTTCCTCGGCGTCGTGCCGTTCGTTCTCCCGGATCTCTGCGGCGAGGGAATCCAGCGTCTGGACCTCGGCGTGATTCCCCCCGCGCTCGCGGGCGAGACGCTCTTCCTCCAGGCCGGGATCGAGGACCCCGCGGCGCCGCAGGGGTTTTCCCTCAGCCAGGGGCGTCAGGTCGACTTCCCGGTCACCGGCTCCTGAGCGGCGGCGGACCGGGGACGACCCCGCGCTCACCTGACGACGTCGGCGATGCCGTTGGTCAGGGTGCCAGAGCCCCAGTCGATGGCCTGGAACCAGACGGGCATTCCGGCGGCCGCCAGAGGCACGTCGGCGGTGGTGCTCGAGAAGCCGGTCGGGTCGCTGGGCACGGCGGCGTGGACGAAGATGGGCGGGGAGAGCAGCACGTCGCCGAAACCCGTCGAGATCGGTCCCCCACCCGTTGTCGAGTAGGCGTAGATCGTCAGCGTCCCCGGAGCGCACTGGCTGGCGGTGAGGATCGCCGTCTCGCCGGCCACGAGGTTCGAAACGGTGAGCTGGGCCGACGCGGCCAGGTCCATCACCTCGCCCGCGGAGAGGGCGCGGTTGTAGATGCGCACCTCGTCGATCGTACCGTCGAAGGGAGTCACACCGACCGTATCGCTGCCGAGGTAGAGCATGCCGCGGCCGCCTCCTGTAGGGTCGCGCGTGTAGGAGACGGGGCCGCCGACCGGCGAGCCGTCTACGTAGAAGGTCAGGGTCTTGGCCGCGGAGTCGCGCACCACGGCGTAGTGGTACCAATGATCCGGGACGAGCGCGGCGGGCGTCGTCGAAACCAGCGTCACGTTCGAGCCGTTGTCGTGCTCCCAGAAGGACTGCAGCGTCCCGTCGCTCAGCACGTTCAACCAGTAGGAGTAGTTCGTCTCCTCGTCTTCCGTGTAGTAGTCGTTCGTGGCGTAGGTGAGCAGCGTATTCGCCCAGGTGCCCGTATCGAGACCGTCGTACTCCGCGCGCAGCGCGAAGCTCATGTCGCCGTTCAGCGAGAGGACGTAGTCGTCGATGGCGCCCGCCTCCACGTAGGCGTTGGAGCCGTTCAGGGAGAGGGCCTTGCCCGTGGGAGTCCCGGAGACGATGTGGGCGCCTCCGACGAGCTCTCCGTCGATCCCCCGGCCAAGAGGCGGAGGCGCCGTGTCCGCCGCCGTTCCGTCCTCGAAGTCGTACTGGGCGACGACGCCCTCGGGCTCGGGAATCGCGCTCTTGACGGTGAAGCTGTCGAGCGGGTCGTCGTAGGCGCCGTCGTCGTCGCCGTCTCCGTAGAAGGTGGCGACGGCCTCGGTGCCCGTGACCTCGACCAGGAGGTAGCCGTGGATCTGCTGATACGGCCGGATCGGGCTGAATCCCTGCCACCCGCCGCCGGTGCCGATGATCACCTCCCAGGTGTCCCCGCCGTTGCCGAGCCGGCTCGGCTGGTAGCGATGCCAGTGCCCGGAGAAGTAGGCGTCGACGTCGTTCGTCACCAGCGACTGCCAGAAGGTGCCCGACGTCGTGCCCAGGACCTCGACCTGGCTGAAGGAGAGCGGGTGATGCGAAAAGACGAAGACGTGCTCCATCCCCGCGCTGTTGGCGAGCACGTTGTCGAGCCAGGCCTGCTGGGTCGGGGGCACTGCGCCCTGGGTCTCGTGATCGGTCAGGATGCTGATGAAGCGCGAGCCGCCGAAGTCGAAGTAGTACGTGAGCCCTTCCTCGCCGGCGGGGCTGTTCGCCGTGGGCAGCCAGGGGAAGGTCGTCTGCCAGGCCGCGAAGCTCCCCGCTCCCCCGTACATGTCGTGGTTGCCCGGAACGACGTAGCGAATCCCGGCGAAGGCCGAGGTCTTCGTGATCCACTCCTGCCACTGCGCGACGGTGCCGTTCACCGAACCGGTCCCCGAGACCAGATCCCCGCAGAAGAGGGCGAAGTCCGGCTGGTGCGCGTTCATGTCCTGGATGAGCTGCAGCACCACCGCGTCGTTGATGGCGGTGCCACCCGTGTCGCTCTGCGTGTCACCGACCACGACGAACTTGATCGTCTCGGGCATCCCGGCCGAGCCGTCGGCGGGCGCGAGTCCCGCGCCGGAGAAGGAAACGCGGGCCGCAACGAGGAGCAGAACGAGGAAGGCGAGACGGAGGGCGAAGCGCAGTCGGCCGGTGGTCATGGCGCGGGTCAGGGCGGGGGGGCACACCGAGTCTAGACGATCCCGGCCAGTTCGGGGTCAGCGGGGAATCCGGTCGAAGACGTACGGCCCTTCCGTCGCGCCCCAGATCTGATCGCCGGCGACGTCGAAGCCGCGATCCCAGCTCGAGAGGCGGTCCGGCTCGATGGTCACCTCGGAGGTCGCGTAGGACGCGCCGCGCAGCGAGCTCTCGCAGCTCGATCCTTGCGTGGCGCCGGCGAAGGAGGTCGAGCTCATTCGCGACAGATGGATCGAGCACCCGGTGCGCAGAGAGAGATCCCCGGGGATGATCGCGGCGAAGGCGTCCGTCCGTTCCCATGCCCCCGCGAGCTCGAGCGGATCGCCGGGGAGCTCGTACACGTCGCTGCGAACCCCCTCCTCCAGGCTCACCAGGTGATACACGCGCTGGCGATAGGGCTGGTCGAGCGCGGTCGCCACCGCCTGCTCGACGTAGAGCCAGGGACCGTCGTCGCGCTCGGTCCAGATCGGCGCCATCACCAGCCGGACCTCGAAGTAATTGTCCGGATCGGCCAGCGCCTGCTCGCGGCTCGAGAACGTCCCGGTCATCCACCCGGCCAGCTCCGCGGCCTCGGCCCCGTCGATCGTGGTCGGGGGGGGAGAACAGGCGTGGAGCACGAGGGCCGTGAGCGCCACCGCGGTCAACTGCTTGATCGTCATGCGCACCAGGGTAGCGACTCGGATCGGTGCCGAGCAGTCGAAATCCGTCGGCCGTTCCCCTATTCGATCCGACGCGCGGGGTGATCTCCGAGCTGGTGCAAGACGAGCCCGTTCACCTCGCCGCTCTCCTCCTTCACGAAGCTGATCTCGATCGTGGAGCCCGGAATGAAGAACTCCCCCTCCGCGAAGGCCCGGATCTCGGTGCGCGGCGACTGGCTGCCCTCGACGAACATGCGCATGCCGATGCGCGTGACCGTGAGCAAGGACTCGGGCGAGACCTCGTACTTGCCCACGTAGGTCTGCAACACCTCCCGGGGCAGATTGATGGGCTGTCGCTCTTCCCGGGCCGCCGGATCCTCCCCGCGCAGCAGGGCCATCGCCGTCGCTGCGATCCCGCTCATGTCCCCGGAGTTCGACATCACGTAGACCCCGACCTTCGCGTCCAGGTCGCCGACCATCGACGTGAGGAATCCCGTCAGCCCGCCTCCGTGAGAGATGCGGTGCGGCGCCCCGGCGCTCACGCTCCAGCCGAGCCCGTAGTCGAAGAACTGCGGGCGGTGCGTCTCGGCAACAGATTCCTCGCTCAGGATGCGCTCGCCCCGGAACACGCCGCCGTTCAGATGAGCGGCGAGGAAGCGCGCCATGTCTTCGGCGGTCAGGTGGATGTCACCCGCGGGGAACACGTCGAACCGCACCTGGGGCACGGGCACCGGGCCGTTGCTCGACGGGATGTAGGGAAGCGCCATGCGCTCGACCATCTGGGGGGAGGGATTCACCGGGTTCGACGTCTCGACTCCGAGGGGCACGAGGATGTTCTCCACGATGTAGTCCTCGTAGTCCTCTCCCGTGATGCGCTCGATCAGATACCCCGCCAGCCCGAAGGCGTGGTTGTTGTACACGTACTGCTCCTCGGGCGGGCTCACGGCCTTCAGGCTCGCGGTCAGCTCCTCGAGCGTCCGCGGGAGTTGACGGCTCCAGAGGGGAAGGAACTGCTCTCCCGGGGTCAGGCCCGACGCGTGACTCAGGATGTGCCGGAAGGTCACCGGGTGCTCGGCCATGTCCGCGACCCGGTTCTCGCCCAGGTAGTCGTTCACGGGATCGTCGAGCGTGATCTTCCCCTGCTCAACGAGCTGCATGATCGCGGTGGCGGTGACCGCCTTGAAGGTCGAGCCGGTGCAGTAGATGGTCTCAGGGGTGGCGGGGGTCTGGGCCCAGACGTTGGCGTAGCCGAAGGCCGCGGACCAGACGATCTCCTCCCCGTGCACCAGGGAGATGGAGATCGAGGCGACGCCCTTCGCGAGCTCCTTCTCGATCTCCGCGGTGAGGACTTCCTTCGTCTTCTCCAGGTCGAAGCCCTGCTGGGCGAGGGCGGGGACGGAGAGGCCGACGAACAGGGGGAGGACGGCGAGGAGGCGGAGCAGGTTCTTCATGATCCGAGCGATCCGGGGGCTCTGGTGACGGTGTGGGACAGGACCGTGGTCGGGTCGGCATACTCCTCCCCCCCGCCGACATTTTCACCGCCCGTGTGCGGGGATCGTTTGCCGGCCCGCCCGAGTGCTCCGCGGACGGGGTCGGGGGCGCTATACTCCCCCACCTCGCCGGCTCCGGGCGATCGAGCGCCGGCGAAGCCCTCATGCTGGAACGCGTCCGATCGAACGGAGTCGTGGGGTGCGGCGGTGCCGGCTTCCCCCTCTACAAGAAGCTCGAGAGAGCCGTGGACACCGTCGTGCTGAACGCGGCCGAGTGCGAGCCCCTGCTGCACAAGGACAAGGAGATCCTGCGCCGCCACCCCGACGAGGTGCTCGACGGGATGGCGCAGGTCATGCGGCAGGTGGGAGCGCGCCGGGGGATCGTGGCCATCAAGGAGAAGTACGAGGAGCTCATCACCGAGCTCGAGCGCAAGGGGGCGGAACGTGGCACCGAGGTCCACCCTCTCGGCGACTTCTACCCCGCTGGGGACGAGTTCATCACCGTCTACGAGACGACGGGGCGGGCGATTCCCCCCGGAGGCCTGCCCGGCGACGTGGGGTGTCTGGTCAACAACGTCGAGACGATGCTCAACGTCACCCTCGACGAACCGGTCACCCACAAGTACATGACGGTGGGGGGCGACGTGTCGGAGCCGGTGACGGTCCGCGCCCCCATCGGCGCGTCGTTCGGCGACGTGCTGCGCGCGACCGGGGCCGATCCGGAGGGCGTGGGGCACGTGCTCGTGGGTGGAGTGATGATGTCCCGGCTGATGGAAGATCCCGAAGAGCCGGTGACGCGGACCACGGGGGGGCTCCTGTGCTTCCCCGAGGGCCATGTCCTGCCGCGCCGCTACCGGACCGACGCGCGCACGCGCAGCCTGATCGGTAAGTCGGCCTGCGATCAGTGCAGCTTCTGCACCGAGCTCTGCCCGCGCTACCTGCTGGGGCACCCCGTCGAGCCGCACCTGGCGATGCGCGGGCTCGAGTTCAACCTGGTTGGCGACTCGATGGTGCTCGGCAGCCAGTTCTGCTGCGAGTGCAACCTGTGCTCGCTCTACTCCTGCCCCGAGGATCTCTTCCCGAAGGACGCCTGCGCGGACGACAAACGCATGATGCAGGAGAAGGGGTTGCGGCATCCCGCCACGGGGAGCACGGACGTGAGGGCCCACGGCATGCAGGCCTACCGACACGTGCCGGTGGCGAGCCTGATGCGGAAGCTCGACCTGCTGCGCTTCCGCAACGTCGGCCCGCTCGTGGAGATCGACTGGCAGCTCGAGCGGGTGCGCATCCCGCTGAAGCAGCACGTCGGCGCCCCGGCGGTGGCCGTGGTGAAGAAGGGCGAGCGCGTGAAGGCCGGTCAGGTGATCGGCGCGGCCCCCGAGGGGCTCGGCGTGCCCGTGCACGCATCGATGGACGGCGAGGTGACGACGGTCAGCAGCGAGGTGGAGATCCGGAGGAGCGATGGCTGATACGAAGTTGGAAGCGCTCGGCATGCTCGAGCTCTCCTCGATCGCGGTGGCCTACCGGGTCGAGGACGCGATGCTGAAGGCGTCCGAGGTGGAGCTCCTGGTGGCCCGCACCATCTGCTCCGGCAAGTACGTCGTCATGATCGGAGGCCAGGTGAAGGCCGTCGAATCGAGCCTGCGCGACGGCAAGGCGGTCGCCGAGGAGGCGTTGATCGACGAGCTCCTGATCCCGAACGTCGACCCTCGTGTCTTCCCCGCGATCAGCGGCGGCGTGGCCCTCCGCGACGAGGACAAGGACGCGCTCGGCATCCTGGAGGCCTTCTCGGTCACCTCGATCGTCGAGGGCGCGGACGCGGCGGTGAAGGCGGCCGAGGTGGTCCTCTTCCGCATCCACATCGCGATGGCGATCGGCGGCAAGGGCTACCTGATGCTGACCGGCAAGGTCGCCGACGTCGAGGCGGCCCTGGAGGCCGGCGCGAAGAAGATCGCCGACCGCGGCCTGCTCGTCGGCCGGGTGCTCATCCCCCGGCCCGAAGAGCGGCTGTACGACGACGTCATCTAGCGGCGGGTGATCCAGTGCGGGAACGGGGGGGCTACCTGCCGAGGATCCGCTGCCACCAGCGGGCGATGAACTCGGGCCAACGCTCCGATTCCGCGACTTCCGCCGTCCGGTAGGCCTCGAGCTCCCGCTCGGAACGATCCAGGCGGATCTGCAAACCTTGCTCGACCATGTCTGCCGTCTCCAGGGCCGCCTCGACTGAGTTCGTCGATCTCCTACGCGGAGGCCGTCTGCTCCTGGTTTTCGACGGCTTCGACGAGATGGCGGACACCCCCGACGAGAAGCGAGTCGGCCGGAACATCGCCATGATCAACGAGCTCGTGGGCAGAGGCAGCCCCGTGGTCCTCACGTGCAGGACGACGTTCTTCGACGAGAGCGCGGAACGCGCCAGCTTCACCAGATACGAGCGTGTATTCATCGAACCGTTCGACGACCACCAGATCATCATGTGCAGCCGGAGGAGGCTGCCCCAGGCATGGGTCGAGTTCATCGAGCATCTGTATCAGCGATCCTCCAAGCTGTCCGAGCTGGCGAAGAAGCCGCTGTTCCTGAGCATGATGACGGACTCGCCAGACGTCAGTCTCCTGAAGAGGGTCGATAATGTCGTCGATCTGTATCACGAGCTCACGGATGCCTGGATTCACAAGGAGAGCCACAGAAAGGGAGTGCACTTTCTCACGGATGAACTCCAGCGAGTCGTGCAGGAGCTCGCGTTCTCCATGTTCATGCAGGATTGCTACGCCTACACTGCTGGGGAACTACAAGCCAACGCGGACGCGATCCTGTTCGAGGCAGGCCTCCATGCGACGACGTCGGATCCCTCCCGGGTGTTCCGAAGCCTCGCGAGCTGCGGGTTCACCTCGAGGAATCCGAGAATGGAATTCGAGTTCGCCCACAAATCCTTCATGGAGTTCTTCGTCGCGAAGAAACTCGCGATCGAGATCATCCGTGGGGAACCGAAGGCCTTCTCCCTTCGCGTCCTCTATGAGGAGATCTACGATTTCCTGGCGCTGTTGCTGAACGATGATCGGGATCCCAACGGCTCGCTCCTCCGCGTGCTGGGAGATCAGAGCATGCCCTTCGTGTCCCGGGTGAATGCCATTCCCCCGCTGCGCAAGCAGCGGAGCCCTACGGCTGTGCGGCAGCTGCTCGAATCACACATGAACGACGGGTCGCCGCTCGTCCGTTACGTTTGCGGCTACACGCTCGCCATCTTCCAGGAGGACTACTCGGACATCGTCGATTCAGAAGCCCACGTCGAGATGCTGAGGGAGTTCTACCAGAGGGAGACGAACGACTTCGTGCGCACGCGAACCGCTCTTCTGCTTTCGGGCGGCGTCTATGACGACGAGCGTTTCCCCGAGCTCGATCCCTCGTACCTGGGCAGCCAACAGGCGCTTGCCGAGCTCCTGGAAGCACCCAGCATCCTGGAGGCCTACGAGAAGGTCCTGTCCCTCAACCGCGAGCACCCGGCCGTTCTCGCCGAAGCCATCCGGATGCTCACATCCCATATCTGCCACGGCGGACACGGGACCACCTTCCTGCCTTCCGTGACGCGGTACCTGCTGGAGAGTGGTTTCTCCCATGAAAAGGAAGAGATGCAGAGAATGGCGCTCTGGTCCGTCGGGCGGCTCCTGGAGGCTTCCCTGATCACCCAGAAGCCGCAGATCGTCGACAAGACAACCTGGGCCGCCAACAGGAGTCGGTTCAAGAGCGTGCGGGTCCTGGCCAGCGATGTCCTGCGCCAACTGTCCGACCGCCCCGGATAGCAGGCAATGAAACTCCTTCGCTACGGCCTCCTCATCATCGGAATGTGTGTCGGAGCCTGCCGGTCGCTCCCGACCGCGGATCCCCCCGCCGTATCGCTGCCGCTCACGTTCTGCTGCCCGGCCGACAACGATCTCTTTCGGGTGCTGAGCGCGGGCGGGGTAGAGTACGAGAGGTACGACCTCGTCCTGGAGGCCGTGCGCGCGGCGCCGGAGGGGACGGGAGTGCTCGTGCTCGCCAACGGCTATCCGGAGGCCCAGAGGCTCCTCTATCCGACCGTCTACGAAGATGCGCGGGACAAGAACCTGCGGCTGTTCGTCGAGTATCCCGCCCATCTGCCGGGTGTCGAGCTCGGCGAGCCGCGCCGCGCGACCGTCGAGCGGACGGTCGTGGCCTCCGACTTCTTCGGGGCCGGGCTCGAGCGACATCGCATCCTCGCGCTGCACGGCATGCACTTCCTGCCCGTCCAGGTCGACGATCCTCTCGTCGTCGCGGCCCGGGTGGCGGGCTTCGACACTGCGGTGTACGGGCTGCCCGGGGAACGCTGGCCGATCCTCTTCGAGGCGGACGGCGACGTCATGGCCGCGACGACCAAGCTCAGCCACTTCGTCGCCGGCCGGTACGCGCCCGCCGACGCGTGGCGCGCGCTGTGGCGGGGGATCCTGGCCTGGCTCTGTCCCGGCGAGCCGATTCCCCCGCTGGAGTGGACCCCGGTCGTGAGGCCGACCTACGGTCGCGACGAACCCCTGCCCGCCGACGTCGAGCGACGGGCGATCCGGCGCGGAACGGACTGGTTCCTCCACAGCAAGCTGCTCGTGCATGAGTCCCGGCTCGCGGAGATCGACGAAGCGGTGCGCACGGTGAGCGGACGCGTTCCCACCCCGCCTGCGGACGCCCCGGTGGGCGACGGGTCGCTGGGTATTCTCGAGGCGCCGATCTCGATCATCCAGGCCGACGGGAGCCAGCTCCAGAGCGTTGCGCGGCGCGGCGACTGTACGGGCGAGTCGGCGATGGCTCTCGCCTTTGGGGGCGCGCTCCTCGGCGACGAGGAGAAGTCGGCGATCGCCCGCCGCCTTCTCGACTTCTGGTACTTCACCTCGGACGCGACGAAGCGCGAGCGGGGAGATCCCGAGCACGGGGCCTACGGCCTCATCGCGTGGGGCATCACCTCGCCCGCGTGGTACGTGGCGAACTACGGTGACGACAACGCGCGGCTGATGCTCGGCACGCTCGCCGCTGCGGCGCTGCTCGGCGAGGATCGCTGGGACGAGCTGATGATGCGCTGCCTCCTCGCCAACCTCCGCACGACAGGTCGGCTCGGCTTCCGGGGTGGGCGGATCGACGTCCCCGCCCTCGCGCGGGACGGCTGGCAACCCTACTTCACGCGCGAGATCGTCCACGAGTCGCCGCATTACGAGGCGTACCTCTGGGCGTGTCTTCTGTGGGCCTACGGGCAGACGGGGGACGAGCTCTTCCTCGAGCGCCCGCGGAACGCACTGCGGCTCACGATGGATCGCTATCCCGACGATTGGCGCTGGACCAACGGTCTCGCCCAGGAGCGAGCGCGCATCCTGCTCCCCCTCGCGTGGCTCGTTCGCGTCGACGACACGCCCGAGCATCGCGCGTGGCTGCGACAGGCGGTGGACGGTCTGCTCTCGCTGCAACAGCCGTGCGGGGCAATCCGCGAGGAGCTCGGCGCTCTCGAGCTCGGCGCCTATCCCCCGCCACAGTCGAACGGCGCCTACGGCGGCAACGAGGCGTCGCTGATCCAGGAGAATGGTGATCCGGTGGCGGACCTCCTGTACACGACGAACTTCGCCTTTCTCGGCCTGCACGAGGCGGCGGCGGCCGGAGACGAGCACGCACGGCAGGGAGCGGATCGCCTCGCGGAGTTCCTCTGCCGCGTCCAGGTCCGCAGCGAGCCGCAACCGTCTCTCGACGGCGGCTGGTTCCGCGCCCTCGACTTCGGGCGCTGGGAACACTGGGGCTCGAACGCCGACTCGGGCTGGGGCGCCTGGGCGATCGAATCGGGGTGGACGCAGGGCTGGATCACCTCCGTGCTCGCGATGCGGCGGATGGAGACCTCGCTGTGGGACCTCACCGCGGGCAGCACGATCGAGCGATTCCACGCGACGTACCGCGAGAAGATGCTCCCGCAGGAGCTCGTCGATTCACTCGAGGGGAACTAGAGCAGGTCGTCCAGCGCCTCGACCAGACGCGCGACCTCGTCGACCGTGTTGTAATGGACGAGGCTCACCCGGACGATGCCGTCGCGATCGAGCAGGCCCAGGTCGCGGATGGCGCGGTAGGCGTAGAAGTGGCCGAAGCGTACCGCGAGGCGGCGCTCGTCGAGAAGCGGCGGGATCTCGCTCGAGAGGCGATCGGCCACCACGAAGCCGATCGTGGGAACGCGATGGAGAGGGTTCGACTCGGCGCTTCCCACGATGCGCGTTCGGGGATGCTCGTCGAGAAAGGCGAGGAGGGGCTCCGCGAGCTTCATCTCGTGCTCGGCCACCAGATCGAAGCAACCCGCCAGATCGAGCTCGGAACCGAGATCGTGGTGGCGGCCGAGGTCCCGAAAGTAGTCGAGGATCCCGGCGAGCGACGACGCCAGCTCGTAGTTAACTCCGCCCGGCTCGAGCTTGGAGGGAACCGCATCCTCGGGAAAGAAGAAGTGGTTCAGGCTGCGCGCGGATCGGAGGAGCTCGCGCCGGCCGTACAGCAGACTCTGGTGCGGACCGTAGACCTTGTAGAGGCTCGCCAGGTAGAAGTCGACTCCGAGCGCCTTCACGTCGACGCGACGATGCGGCGCGTAGGCCACACCGTCGACGCACGTGAGCGCCCCGGCCTCGTGCACGCGCGCGGCGATGGCCGAGACGTCGTGGATCGTTCCCACCACGTTCGAGCAGTGGGTGAAGGCGACGAGCCGCGTGCGCTCGCCCAGCAGCGGCTCGAGGTCCTCGAGATGCAGGGCCGCGTCCTCCGGCCGAAAACGCCATTCGCGCACGACGATGCCCGTCTCCTCGAGGGACCGCCAGGCCCCGATGTTCGTCTCGTGGTCGAGGTTCGTGACGATGACCTCGTCGCCCTCCGCCCACCCCGGGCGCAGGGTGCGCGCCAGGTTCTGGGCGAGAGCCGTGGCCGATGCGCCGAGCACGACCTCGTCCGATGCGGCTCCGACCAGAGCGGCGGCCGCCGCCCGTCCGGCCTCGACCGCTCGCGCCGCTCGAACGGAATGCTCGTAGCTCGCTCCGAGCTGCACGGGAAACCGCTCGTAGTGCTCGCGGATGCGATCGATCACGTGTCGACAGGGGACGCTGCCGCCCGCGTTGTCCATCAGGGCCCAGGGAGAACGGAGCGCAGGAAACTGCGATCGAACGAAGGACGTGTCCAGCATGAGGACACTCTATCCGCGTCCACTTCTCGCCGCCAAGCCCCGCGCGACAGATGCTCGCGCCGCAGATGTTGAAGTGCGAAGCGGACTCCGTACCCTACGATGGTCGCCAGCTCGCCGAGGCCCGCGCATGGCCCACCGAATGAAGACGACCACATTCGAACGAGGTAGTTTCTGGTTCGCGGTCCTGCTCGTCGTCGCTTTCTTCTTTCTTCCGCTCTTTCTGATCCACCGATACCAGACCGGGGTGATCGAAGGGGTTCCGGAGGGCGCGGGGGAAGCGACGGTGGGAATCGCGGTCATCCTGCGGGCCACGGCGCGGAGGCTCCTGCGCGCAGGCTCCAGCAACATCCTCCGCACGACCCTCGGGGCCTACATGCGCGCCGCGGCCCGCGCGGCGACCCGCCGCGTCGCTCGGTTCGCCGGTCGGATCATCTTCGGCTCGGTCACCTCGAAGGTGATCCGTGAAGCGGTCGTCGAGGAGGACTCCGACGGCACCGAGCCGCCGATCAAGAAGGTGGACAACCTGATCGCCGTCCTGGTCGGCTTCGGGGGCCTGATCCTCTCCTTCTGGGGGATCCTCCTGATCACGCGCTCGGTCGGGGGCGAGGCCGTGACGACCTCGAAGGGTCTCTCCTTCCTCCTCGCCTCCCTGCTCGCGGGGGTGCCCATGCTCGTCTACGCCCTGCTCAACCTCCTGGGAGCGAAGCTGTGCGACGTGAGGATTCGATTCCGCACGGCGGTGGACGGCCTGATCCTGCAGGGCTACTTCACGGGAGCCGGCTCCTTCCTCCCGATGACCACGGACGTCGAGTACCACGGAACGACGCGCCGGAACGCCGGAGTCGCCGCCATCTCCCTGGCCGGGATGTATCTCATTCACCTCGGCCTCCAGTTCGCGGCCGGCCAGACGGACTCCTACGTCGTGTCCTTCCTGTCGACGATGTTCCTGATCTACTGCTTCGTCTACTCGTTCCCCATCAAGCCCCTCGAGGGGCAGAACCTGTGGGCGGCGAGCAAACTGCTCTGGCTCCTCTTCTGGATCCCGATCCTGTTCTCCTTCGTCCGCAGCCTACCGCCGGATTTCGCGGCGATCCTCTGAGGGCGGACCAGCTCCGTCACGGTGCCATGGACAACGAGACTCCTCCGAAATCTCGCAAGCGATCCGCGAACAACCTCCGCATCGCGATCCTCGTCCTCGTCCTCGCCTGGACGTACGTCTACAACGTCCTGATCAAGGACCAGGGGGTGGTGAGCGGGTTCTTCGGCATCCTGGACACGATCAGCGACGACTTCGTCGTGGGGACGTTGTTCACGGTGGGTGTAGGCGTGGCGATCGTCGCGGTGTTCTCTCTCACGAAGCTGTACACGCAGATCATCGCGAACATCCACTCCTTCCGGATCCTCGAGGAGCTGATCTACGAGGACCTGCGGCAAGGGCATTACCGGAAGCTCTTCTCGAAGCTCCTGAACTTCGAGGACCAGCCGGATCCCGGCACGGCGTGCCCGCAGCACGTCGGGACCATGCTCTTCTCGTTCACGTTGATCTACGTCATGAGCTGGGTCTACGTCGTCCTGTTCAGCGAAGCGCTCTTCTTCGTCTCCTGGAGCGCGGGCGTGAACCTGGAAGTCACCACGGGAAACCTGCTGCTCCTCCCGACCCTCGCTCTCGCCATTCCCTTCTCCGCGCGGGTGATGGCCTATCTGCGCTATCCGTACGCCCAGGATTACGCCGACTTCATGCCCGGGGCGGTCTTCGTCCTGCTACTGGTCGCCGCGCTCGGTGCCCTCTACCAGTCCGGCGATCAGCGTTTCTTCCTGACCCAGGTCTGGGAGATCAAGGCCACCCTCAGCTTTCTGAAGAACGGCGCCTTCCTCGCCTTCATTCCCGTGTTTTTCGAGGGCTGCTTCTGGGTCTTCGAGCTGAGCCGGAGCGAGGCTCGAGAGGACGAGAGCTGCGAATGAGGCCGTCGCGGCCCCGGCTCGTCAAGCCATGCTCACGAGGTTGTCGGTGAGGGATTTGATGTCCTTGGCGAGGGAGTAGATCTCCTTCATCGCGCTCCCCCCTTCCTTCCCGAGCTTGGCGATCTCGGAGACGTTCTTCGACTGAATGGCCTTCTTGAACCCGGTCAGCTTCTGCTTCCACGTTCGATCGTCCACGTCGGCCCCGAGGGTGACCAGCTCTTTCCCCATGGCCACCAGGAACTGCTCCTTCTTCTTGAACCCCTCCAGCGCGACCCGGACCGTCCGCTTCAGGGTCATCAGGTTGGAGCCGATCTTCACGCCTTCCTTGACGGTCTTCGCCCCCTTCATGGCCTTCTCCAGGTCGTCCATGGGCTTGGCCATCTTCTCGATGTGCTGGCGCGACTTCGTCGTGCTGTTGCGATAGTCCTTGCGCGCGGACTCCGCCTTGCTGCACTTGTCCTTCCAGGACTTCCAGTCCTTGGCCTTCTTCAGTTTGGCCCACAACCCGTCCAGACCCGACTTCTTCTCGGCGGTGTCGCGAGCCTTCTCGAGAGCGGAGAGCGACTTCTCCAGCTCGTCCTTGCCCTTGAGGAGCGTCTTCAGCCGAGCCTCCTCCGTGCTCAGGGCCTTGTGCGCGAGCTCGGCGAGATCCTTGATCGTCGTGGCCAGCTTGATGATCGCGGCCGCGTTCCCTCCGGCCAGAGCCGCCGCGGCCCCGGCGAGCTTGACCACGCCCCCGACGGCCTTGAAGGCGACCACGATCCGGGCCTCGCGCAGGTTCTGATCGTCCCGCGCCACCTTCTTCAGCTTCTCCCCGACGACCTTGTCGACCTCTTTCTGGAAGTCCTTCCGGATCCCGTTCGTGTAGGCCGAGAGCTTCTTCTCGAGGAAGTCCGGCTTCTTCTTGTTGTTGTCGACGAAGGCAGTGACCTTCGATTCGATCTTCTTGCTGGTGTCGAGCAGGTAGGAGTCGACCTCCTTCTCCAGCAGCATCAAGAGCGCAGGATTCGGCGTCTCCTTGGTCTGAAGCTCGATGCGCAGGTTGACCTTGATGAGCAGCTGCTTCGGATCGAGCACTCCGCCCGCGGCCTTCTGGGCCTGTTTCAAGGAGAGCAGGTAATCCTGCTTCACCTTCAAGCTGGTCTTGACGGCCATTCTCTTTCCTCCTTGCTTCGAGCTCTGACGGCGCCGGCTCCCGAGTCCGGGACTTCGGGCGCATCGTGGCACCGCCGGGCATTTCCGTCAAGGAACCCCGGGTCAGTGGAGCTCGATCACGGTGGGAGAAGCCGGCTCGTCGTCGGAAGCCCCGATCTCCACGGAAACCGTAGCGGACAGTCCCGTGTCGGTGGTGAGGATCAGCTCCGAGGTTCCGCGCGGGAAGGACGTGCCGAAGGGGAAGAACCCAATCACCGGAAGGGCCGGCCACCGGAGGTCGTGGAAGATCTCGCCGGCCGAATCGCGCACGAGGATGTGGATCTCGGACCACGGCTCGGCATCCTCGGGGGATTGCACCTCGAAGGACCGGTACGCGCCGGGTTCGACGTGCACGGTGACCCGGGTCTCCTCGCCGGATCGGATCTCGAAGGGCACGCGGCGGGCGGTGACGTGCTCGTCGATCACCGTGAGCGTCCACGCGCCCGGCGCGAGAGCCTCGCCGACGAAGACTCCGTCCTTTAGGGTCAGCGTCTGGAACTCCAGGTGTTCCAGATCGACGGCGCGGACCGGGAACCGCTCCGGCGGCACGTCGAGGCCGGCGGCCGTGGTGAAGTCGACGACCAGGCTTCCGGGGAGCTCCGTCCGCAGCACGCCCAGATCGTGCTCTTCCCCCGGAGCGAGCTCGAACGGTGGGCTCGAGAGGACCGTCGTCGTTCCGGACACGACGCGCAGGTGGTAGGTGCCGGGGCGCAGAGGGCCCAGGCGGAACGAGTCGCCATCGAACTCCTCGTCGACGTGGAGGTGGTAGCCGTCCACGAGCTTGAGACGGACGAGATCCTGCTCCCCGATCCGGCCGCCCGCGTCCTCGAGGCGCCCGATGACGAAGCCGGGAGCGGGCTCCTCCGCATCGAGGGTGAGGAGGATCTCGGCGTCGGCCACGATTCCCTCCGACCGGACGAGACAATGATCGCGGGACGCCAAGCCGGGAGCGGCGCCGACCGTGTAGGGACCGCGCGCGGGCACGGAGAGAGTGAAGCGACCTTGGTCGTCCGTGAAATCCCAGTTGACGAATTCCCCGGTGTCCTCGAAGGCCTGGACCGCCCATGAAGCGACGGGAGCGCAGAGGGCGTCCACCAGACTTCCACGGATAGTGTGAGCATGAGAGGGCTGCAAGACGGCGTGCCACGTGAGCACCTCGCCGGGCTTCCCATCGAGACGCGTCTCGGCGAACCCTCCCTCGTAGTCGGCGGGATAGGCCTGGAGCTCGATCTCCCCTGAGAGCAGGGGCTCGATCCGGTAACGTCCCTCCGCATCCGTGCGAACTTCGGGGGACGGGAAAGCCGTGGCGCGGATGTCGAACAGCATGGCTCGCTCGATCCGCGCCCCCTCGAGGTGGTTGTCGGCGGCGTCCTTCACCGTGCCCTCGACGACGACCCCGTGTTGAAGACGGATGCGAGCCCTCGTCACCCCGGTGGGCGCCACGTCGACCACCGTGGCCGTGACGGGGTACCCGGAGGCCTGCACGAAGAGCTCGGTGAGCACCGCCTCGACCCCGTCGGCGAGGAAGGTCCCCGAGGCGTCGGTGCGCGTGAGCTGGGGCGGGGCGACCGGAGCCGAGCTGCCGTCCGCTCGTTGCGCATAGCGGCTGGTTGAGCCGACCAGCACCATGGCGCCCTCGATCGGCGCTCCATCCGGATTCAGGACGATCCCCTCGATCGCTCCACCCTCGCCGCGCAGCCGGAGGGTGAGTCTCACCGGCACGCCTGGAGCCACCTTGCGCGTCGAGAGCTCTTCGCTCACCGACGGCGCAAAGCCCTCGGACCGGGCGGAGATCGAGCGGTCGGTCTCGATGGAACGCAGCGCGAACCGGCCCGCGGCGTCCGTCCGCGCGGCCACCCGGGAGGCGATCCAGGCGCGGCTCCCCGGTCGGCGAATCCAGACTTCGGCACCGGACACGGGGCGATCTTCTGGATCGACGACGATTCCCTCCACGTCGACGCCGCGCGGAATCACGAGCTCGGCGTATGCCTCCTCCCCCGCCCGCACTTCCGCCTCGGCGCGTCCGCCGCGGAAGCCGATGAGGTGAATCGGCCCGAGCGGCAGCCGCAGGAAGCGGACAATGCCGTCGTCACCGGTTGTCGCGCGCCGGGCCTCTTCGATCCCCGCCTTTCGATCCGCCGGTCCCGCGAAGATCTCGACGCCGGCGGCCGGGCTTCGGGTCGTCTCCCAGAAGACTGTCACGGTGAGGGAGCCCGCCTCCGCCACCGTTGCCTGGGCCTCGGACACGACGAACCCCCTCGCCTGTTCGCGGCGCAGCTCCTGTCCATCCGGGACGACGAGCTCTTCCTCGGGCTCTGAGATGGCCAGGGCTCCATCGGCGGGCACGGCCGTCTTCCCCTCCGGGAACGGGGAGCTCGGTTCGAGTGCGTTGCGGAACAACAGCGCGCCGAGGAGCGCGATCCCCAGGACGATTCCGATCGCCAGCTTCTTCATGATCAGGACTCCGCTCAGGATCTCGCCGATCTTCGTGACGGGAACGAGTCCTCCGGTCGCGACCGCCGCCTTCCCCGTGGCCAGACGCCCGAGGGGTACGAGCGCGGCCATCCACGCCCCGCGATCCCCTCCGTGGCGCCGGTCGAGCTTGGCGCGCAGCTCGGCCAGGGCGCGCCGCACGCGGGTCTTCACGGTGTCGGGTGACACCCCCTCCCGGCGCGCGATCTTCCTGACCGACATCCCCTCGAAGAAGCGCAGGAAGATCACCGAGCGGTAGCTCTCCCGCAGCTCCTGGACGGTCTCCACGAGGCGGCGCGATTGCTCCAGGCGCTCGTACATGTCCTCGGGGGAGGGAAGGGCCTCCTCGCGGGCGGCGAGCCGCTCTCGCCCGGCCCGGCGCCGTCGCCCGCGGCCGAGGTTGAAGGAGCGGTTGCGCACGATCGTGGCCAGCCAGTGCCGGAGCCCCGCCAGCGACCGGGGCGGGCGCTCGAGGGCGGCCACGAAGGCGTCCTGGACGACGTCCTCCGCCCCCTCGGGGTCCCTCAGGAGGCTGCGCGCGAGTCCCCGCAGGAAGTCGCGGTGCTCCAGGAGATCCTCGGCTTGCAGACGGGGCGGCATCGGTGGATGGGGTGGTTTCGGAGACGACTCGGGAGGGAGCCTGATCCCTCCATTCTAGGGACACCGCCGACGGCCGGTGGGGTTCAGGAAACCGCCAGACCGCGCATCCGTGGCGCCGTTTCCCGGCAGGCGGGCAAAACCCCTTGACGATTGCCCACCGCGGGCATTACTCATGGGTGTCCCATGGCCGATGCCTACAAGCGCGACAAGCGCCAGAGAGAACTCGCCCGCCAGCGCAAGAAGAAGGAGAAGCTGGAGCGGAGACGGCTCCGTAAGGAGATGAGGGCGCAGGGACTCGATCCCGACGCCCTTCCGGCCGAGGACGAGTCCGAGGCGGAATCACCCAAGAAGGGCGAGGCGCAGGCGCCGGAGGATCAACCCGCCCCCCCGGAGGAGGAGCGGCCGGCCGAGGAAGCCTGACCCCGGCCCGGCATCCGAGACACGCCTTCGACGGGCCGCTACAGGCCGAAGCCCGGGCCGTGGTAGAGGCTGAACACGGTCAGGGCCGCCGCCACCCCCGGGTGGCGAAGAGTCGTGGGTCCGAGCACGCTGATGCGATCGCGGTATTCGCGCAGGGTCTCGGCCAGGTGTTGCGCGGCTTCCGTCTCGAACAGGGTCAGCTGTTTCAGGTCGAGGACGATGCGCTCTCGGGTCTGCGCCATGGTCTCTCGTAGCCGACTCGCGAACTGCGCCGCGTCCTCGGGATTCAACACGCCGTCCAGCCGGAGCCAGATCGTGCGCCCGGGGCGCAGCTCCACGGAGACCGGCTTGTCGAGCCTCGTCAGCTTGCGCCAGATACGCGCCGGGGCCGGGACCTCGGCGGGCAGTCGGTAGGCGTTTCTCACGAGATGCGGGTGCTGGAACAGACCGAGGCGCAGAGTGAGGGCCGTCCACAGGGCCAGCCCGGTGGCCGCGATCGACTCCAGCCGCTCACGGAGCGAAGGGCGCCCGATGTGCTCGTGGACCCGCGCCTCCAGCTCGCCGATCCGGCGCCGCACCGAACGGTTCGGACCAAACAGGCGGCCGGCCAGGAACACGGGATAAGCCCTTCGGATGTCGCGCGCGTTGCGCTCGGCCTTGCGGCGCAGCGCGGGGTTCGGCGATTCTCGCAGGGTCAGATGACCTTCGAGCCACGTCTGCACGGAGCGGTAGATCGAGGGGCCGAGTCGCTGGAAGTCCTCGTAGAAGCAATGCCCCTGCAAGGCTTCGATCGTCTCGGCGGAGAGCTTCGGGTGCTCGACCATCGACGTGAAGCCGTCGCAGTTCTTGTAGTACCGCTCCGGATCGGCGACGAACTCCTCGCGGAGCTTCCCCTCCTCCACAACCCGCTCGTAGAACGGGGTGCCGGGGGTCGGTCCGTAGATCAGGAACTGGCTGAGGTCGGGCTCGAGCTCGAGCAGTCCGTCGAGCTCTCGTTCGATCGTCTCCTCGTCCTGGTAGGGCATTCCGACGATCATCGAGGCCAGGATCGAGATCCCGTGCTTGCGCAGGTCGCGGAAGAGCTCCTCGGGCGAGCGCCCCTTCTGCTTCGCGTAGCCCGAGCGCGTTCCCTCGTAGCCGATCCAGAGCCCGTCGATTCCCATCTCGACGAGCTCCTCGGTGGTGAACTGGCTGAGGGCCTTGATGCTGGCGAACGCGAAGATGGACAGGGCCTTGCCGCCCCGGAGCACGGCCTCGCGGAATTCGCGGGCGCGCTTGGCGTTCAGGAGGAAGTCCTCGTCGAGCACCACGAGCGTGATCTCCGGATCGAGCTCGAGGTAGCGCTGGACGACGTCGTAGATGGCCTGGCCGGTGGGCAGGAGCTTGATGTGGCGCCGCTTGAAGAAGTGCGACGTGCAGCAGAAGTCACACCCGTTCGGGCAGCCCAGGCCGGCGAAGATCATGCCCGTCTTCGACGTGGTCGCGCCGAACACCTTCAACTGGCTGACGACCAGTGGGTGGTGGTGGGGACGCTCGGGGTTGCGCTCTCCGAGCAGCCGACGCATGAACGCGACTCCCTCCTCGCGGCATACGTGGTCGGCGTAGGGGGCGAGAACCTCGTCCGGTAGCACCGCGCCGTATCCGCCGAGGACGATCTCGGTCGAGGGAGCGTGCTCGCGAACGAGCGCCACGACGTCCTTCAT
This sequence comes from uncultured Planctomycetaceae bacterium, assembly GCA_964428225.1. GTDB lineage: Bacteria > Planctomycetota > UBA1135 > UBA1135 > JBFMCU01. The sequence goes on from CAYRXS010000013.1 coordinate 38,922, forward strand.
CCGGTGGAACACCGCGAGCAGGAAGGAGACGCACACGTAGTCGTACCCCTTCTTCAGCTCCCGGATCAGCTCCCGGCGCGAGGGGTACTGCAGGACCACGCTCGGCGCCTCGATGTTCTCCGCCACGTACTCCAGGGAGAAGTGCAGGTGCAGAGACCGCGGACTGAACATGCCCTGGGCCCGGGTGATCTGCCCGTGTAGGAGCTCGTAGCCCACGCTGGGGCCGTCTCCATGTTCCGGGCCGAGGGGCCGGCACACGCTCGTGAAGAGGATACGTTTCATCCGCGATCTGGGGGGTGGGGCGAGCAAGGAAGGCCGGAGAGGCTATCGACGCGACCGAGCATGCGTGACGAGGAAGTTCTATTCCTCGGGGATCTGCTCGTAATAATCCTCGTATCCGGGACACTGCCGTTCCAGCAGGTACCCTCGAAATGAAACACTCGACCGGTTTCCTCTTCTTCGTCGTCCTCGTTTTCGCGGCTTGCGCCACGCAGGGAGCCGATTCCGGGCCCCGGGCCGAGCGTCCGCCCAACCTGCTCGTCATCCACACCGACGAGCACAACTTCCGCACCCTGGGCTGCTACCGGGAGACTCTCCCTCCGGAGCAGGCGTTCCCCTGGGGCAAGGAGGCGGTGGTGACGACACCCCACGTCGATTCGCTGGCCCGCGAGGGGGCACTTTGCACGAGCTTCTACGCGACGTCGCCGGTGTGCTCTCCGTCGCGAGCGGCGTTCGTCTCGGGCCGCTATCCGCAGAACACGCCGGTCGTGGGAAACGACATCCCGCTCGCGGACGAGACCGTCACCTTCGCCGAGATCCTGCGCCGTCGCGGCTACGCCACGGGCTATGCCGGCAAGTGGCACCTCGATGGCACGGGAAAGCCCCAGTGGGCCCCGGAGCGGAAGTTCGGATTCGAGGACAACCGCTACCTATTCAACCGCGGTCACTGGAAGCAGCTCGAGATCACCGAGAGCGGACCGAAGGTGAAGGCCCGCAACGAGAAGGGCAGGCCCGTCTACGCGGTCGAGGGCGCGGACGAGGAATCGTTCACCACGGACTTCCTCGCCGACCGGACGGTGGAGTTCATCGCCGCTCACGCCGGCGAGCCCTTCTGCTTCATGATCAGCTTGCCGGATCCCCACGGACCGGACACCGTGCGTCCTCCCTACGACACGATGTTCGCCGATCAGGAGGTCGAGAAGCCGCGCACGTTCGGCGTGACGAAGGCCGAGGCGCCCGGGTGGGGCAAGCCCGAGGGCAAGTTCCAGCCCATGGCGCGCTACTTCGGGATGGTCAAGTGCATCGACGACAACGTCGGCAAGATCCTCGACGCGCTCCGTGAGCACGACCTGCTCGACGACACGATCGTCGTCTTCACCTCCGACCACGGCGACCTGCGCGGCGAGCACCGCCGCCAGAACAAGGGCGTCCCCTTCGAGGCCTCGGCGAAGATCCCCTTCGTCGTGCGCGCGCCGGGGCGGATCGCCTCCGGCACGGTGATCGACGAGGCGCTCGGCTGCGTCGACTTCCTGCCCACGATCCTCTCTCTGATGGACGTCCCCACCGCGGGCCTCGAGGAGGGCCGAGACGCGTCCTCTCTCCTGCGATCCGGCGCGGCGCCGGACGAATGGCTCGACGTCGTCTTCCTGCGCCAGGCGGGCCGGAAAGCCGAGGGCTGGATCGCCGCCGTCACCGACCGCTACAAGCTCGTGTTCGCGCCGAAGTGCGAGCCCTGGCTGTTCGACCTCGAGCGCGACCCCGACGAGCTCGTCAACTTCTTCCCCGATCCCGAATACCGAGCCACCGTCCGCACGCTCGCCCGCCTCCTGCTCGCCTACGCGACCGAGTACTCCGATCCCTACGCCGACCATCCGCAGGTGCGAGCCCAGCTCGTCGACGCCGCGGGCTCCTGAGCCCGGGGCGCTCCAGGAAGGCCGTCCAGGCCCCGAAACGCCTCTGTGGCGCGCCAGGGCGGTTTTCCAGAGATTTGTCCTTGCAAATCTGGACCCTCACGCCGAATTTGCAAGGATGATCCCTCGCCACCTGGAAGCCGCCGTCGACCGGGCTCTCCGGTCCTTCCCAGTAGTGGCCCTGCTTGGCCCTCGGCAGGTCGGCAAGACCACCCTGGCTCTCGCCCTGGCGGAGAGCCGGGCCGAGCCCAGCGAGTATCTCGATCTCGAGCGCGATACGGACCGAAACAAGCTCGCGGATGCGGAGCTCTATCTCGGGTCTCGAAGAGATCGACTCGTCGTGCTCGACGAGGTGCAGCGCCAGCCCGATCTCTTTTCCTTGTTGCGGAGCCTCGTCGACGAGCGCATCCGAGCGGGGGAGACGGCCGGGCAGTTCCTCGTTCTGGGCTCGGCATCGCGGGATCTCCTCCGCCAGTCGTCCGAGAGTCTGGCGGGGAGGATCGCCTACTACGAGCTCGCTCCGTTCTCGCTCGACGAGTTGATCGACGTCGACGGCGTGAAGGCCGCCGATCGCCTCTGGCTTCGCGGCGGCTTCCCGCTGAGTTACCTCGGTGCGGATGACGAGACGAGCCGGGAATGGCGTGGCCAGTTCATCTCGACCTACCTCGAGCGCGATATTCCCCTGCTGGGCCACCGTCTCCCTGCGGAGCGGATGCGTCGCCTGTGGACGATGCTCGCCCACGGACAGGGTGATACGTTGAACCTCTCCCGGCTCGCCGGAAGCCTGGGCGTCGACGGGAAGTCGGTTCGCCACTATCTGGACGTCCTGACCGATCTCTACATGATCCGTCAGCTACGTCCATGGTCGGGCAACTCCCAGAAACGACTCGTCAAGTCCCCGAAGGTGTACGTGCGCGATTCTGGCCTACTGCACCGTCTTGCGAACATCCCGGACAAGGACACACTGCTCGGCCATCCTCTGTGCGGCCCATCCTGGGAGGGCTTCGCCATCGAGCAGATCTTGGCACACCTGCCGGACACATGGGAACCCTGCTACTACCGCACCTCGGCCCAGGCGGAGATCGATCTCGTTCTCGAAGGTCCCGGCCGGCATGTGATCGCCATCGAGATCAAGCGCACATCCTCCCCGCGTCCCAGCAAGGGCTTTCTGCTCGGTTGCGAGGACGTGGGCGCGACCGAGCGCTACTACGTCTTGCCGAAGGCGGATCCCCATCCCATTGGACACGATACCGAGGCGATCGAGCTCATCGAGCTGATGGCCCGGATGGTTCGCTGAATCAGACCCGCATTGCGAATCGCAGCCGGTTTCGCCCCCTCTGACTTCGCTCGAACGACAGTCAGGTGCAAGTGGCGTACAATGCTCTCGGTCGAGAGCCGGCTATGAGTGGGAGAGAACGTCGTCTAGGTGTAGCCCTGCTGGTGACTTTGGGGTTCGTCGTGGCTCTCCTCGTCTTCGTCCGAATCACGAACGAGGAGGATGAGCACGGGACCGGGAAGGCCGGGGCCTCGGAGCCAGAGACGTCGCTGCTGGATGAACCGGCGCCCGCCGAGGTCGAAGCGATCGACACCTCGAAGCAGTCAACCGATTCCCGCGAGATCGTCGCCGTGGAGAGAGGGAAGAACCTCGATGCGATTCTCGAGGTCCTTCTGAGATCGAAGGACACCGGTGCGCCGGTCGTAGGTGCCGATGTGGAACTATCGAGCATTCACTGGGGCGAAGGCGATAAGGAGATCAGAGGCTCCACCGGAACCTGGAAGGACATTCTCGTTTCTGACGATGACGGTCGTGTGTGGTTCCGTTTGCCTTCCCGTCGGCGCGTATTGGTCACCGCATCCGACGTGGTCCACCAGAGGGTGGTCCCGTTCTGGCCTTCCGAGGTCGAGGTCGATCCGCTCGCCCCGGGAGAGCATCGCCGGTTCGAGCTGGAGCTCTACACGGAGTGGATTCCCTTCCACGGCCGGGTGCTCGCCGCGGACGGAGACGTTCCGATCCCGGGGGCCAGGATCGAGGCGAGTGAGCTCACCCGCGCTCTGGACGAGACCAAAGACAACGAGGCGAGGGATTGGGACGATCCCCTGATCCTGACCACGGATCTCGGTGGGTCCTTTGCCATCGCCTTCGCGCCTTGGCTGTGGACGGAGGTCCGTGTGACCGCACCGGGCTACGTAAAGGAGTACGTGCTACCGACGACTGGTCACGAAACGGCAGAGAGCGCACACTTGGTACGACTCGAAGCCTCGGCGACGGCCCGTATTCGTGTCCTGGATGTCCTCGGAGATCCACAGCCCGGACTGACGGTCGGCCTCGATCGGGACGGATCCGTCTGGTCCCCTTGGGGCTGCGATTGGGAGGGCAAGACGGACGCGGACGGTGAGTGCACCATCACTGATCTGCCTCCGAACGTGTGGCTCGACATCCAGATCTGTCGCGGAGAGGAGCTCATTCGATGGACGTGTAAACCGCTCGCGTTCGAGCCCGGAGAGGAGAGGCTCATCGAGCTCCACATGGGATGCGGCACGAACCTGCGTGGAGTCCTCCTCGATCCGGAGGGACTCCCTCTGCCCGACTACGAGATCTGGCTCCTGGAAGCGTTGGCCCCGAGGCCGGCATATCTCTCGGCGGAGCTCGTGGAGGGATCACGTGTGGAGAAAGCCCGGACGGACGATCGAGGAGAATTCCGCTTCGAGGATCTGCCCTCCGGCCTGTGGTGGGTGGGTCCCGCACCACTAGTGCCGGCGGGCAATGCCGCCGGCCCCGAGCCGCTCGTGCCCCTGGCCGAGGTCCTACTGATCGGGGAACGAGTCGAGGAGGCCATTGTCACCCTACGGGCTTCTCACGGTCTTGCCATTCGGGGCCGGGTCGTCCATTCGGATGGGACTCCGATCTTCCGCGCCCGCGTGTGGGCACACTGCCGGAATCCGGTCGCGGCCCTGCTTTGCGAGGAGACCGACGGAAACGGCAACTTCGTGTTCGGACCTCTCGCTCCCGGCTCATTCAGGCTCTTCGCGCGACCAGCCCGAGAGTTCGAGATCCATGCGAGCATCCAGCCACCTGGAGAGGAACCGGAAGCCGAAATCGAGATCCCCTTCGAAGACGACCCGACATTGATTGCCTCGGAGTACAGGTGGGCGCAGGCGGGTGAAACGGGAATCGTGCTCCCGCTTCGTTGGGCCGGCCTGCTCCGGGGAGAGCTCCGCGACGCCGAAACCGGAAGGCACTGCGATGCCGACGTCCACGTTCTGTGGCCAGAGCTGGCGAAATACGGTGGAGGACGGGCCGTCGTGCGATCCTCGTACGGGGAGTACGAATGGGCTCTGCCCCCGGGGACCTATCACGTGGTCGGCCGGACACCCCACCTGCGAATCGCCGTGGCCGAAGTCGTGATGACTGAAGGGAGAGTTACCGAACTCGACCTCGAGCTTGGGCCCGCCGCTGCGGTGGTCGTTCACCACGAAGGCAAGCGTGAGCTCGCCGAGCTTCAGGTGCTCCATCACGGCGTCCCCGTCCACGGGGAAATGGTCCGCATCGGCGGTCGCTCTCGCTGCATCGTTCCTCCGGGCGCACTCACGGTCCACCTCGAGCACGTCTTCACCGACGAGCGACTAGAACGCGTCGTCACCGTCTCCGCCGGGGACGAAGCGGAGGTGGCCTTCACCTTCGACGACTGAGGAGCCGCAGAGAGCCTCCACCTTCCTCTGCTTGTCGACCCTAGACGAACCGGGTCACGCCGGGGACGGCGATGGGGGACTCGGGCGGGTTGGCCCTCCAGTCATACCCGTCGGGTGAGAGATCCTCCTGAGAAGCAAGGGCTTGCTCCCAGGTGATCTTCTTCCCGGTGTAGGTGGCCATCCGGCCCATGATGGCCAGGAGGGTGCTGCGAGCCATGTAGTCGCCGTTGTTGATCGGTTGGCCGCGGCGGATGCTGGCGAACAGCTCGTCGTGCTCGGTCTGGAAGAAGTTGTCGTTCTCTCCGTTGAACTCCCAGGACTCTTCGGCCGAGATCCTCTGGGCGCGATCGGTGAGAAGGGCCACTCCCTTACCCCCCATCACCTGAGCCGAGACCTCGTTGGCGCAATTCGGTTGCTGCCGGGTATTGCTGTACAGCTTCACCCCGTTCTCGTACTCGAAGACGACGGCGTGATGATCGTAGATGTTCCCGTACTCGGCGCCTGTGCGGACCTGGCGTCCTCCCATGCCAACCGCGCTCACCGGGTACTCGTCGTTCATCACCCAGGAGCAGACGTCCAGGTTGTGCACGTGCTGCTCGACGTAGAAATCGCCGGACAGCCAGGTGAAGTAGTACCAGTTGCGCATCTGGTACTCCATGTCGGTCCTGTCGGGTTCGCGCGGCTTGACCCAGAGCGGCCCGCGGAGATCGGTCGCCTGCATGGCACGGATCGTGCCCAGCGCACCCTCCTGGATCCGGCGAATCGCTTCCCGGAAACCTCTCGAGTAGCGCAGGCACAATCCCGACACGATCGACAGCCCCCTTCCCCTCGCGTCCTCTGCTCGTCTCCAGGACCGAACGGACGCCGGGGGCGTCCACTGCAACCGGTTTCTCCGCGAACACGTGCTTGCCGGCCTCCACCGCCGCCTTCAGGTGCAAGGGCCGGAAATGCGGGGGGGTCGTCAGCAGGACCACGTCCACACCGCTCGCGAGGACCCTCTCGTAGGCATCGAATCCGACGAAACGATTCTCCTCCGGCACGGCGACCTTGCCCGCGATCGCCTCCTGTCCCTCGAGAGCCCGCAGGCTCTGCTCCAGGCGATCGGCGAACGCGTCTCCCATCGCGACCAGCTCCACGTGGGGATCCGCCCGCAACGCCTGGTTCGCCGCTCCGGTTCCGCGCCCTCCACACCCGATCAGCCCCACCCGCAGCGTCTGGGGCCGGGACGCCGCCACCTGCGATTCCTGCGCACTGATCGCCCCGGCCACGGCAGCCACGCTCGCGCCCCGAAGGAACTGCCGCCGCGACAAGGATGCCGAGCTCGAGAATCCACCTGTCTTCTTCATGGTTCCCCTTGGGTTCATTCGCTCGACTGCATTCTACAAGAGCCTGGCCCGGCGCGCCGAGCGGGAGAGGAGCGGCGATCCGACGACCGCGCTCACGAATCTCCCGCTGAAGAAAAAACCGAGAAGGTGCGATCCTTCGGAGCGGTTCCTTCGTTGTTAGAAGCGCCATGAGGAACCTGCAACACAAACCGGCTCAGCGGAACGCGCTCGGACGCACGCGCTCCGCCATGACCTTGACGGGCATCGGCTCGTACGGAGACCTCGAGGAGGCGGCAAACACCGGCTGATCCTGATCGAGGAACCAACTCCTACGAGCCCAGGATCCCGGTCCTGGGCTTTTTTCGTGGCCTGATCCGATTCGCGAAGGCGGTGAGAAACCGTCGGCGGGACCGGTCTGCCCACACGGGATCTCTGACAACGAGGTGAGGCGAACGGGCGGATGGCTCTCGAGCCACCGCCCATCGATCAACACCGGGCGGGGTCGCGCGCGGCAGGATGCGCGACGAGAGCCCGGTTGTCGGCCGGGCCGGCGGAAGGGAGAGCTCAGCGGGGAACGAGCTAG
>CAYRXS010000014.1:0-46126 GCA_964428225.1 uncultured Planctomycetaceae bacterium
AGAGCAGACGGCTGTTAACCGTCGGGTCGGGGGTTCGAGTCCCTCCTCCGGAGCCTTATTACCCGGTGTACGAACCGACGTCTGGTTCGGTAACCCGTACCAGATCTCGACCGTACGCCGATCATGAACGAGCACCTTCTTCGCCAGGCGGCGGAGAAGGTGCTTCTTTTGGGGGTTGGTCCCCTCCGCCATGACCTCCTCGAAATTAGCCACGAGGCCCGAGAGCATCTCCTCGTCCAGCTGGGGGAGCTCCAGGCGCTCCCGCCGGTCCTCCAGCTCGTGCTTCTCGGCCTGCAACTCCTCCAGCCGGGCGCTGAGGTCCTGGATCTTCTCGTCGCAGAGCTGGGGCTTCATGGTGCCAGCCTCGAAGGCCTCGAAGTAGCGGTCGAGGCGTGCCCGGGTCTTCACCATCTGAGCCTCGACCTTTCCGATCTCCTTGTCCACGTCCGGCTTCTCAGCGGCGAGGCGTCGGTTGGCCTCCTCCCAGATCCTGGCCATGAACGCCTCGTCCCGGAACATGGTCTTGATGTCCTGCACTATCGCGGCCTCGAGGAGGTCCGCCCGGATATAGTCCTGGTCGCAGTCCTTGATGTTCCAGCGTTTGCTACAGATGTAGTACGGGAACTTCCGGTTCTTCTTGTGGGTGCTGACCCCCACCATGTGGCTCTTGCAGCGCGCGCATTTGATAACGCCGGCGAGCAGGCGCTCGTCGCGGTTGTGGAACCGGCGGCCGTTCAGGTCCTCGACACGCTCCTGCATGATCTCGCGGGCCTTCTCGAACAGAGCCTCGGAGACGATGGGATCATGCTTTCCTTCGTACACCGCCTCCCGCCAGCGCAGCTTCCCGATGTAGAGCGGGTTCTTGAGCATGTGGAGGATGACCCGCTTATCCCACTTCTTACCGCTGCGCTTGCGGTGGCCCGCCTCGTTCAACTTGTGACAGATCGTGTGCGTGCCTTCCCGTCCGAAGGAGTACATCTTGAACATCTTCTTGACGATGACGGCTTCTTCCCCGTGGACGATCAGGCCCCTCTCCGGATCGCGCCGGTACCCGTAGGGCACCATGCCGCCGACCCAGTCGCCGCCCTTGGCCTTCTTCTCCATCCCGACCCTGGTGCGTTCGACGATGGTCGCGTGCTCGAACTCGGCGAAGACGCCGAGCATCTGGAGCATCATCTTCCCCGCCGCGTTGGCGGTATCGAACGGCTCGGTGATGCTCTTCAGGGCGATGCCGTACTTGGTGAGCTCGTCCACCATCTGGGCGAGCTCGCGGACCTTGCGCGAGAGGCGGTCCACCCTGAAGACCAGGAGCGTGTCGAAGGCCTGGGACTCGGCGTCGTACAGCATCTCCTCGAGGCCGGGCCGGTTCATGTGGGTGCCGGATTCGGTGTCCCGGTAGACCTTGTGCAGACGCCAGTCGTCGCCGTGCTGGGCCTTGCAGAACGCCTCCAGCCGCTCCGTCTGCGCGCCGAGCGAGTACTTCTGGTGGTCCTCGTCGGTCGAGATGCGGATGTAAAAGGCGACGCGGGGTGGCTGTCCGTTCCCGCCTAAGTTGTTGTTCTTGGCCACATTAGGGCTCCTGTACGCCCTGACACCCTTGCATCGTGGGCGCCCGGAATCAAGGCAATCCACAATCCTTCCACGGCTTTTACGGCGGGGTCTCTCCTACGGGGAAAGGCCGGCACGAGGGGCCTCGGGGGACGGTCGGCAGAAAGCGCATCTTTTGGAGTTGACTTTCAAGTCCAACTTCACTACGCTGCTGTCTATGTCCCAGCAGATCTCATTCGGGCAGAGGCTCCGGCAGCTTCGGAAGGCCAAGCACCTCACCCAGCGCGAGCTGGCCGAGAAGGTGGCCGCCCGCCTGAAGGAGAAGGGCCGGGGCTTCGACTTCACCTACCTGAGCAAGATCGAGAACAGCAAGACCCCACCTCCGTCCGTCGCCATCATCATCCATCTGGCTGATGTGCTCGAAGCGGATGCGAACGAGCTGATCGCCCTCGCGGGCAAGGCACCGCCGGAGTTCTTGAAGAAGACGCTGAAGGAAAGCGAGTCGGCCCGCACGTTCTTCCGTTCGGCCTTCGACGCGGACTTGACCGAGGAGGACTGGAAGAAACTCTCGCAGGAACTCAAGCGCAGGAAAAAGGCCCGTGAGAATCCTCCGAAATCAGGAGATTGAAGAGATCGCGGCATCGCGGCTCGCCGAGCTTGAGCGGAGGCTCGGCCGACCGCTGTCGCCGCCGATCCCCATCGACCTCATCGCCGAACAGGTGCTGGGTCTCGATTTCCTGTGGGAGGCCATCGACGAACTCCCCCGCGAGAAGGTCTTCGGCGGGCTCATCGCCAAGAAGCGCCTGATCGTCCTCAATGAGAACCGCAAGCGCCTGTTCGCGGAGAAGCCCGGGCTGGAGCGCTCGACCAAGGGCCACGAGATGGGGCACTGGGACCTCTTCATCGACAAGGGGTCCCTCGACCACCCCACGCTGTTCAACGTCGATGGCGACGGCCCGTTCGCCTTCCGAAGTTCTCCGGCGGGCGACGTCGCCATCATCAAGGCGCTCGACCGAGACGCGGAAGGCCGCGAGCTCCTGCGAAAGATCCAGTCCCGCGCCGACGAGCCCGACGAGGCGAGAGCCGTCAACCGCTACGCGGCGGCCCTCTCCATGCCGGCGGAGATGATCCGCGCGGACGCGCTGAAGATCGACCGCACGCAGTGGCCGAACCTCTACCGGCTGGCTGAGAGGTTCGAGGTTACGATCTCGGCACTCCGGGTCCGGCTTGAGCAGCTCGGACTCCTTTACGTCGACGAGCACGGGAAGCTCTACGAGTCGAGGGACGCTGCCTCGGGGCAGACGATGCTGGGTTTCTGATGGAGGATATTTGATGGCGTACACGGACGAGGTGCTCTCCGCGATCTACGACCGCACGTCCGGCTACTGCCACATCTGCGGGAAGAAGCTGGCGTTCACCAACTACGCGAGGCGAGGCGCCAGGGGCGCGTGGGAGGTCGAGCACTCGGTGGCTCGTGCGAATGGCGGGACCGGACGTTTGAACAACCTGTACGCTGCGTGCATCTCGTGCAACCGCGAGAAGCGTGACGGCTCGACGCGGGGTGCGCGGGCGCGCAAAGGCCGCACGCGGGCGCCGCTATCGCGCGAGCGCCGGGCCGCCGCGCGGACGCGCAACACCCTGGCCGGAGGCGCAGCTGGCGCGGCCATCGGCGGGCGGCTATTCGGCCCGGCGGGTGCGCTCATCAGTGGCGTCATTGGTGCCGCCATCGGGAAGTCATCGAAGGTCGAATAGGACGACGCGAAAGGAGGGCAGCATACGCATGGAACCGATCAGATTGCTCAAGCCCCCAGACTACACCGCGGAGGAGCGCGAGGCTCTGATCGACTTCGTGCTTGCCCTCAGGAAATCGCACATCCGGAACCTCCTGAAGTGGGTCGACCTGCCGGTGTCCGGGACGAAGCCGGAGTTGCGGTCGAGGCTTCAAGAGGCGCTCACGGAGGGCCAGTTCACCTACGAGCGGTTGGTGGATTTCCTCGACTCCGTGGCCCCCTGGGGCAAGCAGCACGTCTTCCTGTACGACGGACCCCGGTTCGACCTGCGGCGCTGGAGGGACCCCGGCCACGTGCAGGGCCTGCTGAAGGAGCATCGCTTGGGGAAGCTCTTCAACGCACGGCTCCCCCTGATCCTCCCGGACAAGCTCACGCTCTCTTCGGTCACGCACTCGGACGGGAGGCTGCGCGTCACGGCCGTCCAGAAGCGGGACTACTCCGAACGTGCGCGGGAACACGATGAGGAGAAGAAAACGCCGGACGGTAAGCGGATCTCCTTCCGCGCCTACGTCCGCCACCTCACCAGGACGCTTGTGGCCTTCGAGTGGGACCTGAACGCCAATGCAGGGATGCTCCAGATCACGCAGCTCCAGAGGGATGGAGACTACGAGGAACTCGCCGGGGAGTTCGCCCGGCTTGTGGGTCCCTGGCTGGACTTCAGGCATTGCGGCCGCATAGATCTACGCCCGATCATCGGCAAGCTCGACGAGATCGAGAAAGACGGGCACGCTGAAACCCGTTCCCACGGAATCGACTTTCGGTCACCTCAAGGCAGGCGTGTCTCAGCACGCAGCCCCAGCCCGCGTGACCCAGTGCGTGGCGAAGTCTTCATCGACAACGCGGTAGATAGCGTTCGCAAGAATAGCGTCGGGCACCTTGGCAATTTCTATTGGCTGGCGGGGAACCATTCGGGTCCGGTGCCCAATCCCTTGAAGAGCGACGTCCACGTGATCATCGTGGCCGCGAAGTCGCGCGTGAACTTCCCCACGCCGAACACGGAGGACGTGGTCAGGTATGTACTACACCGAGTGCGAGCGCTTAGCCGAACGCCATCCCGACCTCGCTGAAGCTGCCGAGCGGATCGACGGCGCGCTCTCCCGGATGCTCACCGCCGAGGTCATCCGAGCGGACGACTTGGCGAGCTTCCTGGGCCTGGAACCGAACCAGACCACCTCGGTGCTGGATGGTCTCACACAGGTCGGGGTTCTGTGCAGGGAGGAGATGGTCGAGTGTTCCGATCCCGACTGCGGGATGGCGGTACTCCGGTCGGACTACGAGGAGACGCTCGAGGAGGACGGCGAGTACCGTTGTACGAGCTGCGACCGTCCGTGGGAGGACGGAGAGGTGGGGGCCATCACCACCTACCGCCGTGGAGAGAAGTGGCGAGAGGTCTCCAATCCAACGGATGGGTCTGTAGACACGGATCTCAAAGGGACCGCATCAGCGAGCACTCCCCCACAGCGCGGGCTGGATGAGCAGGCATGGTACACCTACGACCGTCTTGCTGAAATCTTCAACGTGGGAAAAGATGCGTTGCGCAAGAGACTTGCCAGGTATCGGGAGCACAATCTGAACGGCTGGAAGGAGAATGAAGACCGTCGTCCCCGGGAGCCAAAACACCTCTATAGGCTGAAGGACGTCAGGCATATTATCGAGGAACTTGGAGCGTCCAGCGAACGTCCAGCGAAATAGTTTCCTGCCCGCTATTCCCCCTTCAAGCACATCCTTCCGCTCCCTCTAGCCGTCCATCCGGCAACCGCTGACCCCACGCAATCCGCTGAAGGCCTAATCTCTACCCGTTCCCTCTTCCTCTTCGGAAGGACGTGTGAATGGAACGGGAGTGGCGCTGCAAGAACTGCAACACGCGCCTCGGCATTGAATGCGGGTCACGGCTGCACCTGCGCTACAAGGATGCGCAGTACATCGTGGACGGTGGCGACTACACCGTAATCGCCATCTGCCGTAATTGCTCCACCCTCAGCGAGCGGAGGGGAACGAAGGAACCGCCGCAGCCCATCGCTGCGAGCAAGTAGCAGGACCAACTCAAGAACCTCGAGGCGCGTGACGCCCTAACGCAGGCCAATCGAGGCGCCAGACGCCCGGCCGGAAGGCACGGGCGTCATGGCAAACGTCTCGAGGGATCGAGATCGTGAGCGACTCGAACGGCAACTGGAAAGCAGCGAGTACCAAGAACTACTGCGGAGACTTCAGAAGAAGGAGCCTTTCCTTCGGCAGTTCAAAACATGGGCCGACGTACTCGCGTTCATGCGGAGCGGCACGTCGCGCGATCCGCGCAAGGACGAGATTCTGCGTCCCGTCTTCCGCGCGCACGGCGGTGACCAAGACCCGCGGTGGCGCGCGATCCTCTTGGCCATCTTCTGGCCCGGCCTCGAGTCCATCCACTTCCGGAAACGCGGATGGGATGCCGACCCGGACGAGCGCTGGCAGAACATCACTTGGACGTTCCTGCAGGTTCTCTGCCGCGTGGACGTGAAGCGGCGTCCCGACCGGCTGGTTCAGAAGGTCTACAACGACACCATCCACCACCTTCACGACGAGTACCGCCGTGTCTGGGACCGTGCGAAGCGCGAGTTCACCGCGGAGCCGGAGGAGATCGACGCGCTGATCGGCGGCGTCGATGGCGTCGACACGGCGGGCATCGAGCTCCGTGAAGCGCAGGAGATCGAGGTCAACCGTCTCCGCGAGCACCTCGAGCACGGCCGGATCACCGAGCCCGACTTCCTGCTCCTGGTTGGCACCCGCGTCTATGGCCAATCCGTCGCCGACTACGCCCGCGAGACGGGCCTTGACTACCAGGTCGCCAAGAAGCGCCGGCAGCGGGCGGAGGCTGCCATCCGCCGGTTCGAGGAGAAGCCGTGACTGCCCAGCGGCATGTCCCCGCCGACGGTTCGTGTCCCCCCTTTGGCCTTCGGAGGCGAATGGAATGACGGATGCGGGAGGCCAGGAAACCATGATCAGCAAAGGCGAAGTGCGAGACCTGATCAACGACCTCTTCGAGGAAGAGGCCCTCGTCATCGGCGGTCTGGTCGCGGTCCACGAGATGGATGACGACCTGGTCTGGCGCCTGGTCAAAAACCTCGACGTGATCCGCGGCAAGATCCTTCGCCGCCTACAGGACGACGTAACGGCCGACGAGGACGGCACGCCGCCCCGACGTCCGAACCTCAGGCCGCATCCCGCCATCGAGGACTTCCTCCTGTCGGTAAGGAGGGCGTGATCGGTGCCGAGGTCCCCGACCATCGAGCTCAAGCGCCACTACCACACACTCTCCGAGAAGGAGACGACCGAGGTCGTCGAGGCGGTGGCGGATCTGATCGTGACCTTCTTGAAGAGGAAACGCGATCCCGAGCAACCGCCGAATCGCAGGCAGGAACGGGAGGTAACGCCATGACCACCAACGTGACCCTGCCCGACGAGGCGCAGGGAGCAGGGCCGCCGGACGCGCGGGCAGACGGCGGGACCGACAAGCCAATCCGCGTGAACTTCTCTAAGAAGGAACACGACGGATCGCCCTTCCAGAAGGCGCGCTCGCTCGACAAGCGCCTCAAGCTCTTCCTGTGGGGCGACTCGGGCGTGGGGAAGACGACGCTCGCGCTGCAGTTCCCCAAGCCGGTGGTCATCGACCTCGAGGGCGGGGCGGATCTCTACGGCGAGTCGTTCGACTTCGACGTCCTGCGGGCGAGCACGGCCGATGAGGTCATGGACGCGGCGCGGTGGCTCCTTACGCATGCGCACCCGCACCGGACGCTCGTGATCGACCCGATCACGGTCTACTGGGACGCGCTGCAGAAGAAGTGGTCGGACATCTTCCTGCGCCGGAACAAGGGGTCGAAGGGTTACAAGTTCGAGTTCTACGACTTGCAGCCCCGTGATTGGATGACGGTCAAGGCCGAGTTCAAGGACCTCATCCGCAAGATCATCGCCCTCGACATGACCGTGATCGTCACGGCGCGACAGAAGGTCCAGTACGCCGACGGTGCGTTCATGAAGGCCATCGGCGAGACGTTCGACGGCGAGAAGTCACTGCCCTACCTCTTCGACACCATCGTCCGGCTCTACCGCGACGAGAAGGGCCGGTTCCTGGGTGAGTGCCTGAAGGACCGGTCCAACAAACTCCCGCCCGGCGAGATCGAGGCATCGTACGCGCGCTTCGAGGAGCTCTTCGGCAAGGCGACGCTCCAGCGCAAGGCGCGGCCCACCGTGTTCGCTACGCAGGAACAGAAGCGGCAGATCCGCGAGCACATCGCGCGCTTCGCCATGACGCCGGAGCAGGTTGCGCGGCGGCTGGCGGCCTACAACGCGGAGAGTCTCATCGACCTCACCGAGGAAAACGCGCGGGTCATCATCGGCAAGTTCGAGTCGGCGCTCGCCGCCAAGAGCGGAGCCGCAGTTTCAGGAGAGGAGACGTAACCCATGCCCAGGATCGACTTCAACAACGTGGACGACGTCGAGGACTTCGCGCCGCTGCCGGATGGGAAGTACCTGTGCCGGGTCGCCGAGGTGGAAGAAGCGACGACGCAGTACGGGGACGAGATGTGGAAGCTCCGGTTCGTGGTCGAGTCCGGCTCGCACCGGGGGCGGTACATCTTCGACAACCTGGTCTTCAGCGACGCGGCCATGAAGCGGGTGAAGCTCATCTGTTCTCGGCTCGGCCTCAACGTCTCGGGCGAGCTTGACCTCACGCCGGCCCTGGTCAAGGGACGGAGCTGTTACGTGACCGTGGAGACCGAGGAGTACGAAGATCAGGACGGCAACACCAAGAAGCGCAACGTGGTCCCGTTCGCCGGTTACGAGCGGGCCGATCAAGCGGCCATAAGCGGATCGGCGGGCGCGGGGCACGACGTGACCGAGGACGACAGCGAAGACGATCTCCCCTTCTGAGCGTTCCGAGCGGCCCGTGGGTCCGACGACCCGACCGCCACGCGATCGGCGGCTGAAGAACTTGGAAGGGGATCATGCGCGACGGTCACGAAAAGCTTCTGGGGGTCCTATCGAGCATCAAGTTCCACCAGGCGAACTTCCTAATCGGGGTCCTCGACAACGGGACCACCGTCAAAGGCAACATGCTCTCGCCGCAGGTGGGGCTGGAGTACGCCTTTACCGGGCGCTGGGAGCGCCACCCACGCTGGGGCGAGCAGTTCGCGTTCACGGATTACCGCGTCTCGTATCCCACCGACCTCGACGCCGTCCGGTCCTACCTGATGGAGAACTGCAAGTGGATCGGACCCGAGATCTCGAAGCGGCTCGTCAACACCTACGGGAAGGAGACGCTCGCGGTCTGCAAGGCGGACCCGGATCGCGTCGCCTCCGAGATCGGCGGCATCACGCCTCGCCGCGCCCAGGAGATCGCGGCGATGCTGCGGAACAACGAGGCCAACGAGAACCTGCAGCTCGCCCTCAAGGACCTGCTCGGCGGTACCAAGGTCCACCGCCGGGCGGTCAATCAGATCCTGGAGAAGTGGGGCCAGGACGCGCCGGCGCGCATCCGGGAGAATCCCTACGCGCTCATCGAGGCGATTGACGGTGTCGGATTCCTCACCGCGGATGAGGTAGCCCGGAAGATCGGCTACGACTTCTCCGGCTCGCCCCGCCTCCGAGCCGGGATCCTTCACACGCTGAAGGAGCAGGCGTTCGGCTACGGCCACACCTGTCTCCCCACGGCCAGGCTCCTAGCCGAGGCTGAGAAGCTCCTCGGGGTTCCGCGCGAGCGGATCGGCGCCGAACTCGGGCCGTTGGAGACAGACGGCCTCATCGCTCGCGCCGATGGGTTCGTCTACCTCAGGAGCTACCACGACGACGAGAAGCTGATCGCCGAAAAGCTGAAGATGCTCGCCCGCCAGACGGTCTCGCCCGGGCAGCCCGACTTCGAGGGCTTGGCCCACGATCAGCGGGAAGCACTGTCCAAGGCGGTCACGAGCGGCGTCTTCATCCTCACTGGCGCGCCCGGGACCGGGAAGACTTACACGATCAAGCGGATCATCAGCTCGTTCCCCGAGGTCCGCGTGGCGCTCGCGGCCCCCACGGGCAAGGCCGCGAAGCGCGTCTACGAGCAGAGCGGGCGGCTCGCGCTCACCATCCACAAGCTCCTGGAGCCGCAGAAGGTCGGCGGACGTTTCGTGTTCACCCGCGACGCCGAGAATCCCATTGAGGCGGGTCTCATCGTGCTGGACGAGGTCAGCATGGTGGACACGCCCCTCATGGCGCGGTTCCTCGAGGCGGTCGCGCCGGGCACGCGGCTCGTGCTCGTGGGCGACACCTACCAGCTCCCTCCCGTCGGCCCCGGGAACATCCTCAAGGACCTCATCGCGTCCGGCACGATTCCCTCGACCGAGCTCACGATCATTAAGCGGCAGGACGAGGGCCTGATCATCCGCAACTGCCACCGGATCAAGAACGGGGACGACATCGAGCTCGGCAACTCCACGGCACGGGACTTCTTCGTGCTCAAGCGCGATGGCGAGGAGGAGATCCGCGAGACCATCCTCGAACTCGTCGCGCGGCGGTTCCCCGATTCCTACCGGGCCGATCCGCTCCGGGAGGTGCAGGTCATCACGCCGCTCCGGGAGAAGACGGCGCTCTCGTGCAAGGCCCTGAATCAGGAGTTCCAGCGGCGCATCAACCCGAAGCCGAAGGTTGACGGCGTCCGGTTCAAGGTCGGCGACAAGGTGATCCAGACCAAGAACCAGTACGACCTCGACATCATCAACGGCGATATCGGCTACGTGCTCGACGTCGCCAAGCGGGACCGGAGGGTGACGGTCTCGTTCGAGAACCCCGAGCGCGTGGTCGAGCTTCCGCTCCACGAGAACGATCTCGATCTCGCCTACGCGATCACGTGCCACAAGTTCCAGGGCAGCGAAGCGCGGATCATCGTCGTCCCCCTGCACCCCAGCTTCGGGCCTTTGATCATGCAGAGGAACTGGCTGTACACGGCGGTGAGCCGCGCGCGCGAGGTCTGTGTCCTGGTCGGCCATCGCGAGGAGGTGCCGCAGATCATTCGGCGGAATCACCAGCAACGGCGCTTCACGCGCCTTCAGGAGATGCTGGGGTGACCACGCCGAAGCAGGGAAACCCTGTGATCGCCGTCGACACCAGGGAGCAGAAGCCATACCGCTTCCCCCGCTCCGAAGTGAAGACGCTGCCCACCGGGGACTACTCCGTCGTCGGCCTCGAGGACCGGATCGCCATCGAGCGCAAGACCAAGGAGGACGCCTACTCGTCGCTCGGCCAGGGCCGTGCCCGCTTCGAGCGGGAGTTGGAGCGGCTATCCCGGTTCGACTACGCCGCCGTCGTCATCGAGACGTCGCTGCCGGACTTCCTGCGCGCGCCGGCGTTCACGCGGATGAACGCGAAGGCCGCCGCCAACTCGATCATTGCGTGGTCGGTGAAGTACCGGGTCTGTGTCTTCTTCGCCGGCGACCGCCTGCACGGCAACGCCCTCACGCGCCAGCTCCTCGAGAAGTTCTGGCGGTACCACAACGGAGACGCGGATGCCGGATCGGGATGAACGCTGGAAGGGCTACAAGCAGGCGGTTCTCGATCGAGTCGGGGACTTCTCCGTTCTCTTCGGGGGGCTCGCCAAGCAGAGACCCTCCACCGACGGTTGGGTCACGGCGCTCTGCCCGTTCCACGAGGACAAGAACCCTTCCTTCGCATTCAACCGGAACAGCGGCAAGTGGTGCTGCTTCGCGGGCTGCGGAAAAGGCAGCGCGTTCGACTACCTCATGCACACCTCGGGGAAGAGCTTCAAGGAAGCCCTCCTCGAGGTCGGCGACCGGGTCGGCGTGCCGCAGCCGTACCCCGAGAAGCCCCGGCGCCCGCCGATTCGCGAGGCCCTGGTCAAGCAGTGGGTGGGCGACCTCTGGGCCGACGAGGAAGTCTGCCGGTGGCTGCGGGAGAAGCGCGGTCTTTCCGACGCGACCCTCAAGAAGTACGAGATCGGCTGGGACCCGAAACGCCAGCGGAACACCATCCCGATCCGTGACGAACGGGGCAACGTCGTCAACGTCCGGCTCTACAACGCCAAGAAGGACCCGAAGATCATCAACTACACGGAGGGCCGCCACAAGTACGGCTCGCCGGCGCGCCTCTACGGGCTCGACGAACTAGCCCGTTACCAGGGCAAGCATGTCATTCTCTGCGAGGGCGAATGGGACCGCCTCCTCCTCCAGCAAGAGGGCTTCATGGCGGTCACCGGCACGCACGGCGCCTCCGTGTTCCGCCCCGAATGGATCGGCCACTTCAAGGAAAAGGACGTCGCGATCCTCTACGACTGCGACCGGGAGGGCCAGGCCGCCGCGCGCGACATCGTCCTGCGGGCGCTCAAGACCGCGGGGGCGAGCTCGGTGAAGAACGTCGTGCTCCCCCTCAAGGGCGACAAGGGGGACAAGGACGTCAGCGACTACCTGCACCGGCGCGGCCTCACCGCGGCCGACCTCCAGAAGCTGATCGACGAGACGCCGGCCCACTCCTACGAGGCGGAGGACCGTCCCGAGGAGGTCCTCGACCTGGAGTCGTTCACCGAGGTGGAGCGGAAGGACCTGATCGACAAGAAGGTGCGCTGCGACATCACCGTTTGCGGCGAGACCTCCGAGGCCTTCCACGCGGTCGAGGAGTTCCGGATCACGTTCTGCCCGCGGATGCAGAAGGGCGGCTGCTTCGAGTGCAAGGGCGTGGTGGAACCGGCCGTCATCCCGAAGGGCGCGCAGGAGTACATCGGTTCCTGCATGTCCACCAACGTCCAGCTCAAGGCGATGCTCCGCGAGTACGCCTGCAAGTACGGCCAGAAACCGACCATCGACATCCTGCGGCGCACCACCGTGAAGGAGTTCTTCTGCCACCAGAAGGTGAACCGCATCACCCAGACGCGGGACGAGGAGGGGAACGTCGTCCAGGTGATCGACGGCAAGAAGCAGGAACTGCTGGAGAAGCGGGTCTACTATCTCTCCAGCGAGCACCCCAAGCCGGGGAACTACCTCACCGTGGGCTGGGTGAAGAGCCACCCCAAGACGCAGCAGGTCACCTTCCTGATCGAGTCCATGAAGCCGCTCGAGGACGACTTCGAGAGCTTCCGCGTCGAGGACAACGTTCAGCACCTGCGCGCGTTCCAGTCGCTCTCCTGGTCAGAGATCCTCGAGGACCTGACCGAGAACGTCACGCGCGTCTACGAGCGCGAGGAGCTCCTGGTGGCGATTCTCCTCACCTACTGCTCGCCGCGCTGGGTGCCCTTCAACGACGAGATCATCCGCGGGTGGTTGGTCACGGTCGTTATCGGGGACTCGGGCTCCGGCAAGACGCAGACCCACCAGCGGATCGCCGAGTTCGTGAACATCGGCGACTGCTTCTCGGGCCTCACCGGGTCGCGGACGGGCCTGGCCTACGCCTTGGTCGAGCACAAGCAGAAGGGCTGGCAGGTGCGGATCGGGCGCTACCCAGCCAACTCGCGGAAGATCCTCACGGTGGACGAGGCGCAGCACCTGCCGGACTGGGACCTGCGGACGATCTCGAAGGCCATGGAGGAAGGGTTCCTCCAGATCGACCGCGTGCAGTCAAAGGGCTACGAGAGCCAAACGCGGCTCATCATGATCGCCAACCCGAAGAAGGACCTGGTGATGGACAGCTTCTCCTTCGGGTGCGAGTCGCTCACCACGATCCTGCCGCCCACGATCATCCGCCGGACGGACGTCGCGGTCTTCGCCAACTCGGGCGACCTCAAGGATCTCTCGTTCATCAACCGCAAGCGCACCGAGGGGAACCGGCGGCGGATCACACCCGAGATGCTCCGGGCGGTGATCCACTGGGCGTGGAACCTGCGGCCGGAGCAGATCATCTTCACGTCGGAGGCCGAGGACTCCTGTCTCCAACGGGCACAGGAGCTCTCCGAAGTCTACGGCTACGCCGTGGACGTACCGTTGATCACGCTCTCCGACTGCCGCAACAACCTTGCCCGGGTGGCCGCCGCGTTCGCGGCCCTGCTGGTGTCGGCCGACGAACACTTCGCGCGGCTCGTGGTCGAGCCCAAGCACGTGCGCATGGCTGCCGAGTTCCTCTCGCGCCTCTACTCCCACGACAACTGCGGGCTCGACGACTACTCGGAGATCTGCCGGGCGAGCAGCCAGCTCGTGGACTACGACCAGATCGAGGCGGCGTTCCTCAAGAAGTGGGAACGGGCCAGGCACGCGGGCGGCGAGGAGGACGCGGGGTACTTCCCCCACCTGATCTTCATCCTGCGCGTCACGAAGGTGATCCGCCGCGACGACTTCGCCGAGCAGGCCGGCTGCGGCATCGACACGGTCAAGCGGGCCGTGCGCCTTCTCAAGCGCTTCAACCTGCTCGACACCACGCGGGACGGCTACGTGAAGAAGCCGAAGTTCAACAAGTTCCTCCGGCGCTTCGGCCGGAAGCACCCGAAGTTCCTGGATGACGGAGGCTGGGGTGCAGGTTCAAACTCGTTGGAGGACAAGGACTTAGATGAGATTTCAGGGTGAACCTGCCCCTCAAAACGAAATCTGGAGCCCACCCTTCGCGGGAGCCCATGGGCTCGCTGCGCGGGTGGACTCGATGAGGGGCTTTCGGGGGGCAGGTTGGTGCCGAAATCGAGGCTAACCCCTTGTGGCTCAAGGGAATTCAACCTGCACCCCGGGAATCGGACCGTGAGGCCCGAGGAGGTGACGGACATGATCACACGACAGGAGACAAGCAGGCCGGTTGAGGTCAGCGAGGTGAAGATCCGCCTCGTGGACGAAGGCACCGACGGCCTCGTCGGCTGGGCCTCGTGCGTCGTGAACGGCGCGCTCTACCTGAACAACATCGCCATCCGCCGCTCGCGCGACGGCGGGTTCGTGCTCACGTACCCGTGCAAGCGCAGCCGCTCCGACCAGAAGTACTTCTACTTCAACCCGATCACGCGCACGGCGAAGCAGGTCCTCGACGAGGCGATCCTCGGCAAGCTCGAACGCGGGAAGCGGACGTGGCGGGCGTGAAGAACACCGACCTCATCAGCGAACTGGACCGGCTGGTGCGCGAGGACATGGTCCTCGGCCGAGAGATCGCCAAGCTCGAGCGCGCCCGCGACGTGCGCATCCGGTTCTACACGCAGCAGATGCGCGAGGAGTCGGAACCCTTCGACCGGGACTTGGCACCGCTCACGAAGCAACGCGAGCGGCTGCGCCGGGCCATCCTCGACCTCTGGACCGCGCACCACGACCGCGAGACCACGCTCGACCTGCCCTGCGCGAAGGTGAGCCGCCGGAACTACCGCGAGCTCGTCGTCCGGGACAAGGAGGCGCTGCTTGACGCGCTCGACCGTGCGGATCGCCTCGACCTCGTGGACCACGTCTTCGACGGAAGGGTCGTGGCGCGCTTGGTCGCCGAAGGAAGACTCCCCGGGCTCCCCGACGGAGCCGTCGAGGTCATCGACCACCACAATCTCCAGGTCCGCCCCAGGGGGGAGAGCGATCATGCGTAAGGGCTACGCCAAGAAGCGGGAGAAGGCGTTCCGGCTCCGCCTGGAGCGGAAGACCTTCGCGGAGATCTCCCGCGAGGTCGGTGTGTCCGACAAGACGCTCTCGCGCTGGGAGCACGGGTGGCTCGACGCCGGCGGCCGGAAGCACCCTGGGTGGAAGCCGGAACTGGAGAAGGCCTGGCGGGAGTTGTCCGAGACCGAGCTTCAGTACGGCCTCATGCTCAAGGAGGAGCGGCTCAAGACCTACGAGGAACTCGCCCGTCTCGCGGTCGCCAAGATCAAGGAGATGTTCCCGAGCATCCGGGCCAAGACCGCCTCGGACGCCAAGGCGCTCATGTCGGAGGTCCGGGAGTTGATGCGACTCATCGCCGAGGAGCAGGGCGACTACAAGCCCAGGCCTCACACCTTGATCGCCGTGAAGACGGACATCACGCTCAACGAGATTTCGGAGCGGTATCGGAACGCGCATGCGGATCGTGACGAAGGAAAACCCGACGCCGGAGGAGCTGAGCCGGTGGTTGGCGACGAGTGAGGGGTTCCTCCAGGGCCTGACCGAGGTCGACGAGAAGCCCACGCGCCTGACCGGCTACCAGCTCGATCACCTGCGGGACACCTCAAAGTTCCGCGCCCGTGAGAAGGCGCGCGGCGTGGGGTTCTCGTTCGTCTGCGCGGCCGAGGCCCTGGCCAAGGCGCACCTCCGCCGCGACTACACGGCCATCTTTGTCTCCATGAACCTCGAGGAAGCGGTCGAGAAGATCCGGTACGCCAACCTGCTCTACAACTCCCTGCCCCTGAAGTGGCAGAAGAAGAAAGTCGTCGATAACAAGACCTCCATCGAGTTCGAAGACCCGTCCGGCCGCTACCGTTCCCGACTCATCTCGCACCCGTGCAAGGACCCGCGCGGCAAGCACAAGGCCGATGTCTTCCTCGACGAGTTCGCACACTACGGCCACAAGCAGCGCGCGATCTACGTCGCGGCCGTGCCCATCGTCTCGCGCGGGGACGGCCAGCTCACCATCGGCTCCACGCCGCTCATGGTCGGCGACCTCTTCCACGAAATCATGAAAGAGGAGCATCGCAAGTACCCGATGTTCACGCGGCAGTCGGTCCCGTGGTGGGACTGCCCGGAGTTCTGCACCGATGTCGCCCGTGCCAAGGCGGAGGCCGAGGGCATGGACACCGCAGAGCGCGTCCACGCGTTCGGCCAGCCCACGCTCGTCGACATCTTCCACACGATGGAGATCGACGACTTCCGCCAGGAGTACGAGCTCTCGTTCAACGACGAGAGCCAGACGTTCTTCCCCTACGACCTCATCTTCGCCTGCTGTCAGGATGACCTGGACACCCACGACACCATCGACTCGCTGCTCAAGAAGACCGATGGCGACCTCTACGCCGGGTTCGACGTGGGCCGGACGCGGAACACCTCGGAGCTGATCGTCCTGGAGAAGACCGCCAAGCGCGTGACCTACCGTATGGGAAAGTCGTTCGAACGCTCCCGCTTTCAGGCGCAGGAGGCGTTCCTACGAGAGCTGCTCAAGGCGTCACCACGCCTGCGCCGGCTCGGCATCGACCGGCACGGGATCGGCATGAACCTCGCCGAGAACCTCCGCACCGAGTACCGCTCGCGCGTCGAGGGGCTCGCCCTGGTCGGCCAGGTCAAGGAGAGCCTGGCGGTCAACCTCAAGATCGCGTTCGAGAGCGAAGCCGTCGCCATCCCGCGGACCCGCGCACTGACCGCACAGATCCATTCGATCAAGAAGACGCCGACCGAGGCGGGCTACGCCCGGTTCGACACGGAGAAGAACGAGCGCCACCACGCGGACAAGTTCTGGGCGCTGGCGCTCGCCGTCCACGCGGCGGGCCTGGGCAAGACACGCCGGCGTGCACGGCAGAAGGTCTCCGCGAGCATTGTGTGATCACGCATGCGCCGACACGGACGTTACATGACGGATGCAGTTCGTGCCCTGCCGGGGCACGGCGGTGCATCGCAAGATCATTCCGTCTTGATGGTTGCGGGCGTGCTCGGTAGGGAGGGCTCCTCCACCCCCCCACGTGTACGGAGTAGGTCCCCGGAGGGGCGATAGATTTATTCTGGCGAACATTTGACAACCTCCAAGGTTTGCCGTATAATAGCGAATCGCATGGCCCGTGGATCGGAGCGCGCATAGCTTGGAGTGTGTCCAATGAACGCCGGACAAAATATCAAGAAGTCCCAGGTGGGGATCGAGCTGGTTCGGCTCCTCGCCGCCGAGGGAGACCAGGTCTTCTCGACGGACAGGGCCCGAGAGCTGGGGCCCCGAGTCGGCCTCAAGGACGCCTACCTCTGGGAGGCCCTCTACCACCTCCGGCGGAACGGCTGGATCGTCGCGCTCCGCCGGGGCCTCTACGCGCTCACGTCCACGGTCCCCGGCGTCACACCCGCCCACGAGTTCGAGATCGCCATGGCCCTGGTCGATCCGGCGGCCATCTCGCACTGGTCGGCGCTACACCACCACGGCCTGACGGAGCAGGCGCCCAGGAAGGTGTTCGTCCTGACGACGACCGATGCGTCGGTTCCCCGCACGCGGGGAGCCAAGGCCAAGAAGGATCGCCAGGGCTTCCCCGTTGGGGACACGACCTACCAGTTCGTCCAGGTGAAGCCCGAGCGGTTCTTCGGGACGGACAAGGTGTGGATCGGCGAGGCGCGGGTGACAATCACCGATCCCGAGCGCACGCTGCTCGACGGCCTCACCATGCCGCAGTACTGCGGCGACTTCGCCGAGGTGCTCCACGCGGTCGAGGTGCGGGGCACTGACCTGAATCTCCGGCGGATTATTGAGTACGCCCTGAAGCTCGATGCGGCAACGGCAAAGCGCCTGGGCTGGGTGCTCGAACACCAGGGCGTCGATTCCTCAGAGCTCGAACGGCTGGCATCGTTCCCGATCAAGGGCTACCGCAAGCTCGATCCGACCGGCCCGCGCAAGGGACCGTGCAACGCGCGGTGGATGATCCAGGAGAACCTCCCCGGAAAGGTCCAGCCATGAGGCCGCTTCGCACCCGCCTTCAGGAGGCCCGCAAGCAGCTCGGCATTCCCTGGGAGGTCCTCGAACGGGACTACCTGCTCTCCTGGGTTCTCGCCGGCATCGGGCAGGTCGATTCGCTCCGAGAGACGCTCGTCTTCAAGGGCGGCACCGCGCTGAAGAAATGCTACTTCGGCGACTACCGCTTCTCGGAGGACCTGGACTTCTCCGGCCTGGAAGGCGTACCCACCGGCGAGGAGATGGAACGCGCAGTCGGAGAAGCCTGTGGCGCCGCGTCGAAGCTACTGGACGAGTACGCCCCCGTGGAGATCGCCTGCGAGCGCTACACCGAGAAGGACCCTCATCCGGGAGGCCAGGAGGCCTTCACGATCCGCGCCCGCCTTCCATGGCAGAAACAACCGCAGACGCGCGTCATGATCGAGACCGCAGTGGACGAGAAGATCCTCAAGGCCACGCCGAGACGGAAGATCATCCACGAGTACGGCGAGCCCTTTGAAGCGGAGGTTCGGGTCTACGCGCTGGAAGAAATCGTCGCGGAGAAACTGCGCGCGATCCTCCAGCACGTCGAGAAGCTCGAGGAGCGGGGCTGGAGCCGCTCGCGGGCGCGCGACTACTACGACCTCTGGCGCGTGCTGGGCGCTTACCGGGATCGGATGGATCTCACGGACTTCGAGCCTTTCTTGAGGGAGAAGTGCGCAGTGCGGAACGTCGCCTTCGCTGGGCCGGCGGACTTCTTTCAGGAACACATGCTCGCCTACGTCGAGAAGACCTGGGACCAATGGCTCGGCTCGCTGGTGCCCGGGCTGCCCGCCTTCGACATCGTGATCGGCGAATTGCGCCCACAGGTCGCGGCACTCGTCCCGGCGGGTCGGTAGCTAAGACCTTTTCCTCGTAGAGGAAAACGCCCGGCACATCCGGTTCCGGCGCACTTCCACGAACAGCAGCGAGCGGCTTTGCCCGGGCGACCTCCGATCTCGCCGAGTTCCAGACATGGCCATACGTGGTGTCTTTGACGCGACGGCTCGGCGGCCGCAGAACGCCCAACGGGTCAAAGAGTTGCGCCCACGCGGCCCCGGGGGGGGGGGGGGGCGCGCCCGCGGGGAACCCCTACCCGCGAATCCGTTAGAAAAATGGCCGCCCGCCGGACCCGGCTACCCTTGAAATAAGACGCGCCCCGTTTGGAAGGTCGCTGTTCAGGAACCTCGTAGAACGGCCGGCGAAGTCACTTGCTTTCCCGCGGCAGTCCTACCCTCATGTGTGCATGGGCATAATCCGTTGCAGAACGGTGGGTTACAGCGGAATCGAAAGGAGCTGCGCCGGGTGATGGAGTTCGCCTCGCAGGAGGAGACGGCGCTGGCGATGGTCGCGACGGCGCGCTGGCTGCCGGTCCTGGTCCGGTCCTTCGAGAAGGGGGTACGCAACCTCGGCCTCACGATCACGGAGCGGTCCCACTTCATCGACCAGGACGGGAAGGCGTGCCCGACGCTCGGGGTCCAAGGCGAGCGGCTCACGTTCCGGCTGGGACTGCGGAACGCCATGGAAGACTTCCTCACCGTGGACCGGGAGGCGCGGCCCGTGCGCGTGGACCCGCGGCTCGCGGACGAGGATTATGCGCGGGCGAAGATCGCCGACGTGGTAGCAGGACGGCTCGAGATCCTGAAGGTCCTCGATCAGAGCCGCGACGTTGTCGAGGCGCAGGCGCGGATCAGTGAGCTCGTGGGCCGCTTCGAGTGGCTGCGCGCGGTCTTCGTCGAGGATCCCGCCTTGGCAGGTCGCCGGGGGGCTGGCCGTTCCCCGGAACGCTCGAAGCCAAGCTGCAAGCTCGTCGGAACGGACGGAAACGTCTTCGCCATCATCGGCCGGGTGCGTGAGGCACTGCGCCGCGCGGGCCAGGCTGAACGCGCCTCGGAGTTCGTACACCGGGCGTTCCGCGCCGGCTCCTACGACGAGGTCCTGCAGCTCTGCATGGAGTACGTGGAGGTCCGTTAACGCGCGACGGGCCGGTCATCCCCGCAACGAACTTGGAGGAACTTCACTCATGATCGACAAGGCAACGAGGGTCGGCGGATACGTGCGAGTCTCCCAGGAGCGCGCTGCCAAGAACGGCTACAGCCTGGGCGCGCAGGAGCAGGAGGTCCGGCGGTTCATCGAGTACAAGGGCTGGACGCTGGTCGAGCTCTACCGTGAGGAGGGCGTCTCCGGGTACAAGAAAGAGCGTCCTGCGATGGACCGGCTTCTGGCCGACGCGAAGGCAGGGCGATTCGACGTGGTGATCTTCCCCTCAATCGACCGCGCCGGGCGCTCCGTGCGGGACGTGATCGAGATCGACCGGGCGCTGCGTGCCGGCGGCGCGGACACCGTGTTCCTACGCGAGGGCGTGGATACCTCGACGCCGACGGGGGAACTCTTCCGCAACATCATGGCGTCGCTCGCCGAGTTCGAGGGCCGCGTGATCTACGAGCGGCTGTCGAAGGGGAAGCGGAAGAAGGCCTCCGAGGGCGGTTACACCGGGGGCTGGATTCCCTACGGCTACCAGCGGGCGGAAGACGGGACCATCGCTATCGTGCCCGAGGAGGCGGCCGTGGTCAAGCGCATTTTCCGCTGGGCGGGCGGGGGCCGGAGCCTACCGTGGATTGCCGCGCGCCTGCGCGACGAAAACGCGCCGACGCGCAATGGTGGGCAGTGGCGGCCGTCTACGATCCGGGGGATGCTGCGGAACCGGTTCTACACGGGCCAGGTCGCGTTCGACGGCACGATCATCCGCGCCCAGCACGATGCCATCGTCTCGGGTTAGGGCACAACATCAGCGGCTGGGTCGGGCCTTCAAGGGGTAACTCTCGTACACCACACGTGCGGCGTCGTCATCGGCAAAAAGATGTGGATTCGGCAAGAACAGCGTGCTATCTCTGATCCCGTTGAGCGCATACGACTCGTCGTTGCAGAATCCGATAAAGTGGATGCGCTCTTGAACGACACGAGCAGCTCGTTGATACGTGTTTGATCGGTCAAATAGGCCAAGTATCGGCCGTCGATTCCCAGCGTTGTCAGTCCACGAGTGAACGAGATAGGGCTTGTCGTGCGGTAGACCAGTCGGTCCGTACGCGATCTGCCGATAATCCCAGATGTCACCCCCGGTGATGCCGAAGCCTCGCATATCTACGAGAATGAGATGATAGGTCCCAGTCCGAGGCGGCGGGAACTTGATCGGCGCGGACTGGGTGTAGACTTTCTCGCCGATCTTCTGTTGAGCGAGCAGTAGCTCGCCCTCGACACTCTGGGTCCTGTCCGCCGCGTCGGTGCTCAGCTGTGCGCCGAAGAAGAGTCCATCCTCCCATGAGGCGCGCTTCACCGCATCGCTAGCAAGGAGTGTGACAAGCTCCACGAGCCATTCTGAGGCGTCTGCTTCGAAACGGAAATCCACCGTCGAGCCGTCCACGCCGGCCGAATACTCGTACGCAGGACATAGGTGGGCTGCGTTCAGGTCGCCTGCGAAGCGGAGCTCAAAGAGAAGAGGTTTCCGCTCATAACTCCAGTCGTTGGGACTGCCGACCCGGGCTAGGAGGGGACGACTCCAAGCAACGTCGTTCAACTGCTGCAGGAGCTGCGAACAGAACTCAACTTCCCGTCCGGTCAGGATCTCGCCCCACATAGGGAATCCCTAAGATCGAGCTTCGGCACCACTCGCCCGGCGGCCGGAATGGCGTCGTGAATAGCGTGACGACGCACTGTGCTCGAAGTAACGCCACGTTGGGGCACCACCCGGCCTGAGTCCACCATGTCAAGGCACGACGCCATCGGACCGTAGCTGGCCGACCGTGCGGCTGGCCATGGAACGGAGAAGTGTACCGGTTCCCGCAAAAGCGTTGCCACCAGTCCGGGCGCTAGCCGCCCAGACTGCCGATCCAGTCGCCACATCAAGCAGCACTGCAGTGAAACTGGCCCATGGTTTGGAGATATCGTAACCGCCAGTTGTCGTTGCGCTGGCGGCAGTGCATCCCTGCGAGGAACTCCAGACCGTGCACCGGGCGGTGGTCTGGGTGGGAGTCCTAGTTGTGCTCGTGCCAGTCTCGCCGAGCGCAATGACTAGGGCAGCATCGACCCCGTGCTCGGCCAGTAGAGCAGTGATCTCTTCGTCCGCGTACTGTCGGCCGGGAAAGAAAACCTCGTACGATGGGATGAAGACGGCGCCCTGAGAGCTGTACACATTCCGGAACTCGTCCTCGGCAGTTTTCCGCCAGTCCAGGTCGCTGACCGGAAAGATCACCAGGATGCGTTGATACGTGTGACCTCTGGCTTCGGGAGCCACGAGAGACGAAATACGAGTCCTCGCACAACCGGCTGCCGCGAACAAGGAGGTCGCGATGAGCGTAGTCACGAACGCTGCGCGCTGCATAGAACCTCCTTTGCGTTGCGGCCTAACTTCCAATCCTGCTGCGTCGAGTCGAGTTGACGAAACGTAACTCTCCGCCGTCCCCACCTGCCAGCGCCCAGGGGCCTTTGGCCCATGGGAGTGAACCCCGGGCGGTCGAGCCACGCCCACCCCGTGGTGGCCCCCGACAATACGAACCGACGGCGCGAGGTACATGGCGAACATCGTCAAGGCGCACATCCTGGGAGCGGACGAGGGCGCGGTTGACGCGGCGGGCCGCTCGACGCAGCTCCCCGAGGATAGCTGGGACTACAACAAGAGCGGCGCCAAGGAGCCGCCCTACAACCTCGACGCCCTCTGCGTCTTCCTTGAGATCAACACTTGGCACTACCGCTGCGTCAAGGCGAAGGCGGTCTCGACCGCCGGCCTGGGCTTCGACTTCGTGGTGCCCGAGGGCGTGAAGGAGCCCAAGCCCGACAACAAGCAGGTCCTCAAGGCGTTCTTCAACCACCCCAACGACGAGATGACGTGGGGCGAGATCCTGGAGAACGTCCTCACGGACTTCGAGGCGCTGGGGAACGGCTACTTCGAGGTGGTGCGGAACCGTTTCGGCAACGGCCGGCCGACGGCGATCTACCACATCCCCGCCGTCACGATGCGCGTCCGCAAGGACAAGAAGGGCTTCATCCAGCAACGCGACAACAAGACGGTCTACTTCCGCCATTTCGGCAGCGACCCCCAGAATCCCGACTCGTTCGACCCGCGCGAGAAGGACAAGCCGCCGGACAAGCGACGCCTCCTCAACGAGGTCATCCACCTCAAGAACTACCACCCGCGCTCGAGCTACTACGGCCTACCGGACTTCCTCCCGGCGCTGCGGGCCCTCATCGGCAACAAGAAGGCGGGGGACTTCAACATCACCTTCTTCGAGAACAACGCCGTCCCCCAGTACGCGATCATCGTCAAGGGCGGTGAGCTCGCGCGCGGCACGCGCAAGAGGATCGAGGAGTACTTCCGCACCCACATCAAGGGCAACGCCCACAAGACGCTCATCCTCGAGGTGGTCCAGGAGGAGGGCGAGCAGGTCGACATCGAGATCAAGCCGCTCGCGGTGGACATCAAGGACGCCTCGTTCCGCATGTTCCGCGCGGACAACGCCGAGGAGATCCGCGTGGCCCACGGCGTGCCCGGGCGGCTGATCGGCCTCGCGGAGAAGGGTGGACTCGGCGGCGCCGGCGAGGGTGAGACGCAGCAGGAGATCTTCAAGTACCACGTCATCGAACCCAAACAGACGCGCCTCGAATACCGCATCAACAACTTCCTCGTGAAGCGCGGCTTCGGCATCGAGGATTGGGAGCTGCGCTTCAAGGAGATCGACGTCACCGACGAGGCGAAGGTCGCGGAGATCATCCAGAAGCTCGTCAAGCTCGGCGTGCTGACGATCAACGAGGGCCGCCGCGAGATGGGCCAGAAACCGCTCGATCACCCCGGCGCGGACGTGCCCTTCATGATGACGTCGACGGGCCCGCTCTCGCTCGACACGCTCGCCGAGGGCGGCGTGCGGCCGCGCATGATGCCCGGCGGCACGGGGAAGGCCCTCATCGACTCGCTCCTGACACTTCAAGACGTCATCCGCGAGGAGATTCGCAAACGCGGTGAGGACTCTCCTGCGGAGGCCGACGACGATGTCCCGATTCCCGCCCTGGCCGGAGCTGACGGGTGATGGTGACAGGCGTCGCTGCGATGACGACGGTGGAGCTTCGCGAAGCGGACGGCGTGATCGCGGAAGTGGTCAGCGACCTCCACTTGCGGAAGGGCCCCGAGGACGACGTCGCGCGCTTCCAGCGCCTCTACGAGAAGGCACTGCGCGCGGTCCTGACCGGAAGGATTGACGCCGTCGAGTCGCTGGACTTCGAGCGCGAACTCCGGACCGTTCTCGCGGAGGCCGAGCGTATCCTGGGGCCGGAACTCGCGACCGAACTGGAGCCGGCGACGCGCCGCTACCTCGAGCGCGCCTTCAAGGCCGGTCAAGCGATCCGCGGCGTCGGACGCACGATCCAGACGCTCTTCGACACTCCTCGGCAAGAGGCCGTGGATTGGCTCGTCGGGCACGACCGTTTCTGGATCGGGAAGGTCTTCCCTGAACACGTCCGCGACAGCTTCCGCGATACCATCGTTCGTGGTCTCGACGAGGGCTTGGGCCGCAGGGCTATCGGCAGGCGCCTGCGGGACCTCATGGCCGGGACCAAGGACGCCCCCGGCAAGCTCGAGCTCTACAACCGCGTGGCGGCGGCGAGCGTCAACCGCGCCCACAACTGGGGCGGCATGTTCTCGCTCGAGGAAGCCGGGGTCGAGGAGTACGTCTTCCGCGCGGTGATGGACGAGCGCACCTCGCGGATCTGTCGGGAACTCAACGGCCGTGTCTTCTCCGTCCCCCGGGTCATGACCGTCGTCCGCCAAGCTCTGGACGGGCCCCCGAGCGCCATCGAGAGCATCGCGCCGTGGCCCAGCTTCGACCAGGCGCGCGGCGACTTCTTCATTCAGCGTGGCGGGCGGCGCTCCTATCTCGCCGGCAAGTCCACGGAGTGGCTGGAGGCTAGTGGGGTGGCCATGCCGCCGCTCCACGGCAACTGCCGCTCGGTCGTGGTGCTGAACCGCTGATCTCGCTGCGGGTTCCTGTCCCCATTCGTCGGCCGCTGGGGCCTTTGCCCGTTGGGGACGCCGTGTCCCCTGGAGGGGGAGTGCGCCCGGTGATCGCGGAACCGCAACTGATGCTCGGCGAAGCCGAGCCGATGGAGAAGGCCAACTACGTCGGCAACAAGCGCCGGCTGGCGAAGTACATCGTCGGCAAGTTCCCCGAGGACGGGAAGTCCGCATTCGACCCCATGTGCGGATGCTCGGCGGTCCTCATCGAGGCTGCTCGGCGCGGCTATCGGGTCAAGGGGAACGACCTGTCCGTGGTGCCCTACTGGTACTCGAAGGGCGTCTTCGAGGGACGGCCCCTCGCCGAGGAGGACATCGAGAAGCTTGTCGATGCACCAATGCACGAGGGCTGGCTCACCACCGTGTGGGAGGGCGTCTACCCGCGGCCCCGGCAGATCCGCCGCTACCTGGACGGCCTGGCCAAGCGCGCGCGGGAATGGTCCAGCCCCAAGGGCTGGGCGGCCAAGGCGGTCGCGAGCCGCGTGCTCCAGACGCTCTACTCCGACTCGATCTCGGGATACTCGACCCGGCGCTACGAGTCGATGGCCAAGGTGCGCGACGTGGTCGGAAGGGCGGCCAAGGAGGTAAGTGAGTTGGCGTCGGAGGTTTCGGGCAAGGGTGAGATCACCAACGAAAACGCCAAGGGGCTGCGCTTCCCGCACGCGGACGTCGTCTACTTCGATCCGCCCTTTTTCAAGCGCGACAAGGGGTACGTCCACTACTTCCAAACCTACAAGATCATGAACTCGATCCTCCTCGGCCGCGCCTGGGAGGCAGAGAACCTCGGTCCCGAAGACATCCCGCCGATCCTGGAAAAGCTCTGCAAGGGCTGCCGGCACATCTTCATCTCGACCAGCTCGAACGAGGCCGTCCCCTATGCACGAGAGCTGTCCCGGCACAAGCGCACCATGAAGCGCTACCGGGTGGCCTACACCCAGACGAGCGGGTTCGGCTCGCGCGACGCCCACCAGCGCGAGCACCTCTACGTGGCCAAGGCGAACGGGTCCGCCGTCGACAAGCAAGCCGACCCCTACATGCGTCTGCCTTCGGAGGACGAGGCCCACCGCTATGTGGTCCAGGAGCACTTCCGCGGCCGCTCCGTCCACGCCGACCTGCGGTTCGAAGCGCCTGGTCGAGAGGACCTGTTGGGCTGGACGCTGGCCACCGGCCTGCCGGACGCGCTGCCGCAGCCCGTGACCACCGCCGAAGAGGCCGCCGCCGTCCCCTCCGAAGAAGTCTCCCGGATCGACTGGGAAACCGGCGAGTTCCGAGAGCAGGACGGGCAGGTGCTTGCCTTCCCGAAGGACCCGCATGGGTCCGAGTGGCTGGAGTTCGAGGGAGTGATCCAGGAGCCGGAGGACGGTCATCTGCCGGAGCCGGGGGCGACCGCAAACTTCCCCGGCGTCATCCGAATCGTGGACACCGGCGTTCTCGACTACGGCGTCCAGCGGGACGGGTTTCACGAGTACTTCCTCATCTCCGACCAGGAGGGCGGGCTGCGCGGCCGGCATTTCTTCCGCCGACTGCCGGCGGCGCAAGGTCAGGACGAGCGCTGGCTACTGAGCCGACCAGACAACCAGATCCCGTTCGTGCTCGGGGAAGAGGCGGTCGCCGAGGGCTGGGTGCCACCGGCTGGGTTCTCGGCGCTACCCGCCGCAGTGCGCACCACCGTTCCAGAACCGCTGCAGTACTGGACCCTTGAGGACGACACGGCGCGCCAGAAGGTGCGTGACGCGCTGGTCGAGGCGCTGCGGGAGGGCGGACTCGATCTATCGCTGGGTGAGGATGTCGTCCCGGGTGACGAACTCGAGAAGCGCAAACTGGTCCCCTTCAACCAGTGGGGCGGATCGGCGAAGTACGCCGCGAACCTTGCCAAGCGGCTGCCCGAGCACACGCGCTACGTCGAGCCGTTCTGCGGCAGCGCCGCGCTCTTCTTCGCCAAGGAACCCGCTGAGCACTCCGTGCTCGCGGACGCCGATTCCGAGGTGGTCTTCGCACTCAAGTACATCCAGCGCCTGACGCCCCAGCGTCTCGAGGCCTTGAAGCGGTTCTCATGGACGGTCTCGCGCGCGGGGTACAAGCGGGCCAAGGAGTGCGAGCCGCAGTCGGACAGCGAGCGATTCTGGCGCTTGGTCTACGGGCGGCTGTGTGCCTGGGGCGGCCGGCCGCAGATGAGCGGCTACTCCACGATCCACGATGGCCACAGCTACGACCTCGAGGAACTCTGGCGCTTCCACGAGAAGCTCAAGGGCGCGCGGATCGCACGCAAGGATTGGAAGGACACGGTCCGCGAGAGCGACGGCACCGGGACGCTCTTCTTCCTCGATCCTCCTTACGTGGTCGAGTGGGGCACGGACGAGGGCATCCCGCCGGAGGACCTTGCGCAGACGGCGACCAAGCTCAAGGGCGAGTTCCTGATCGCCTATACGGACTCGGCGCGTGCGCGGCGGGCGTTCGCCCGCGTGGGCCGGCTCTTCAAGATGAAGTTCCTCGAGGCCCGGAACCAAGGTCTCTGGGCCAAGCGCAATCGCCTGTTCGTGGCTTCCTTCGACATCCAGAAGTCAGAAGACCTCGAGTTCATCGAAGAGGTGCTCGCATGCGCCCGGTGAACTTCGAATGTCCCGTCGAGATCACGAAGGCCTACGAGGAGGGAGGCCGCTGGATCGTCGAAGGCTACGCGGCGACCTCCGACTTCGACATGCAGGAGGACATCATCACCGAGGATGCGATCCGCACCTCGGCGAGAGACCTCCTGGAGAATTCCACGGTTTTG
The DNA here is from genome assembly GCA_964428225.1 of uncultured Planctomycetaceae bacterium. Lineage (GTDB taxonomy): Bacteria > Planctomycetota > UBA1135 > UBA1135 > JBFMCU01. The sequence continues at coordinate 27,692 of CAYRXS010000014.1, forward strand.
CACAACCACAACCCCGACGAGGCCATCGGCCGGGTGCTGACCTCGGAGGCGCGATCCGCAGGTCTCTTCCTCAAGATCCTGATCTCGAAGACCGCCGGAGAGATCTGGCAGCAGGTGCGAGAGGGCGTGCTCAACAAGTTCTCCGTGCGCGGCAAGATCCTCGAGGCCCGCAAGGAGTGGGTGGAGCGGCTCAAGAAGTTCGCCCGGCTCATCCTCAAGATGCGGCTCGTGGAGGTCTCCCTCGTGGCGGTCCCCGCCAACCCGAAGGCGCGGGCCATCCGCTGGTACGTAGAAAAGGCGCTCGACGACTTCGAGACCGCGGGGGGAAGCATCGAGACAACGAAAGGAGGCTCACAGATGAAAGACGAGGTCGTGATCCAGGAGGAGCTCCTCGAGGCGACGGGCGATCCCGAAGCCGGCGACCGGATGATCCCCAAGGCCGAATCACCGCCCGCGCAGTTGGGAAAGGAACGGATCGCCCACTTGGAACTGGTGGACCAACTGATCGCCGGCGAGACGGACGAGGAGCGCAAGCGCATGCTCGCCCAGATTCGCGCGCTCGTCGCGGACGCTGGCGATCCGGCACCTTCGGCCCGGAAAGAAAAAGACGAGAATGACGAACCGAGCGCGGCGCCGAACGGTGCTCCCTCGCCGCCGTCCGATGTCGAGAAGGCCGGCCGGAAGATCTCGACCTCGCGTCTCGCACGCCTCAAGAAGCTGCTCGAGGAACTCAAGGGCTTCATCGACGAGGTCGACAACCCCGCCCCCAACGAGAAGACGGCCTCCCAGGGCACGGGACCCCCGGACAAGCTCGCCCAGATCGAAGAGACGGTCGCGCGGATCGCCGAGACGCTCGGCCTCGCCGAGGGCGGCGGCGGCGACAAGAAGCCCATCCTCGCCGAGACGGTCGACAACCTGGCGAAGCGCCTGGACGCCCTGGAGAAGGTGCCGGGCGCGCGGACCTCCCTGGACGGACAGGAGGCCCTGGCCGGCGAGCCGGGCTCCAAGTCGGTCTGGAAGGGACTCGTCTAACCCATGGAAACCGAAAGGAGGCTACCAACCATGAACCAGAACGAGCTCTTGCAGAAGGCGCTGGAAACGGCGGACCTCATCGCGGGCGGCGGCGACCTCAATCCCGAGCAGTCGGAGAAGTTCATCACCTTCCTCCACGACCTCTCGGTGATGGCGAAGGACGCGCGCATGATCCCGATGAAGTCCAAGAAGCGCGAGATCAACAAGATCGGGATCGGCCAGCGGGCGAGCGTCCCGGCGGCGGAAGGCGTCGACCCCGGGGTGCGGCAGAAGCCCACCTTCTCGAAGACCGTCCTCGACACGGTGGAGATCATGACGCCGTTCGAGATCACCTACGACGTCTTCGAGGACAACATCGAGGGCGACAACCTCGAGGACTCGATCATCAAGCTCTTCGCCACGCAGATCGCGATGGACCACGAGGAGCTCTACATCATGGGCGACACGGCCTCGACCGACACGTTCCTCGCGCTCACCGACGGCTGGCGGAAGCGCGCGGTCACGGGCGGCCACGTGTACGACCACCAGGGTGGCGGGATCGTGGTCGACATTCTGGGCAAGCTCTTGGACCTCATGCCCGAGAAGTACCTGCGGGACTACGCGGACCTGCGGTACTACGTGAGCCCGAAGTTCGAGCACGGGTACAAGAAGATCCTCGGGCAACGGCCGACGCCCGCGGGCGACAAGTTCCTGCTGACGGAGACGCCGGCGACCTACGCGGGCATCCCGCTCACACGCGTGCCGATGATCCCGTCGAACCTGTCGGCCACCATCGGCGGGACGCCCTTCACCGACCTGACCTTCGTGATCCTGACCCTGCGCAAGAACCTCATCACCGGCATCCACCGGCAGATGAGCCTCGAGCGGGACAAGAACATCTTCGCGCGCATGCGGCAGTACGCGTTCACGAGCCGGGTGGACGCGACCTACGAGGAAGGCGACGCGGTCTGCATCGCCGAGAACATCTCCGTCGGCTCGTAGGGGGCGTGACGCATGACGGACAAGACCGACACGGGAGAGGCGCGGCCGGCAAGGATTGAGGAAAAGCTGAAGGCCAAGGCGCGCCGCCGGGTACGCTGCCCGGTCTGCACCGGCCACGGAGAACCGACGGACGCCGCCGGCCAAGTTGTTCGGTGCGGCGACTGCCACGTGCTGTTTCGGAACCCGAGACCGTCCGTCGGCGAGATCCTCGCGCGGCGCGACGCCCGGTTCGCCGCGGCGCTCACGCGCAACCATGCCGCCGCGATCCGGGAGGCGGGCCGAGCCGCCGTAGAGGCGATGCGCGGGTACCACCGTCTCGTCTCCGGAAAAGACGCGCCGCTCAACGCCTTCGGCAAACGGATGCTCGACGTGGGGTGCGGGCTCGGCTTCCGCTTGCGGGAGTTCGAGAAGTACGGGTGGACCGCGATGGGCCTGGAGCCCGGCGCGAACGCGGTCCCTTACACTCAGGCCCTCGCGCTCCAGGTGGTGCGCGCGGATCTCGAGGCGTTTCCGCCGGGACCGTTCGACTTCGTCCTCCTGGAAGGCGTGCTGGAGGAGGTGGCCGACCCGGCCAAGGTGATCGGACAAGTGAAGGATGTCCTGGCTCCACGCGGCGTGGCGTGCGCGGGCGTGCGGACGACGGATGCGGAGGTCTCGCTCGCTGAGGAACGGCTCTATGCCTTCGGTGAGGAGGGCCTGCGCCGGCTCTTCATGTCTTCGGGGTTCGCCGAACCGGACGTCCGCGAGAACGAGAATCACCTCCGGATGTGGTTTCGGAGGAAGTGAGCGATGCCCCCGCGCGCCCCGGAGGACCTGCTCCAACTCGCCTTCGACCGGATCGAAAGACTCCTGGCCCTGGTCTCGGGCGGCCCGAGGGAGCACCGCGAGCTCACCGTCTCGACGGTCTATGCCGCGGCGACGAACAGCGCGGCCTTCAGTTCTCCGAAGAAGCACGTCCGCGTGTTCTCCGAGGAAGACGTGTTCTGGATCGATTCGGCGGCCGACGACGCGGACGCCGCGACGAAGCTCTCGACCGTCGGGCAGCGCGGATTCATCCGCGGGGGCGACCGGATCGAGGTCTCCCTAGCGGCGGGCGTGACGCGCCTGGACTTCCTGGCGCGCGACACGGCCGGCGGGGTGTTCATCACGGGGATGGAATGATGCCGAGCGCATTCGCCCTGGCCAATACCGGAGCCTTTCATACGAGTTCGCCGAAGGTCTTCCGTCGTCCCAGTCACGGCGGCTATGCCTCGGACCCGTCGACGGCGCTCCTCTACAAGTTCGAGGAGACAAGTGGAAACAAGGTCATCGATTCTTCGCCGCACGGCAGCGACGGCACCATTCAAGGCGCCACCCGCGTGGTCGGGTACTACGGGAAGGGGCTGGAGTTCGACGGCATCAACGACCGGGTCGTGGTGCCCGACGCCGCGGTGCTGCAGTTCACGGCGGCGCTGACCCTGGAGGCGTGGATCAAGCCGGGATGCACGGGGTTCGGCATTGGCACCATTCTGTCCAAGCGGAATTCCTACACGCTTCGCCTGGTTGAAACCCCCGCGATCCGAGCCGGCGGTTCGATCTGGCGAGCGGGCGTCGAGACCCAACTCGTGTCGGTCCGCACGCTCCAGCTCGGCGCCTGGCACCACGTCGCCCTCACCTTCGATGGGACCAACCTGAAGCTCTACGTGGATGGAGCCGTCGATCAGGTCCTGACGCTTTCTCCAGGCAGCGTGGATACCGCGACCCAGCCGCTCTACCTCGGCACGAGGATGAACGGCACGGGGACCAACTGGTTCTGCGGAACGATGGACGAGGTCCGGCTCTCGAACACCGTCCGGCGTGCCTGGGAGCTGGACCCGAACGTGGTGTAGACCGATGGCGATCTTCCGCACCACGGCCACCGCGGGCGTTCCGAAGTTCTCGGACAAGCCGGGCGCCCACTGGCGACTCAGCCCCGACGGCACCCAGGCCATCGTCGAGTTCCTGGGCACACCGGACGACTACGCGGCCGCCAAAGCCGATCCGGACACCACCGAGCTCACGCGCCGAGAGGCCCGCGCCCTGGGCGAGACCTGGGACAGCCGGAGCGGGGCCGGACCGTGACCACGTATTGTACGCTGCAGGAGATCCGCGACCGCGGCGTCACGGTCCAGGCGGCACCGGACGAGGCCGTCGAGAAGGCCATCGGCCGGGCGACCCGCATGGTCGACGCCTACGCCGGCCGGGACTTCCTCAAGCGGGAGGCCACGTACCGCACCGACGGGAACGGCAGCGAGTCGCTGTTCCTGGACGACCGCCCGGTGGTCGAGGTTCTGGAACTCCGCGTGGACGACTACCTCCTGACGCCGGAGTCTTACGTCCTCTATCCGGACGCCGGCTACATCCGGCTGAACGGCGCGCGCCGGAGCATCTTCGCTGGCTTCCCCGGGATCTTCCCCAAGGGCGCGCGGAACGTCGAGGTGCACGGCTTCTTCGGCTTCGAGTCCGTACCGGCCGAGGTGAACGAGGCGGCCATCCTGCTCGCCATCGAGTTCCTACGCACCGGACCGGCGGAGGCGGACGTCGCGGCCGGCTCGGCGGCGAGCACCCGCCACGCGATCGGCATCCGCCGCGTGCGGATCGACGAGATCTCCGTGGACTTCGAGTACCCGCGCGATCTCAAGGCGGGCGCCGGCAAGGTCCTGACCACCGGACTCCTCAAGGCGGACGCGTTGCTTAACCGCTTCCGGCGGTGGCTGCACCCCGTCGCGGTGTGAGGTGAGGCGTGGGTCTCCGGGAGGAAGTGCACACCGCGTGGGACAACGTGCTCTCGCCGTTCTTCGAGGAGCTGAGCACGGAGGTCCTGGTCCAGTCGGTGGACGCGGCCTCCACGCAGACCGACCCGCTCTACGACGAGCCGGTTTCCACGACGCTCTTCACCGATCCCGTGCCCGTGCGGGCGCGCGTCAAGCTCGAGAAGGAGCGCCTCGTCCTGCCCGGCGGCGAGGCCGTGGAGATCGACGGTCGGGTGACCGTGCGGACGGACGAACTCGAGGCCAAGGGCCTCGCCCTCGAGTTGGGCGCCCGCGTGACGTTCCAGAGCGAACGCTACACGGTGGTCCACCGCGAGGCCCGCGCCGAGGTCGCGGAGAAGTTCCTGCTCACCCGCGTGGCGGTGCAGAAGGAGACGTGATGGCGACCGAAGGACGAGACGGCGACTGGGAGAAACTCAACCGGATCATGAGCGAGTTCGACGAGCGGCTCCACCGGAACGCCACGAAGACACTGCGGCGCGCGGGCGAGGAACTCGCCTCCGACATCCGCACCCGCATCCTCGACGGCAAGGACATGAAGCCGCTCCACGGCTTCACCATGGAAGAGAAAGGATCGAGCAAGCCGCTCATCGACGACGGCGACCTCCTCGGGTCGGTGGGGATGCGGTTCATCGAGGAGTTGGCCGTCTTCGTGGGCGTGCACCGGCGGGCGGAGGACGGCACCGACGTCGCCGCGATCCACGAGCGCGAGGAAGGCACCCGCGTCCCCGTGACCCCCAAGATGAGGGCCTTTCTCCATACAAGGGGCTTTCACCTGAAGCCGGAGACGACGGAGCTGTTCATCCCGGGCCGGCCGTTCGTGAAGCCGGCCTACCGGGACTTCCGGGAGCGCAAGACCGCCGAGAAGCTCTCGGCCGAGTTGGTGGAGGAGACCCTCGAAGGCAAGGGATAGCGGATGCCCGACGAGAACGTCATCACCGAGATCGAGCTGGCCCTGAAGCTGGGCCTCGAGGACCCGGCCAACGTGTCCTTGAACGGCCAGGCCGTCCCCCTGCGGGTGGTGACACCCGACCCCGACTTGGTCGAGCTCACGCTCCCGGTGACGACGCTCCAACTCCTCGACATGCGCCGCAGCTTCGCCCGGATGGAGAACGAGTTCGAGGTGGAGAAGGACCTCGCGGCCGGAGCGGCCGTGGTCCGCTGGCCCGAGCAGCCCTACGACGTCTTCTACACGGTGCGTGGGCACACGAGTTCCAGCCGCGAGGATCGCCTGCTCCTCGGCCAGTACCTGCGCTTCATCGACGCGCACCCGGTGCTCACCGGCGCGAGCGGCAGGCGCTTCTACCTCGACCGGGGCTTGACGTTCCGGGACCGGAGCCGTGAGCGGGAGTTCGAGCGCGCGCTCACGTTCGCGGTGAAAGCCCGCCTGCCCGTGAGTGTGGAACGGCTCGTCCCGCTCGCGCTGGAGCACCGTGTCGAGGTCGGCGCAATGAACGGCTCATAGGCGAAGGAGGTAAGGCGACATGGCGACGGAATACCTGCGCCCCGGGGTCTTCGTGGAGGAGATCCCCGCCGGCGCGTTCCCCATCGAGGGCGTGGGCACCACGACCGGCGCCTTCCTCGGGATCGCCGCGCGCGGGGCCCTGAACAGCCCCAGGCTCATCACCAACTGGACCCAGTTCCAGAAGCACCTCGGCTCGTACCGCCGCGACTCGTTTCTAGCCTACGCGGTGAACGGGTTCTTCCTGAACGGGGGGCGCCGCTGCTACGTGGTCCGCGTGGCCTCCGGCTCGGCCGCCATCGCGAGCGTCACCCTGCTGGACCGGGAGAGCGCGTCCCCGACCACCCCGGCCGACACGCTCCTCGTCCAGGCCCTGAACGACGGGGAGTGGGGCAACGCGCTCACGGTGGATGTCGCCGACGGCACGGCCGACCCCGCCACGGAGTTCAAGCTGGTCGTGCAGGAGAACGGTGAGGCCGTCGAGACCTGGGACGACCTTTCGATGGACCCGGCCAAGAAGAACTATGCGCTCACGCGCCTGAACGGCCGCTCGAACTACATCCAGCTCTCCGATTTGGGAAGCGCTACGCCACCGCCCGACAACCGTCCCGCGGTCATCACCGGTGCTGCGCTCACGGGCGGGTCCGACGGCGCGGCGGACATCACCGACGGCGACTTCGTCGGCGACGCGGCGACCCGCACCGGGCTCTACGCATTCGACACCGTCGACGACGTGAACACCCTCGCGATCCCCGGCAAGACCAGCACGACCATCGTGCAGGCTGGCCTGGATTACTGCGCCGGCCGGACCGACCTGGGCTACGTCGTGGACCCCCCGCTGGGATCGAGCCCCCAGGAGGTGAAGGCGTTCCGCCAAGGCTTCGACAGCTCCTACGGATTCCTGTACTATCCCTGGCTCACCATCAACGACCCGCTCACGGACGCCCCGAAGACGGTCCCGCCCTCGGGGTACGTCGCCGGCGTCTACGCCCGGAACGACACCGAGCGCGGTGTCCACAAGGCCCCGGCGAACGAGGTGCTTCGCGGCGCCGTGGGCCTCGAGTATCCCGTCACCGACGGCGAGCAGGAGGTCTTGAACCCCGCCGGCGTGAACGCCGTCCGGTCCTTCCCCGGCCGGGGCATCCGCGTCTGGGGCGCGCGGACCACGTCCTCGAATCCCAACCTGCGCTACGTCCACAAGCGCCGGTTCCTGATGTTCGTCGAGGAGTCCATCGCCGAAGGGACGCAGTGGGCGGTCTTCGAGCCGAACGACGAGCGCCTCTGGGCGAAGATCATCCGCTCGGCCACCGGGTTCCTGCGGCGCCAGTGGCTCGAGGGCGCGCTCTTCGGGAGGAGCGAGGAGGAAGCCTTCTTCGTCAAGTGCGACGAGGAGACCAACCCGCCTGAGGTGCGGCAGGCCGGACAGGTGGTCACCGTGATCGGAGTCAACATCGTCGAGACCGCCGAGTTCGTGATCTTCCGCGTCGGCCAGTGGGACGGCGGACGGTCCATCACGGAACTGGTCTAGACGCAAGGAGGACGGAACCCATGGCGAACGCGAGAGTCGATCCCTTCCCCCGCTACAACTTCCTCGTGGAGATCGACGGCATCCAGCGGGCGGGCTTTATGACCTGCTCGGGGCTCGAGGAAGAAACGGAGGTGCGCGAGTACCGCGAGGGCGGGGATAACACGACGGTGCGCAAGCTCGCCGGCCTCAACTCCTTCGCGCCCATCGTGCTCGAGATGGGCTCGACGGCCGACGGCGAGATCTGGGAGTGGCGGCAGCGCGTGAAGCGCGACGGCGCGCAGGGAAACCGGAAGGCCATCACCATCATCCAGCAGAACGAGGGGCGCGAGGAAGTGAAGCGCTGGCTCGTGCTCGACGCCTGGCCGTCGAAGTTCACGGCCCCCGAGTTCGACGCCAGCTCTTCGGACAACGCGGTCGAGAGCGTGGAGCTCCAGCACGAGGGCCTACAGCTCACGGTGCGCCCGGCGGCCTTCAGCTAACGGAGGACATGAACCATGGCGGATGACGCCGTCAAGACGGAGTACACCTTCGAGCTCCCCAAGGGCTACGTGGACGCGAAGGGCCTGGTCCACCGGGAGATCACGATCCGGGAGATCACCGGCGCGGACCAGGAAGCCATGCTCAACCCGCAGCTCCGCAACAACCCCGCCAAGATGCTGACGGCGCTCCTGGCTCGGGTCATCACGCGACTCGGCACCCTCGAGGGCCGGCAGGTCGACACGACCGTCACGGCCGGCATGCTCAAGAGCGACCGGGACTTCCTGATCCTCAAGCTCAAGGAGATCGACTCCGGCCCCGAGATGGACATCGACGTCGAGTGCCCCGACTGCGGGAAGAAGTTCAAGGCGATGCTCGACATCTCGGATTTTTTCGAGAAGTGACGGCGGCGCTCCGCGCGAGCGCCTTGCACCTCTGCGGCCTGCTCCCCGCGCTCCCGAGCTTCGACTGGAGTCTCGACCCCGTGCGCCGGGAGGTGGCCGTGATCGCTTACCACTTCCACTGGAGCCGGGCCGAGTGCCTGGGCCTCTCGCGCCGGGAGCGCACGGCATGGATCGAGGAGATCAAACGGATCAACAAGGAGATCGCGCGCAGCGTGAAGGGAGGGAAACGATAGATGGCCGAATCCATCGCCCTCGGCATCGTGCTCCGCCTCAGGGACGAGGCGTCGCGCGGCGTGAAGGCCGCGCTCGGAGGCATCGAGCGCCTGGGCGACCAGGCCGACGAGACGCAGAAGCGGGTGGCGAAGCTCGAATCGGGCTTCCGCCAGCTGCGGGACGCCGGGCTCGCGCTCACGGGCATGGGCGCCGCGGCGGCCGGCGCGCTCTTCGCGGTCGTCAGGCCGGCGGCCACCCTCGAAGCGGCCATCAAGAACACGCTCACACTTACCGGACAGACCGGCGAGGCGTTCGCGCGCATGGAGCGGGACATGACCGAGCGCGCGCTCGAGCTCTCGACGGTCCTCGGGGTCTCGGCCGCCGATGTCGCGGACTCCTTCTACCAGGTCCTCTCCTCCGGCGCTGAGGCGCTCACCCCCCAGTTCAACGCGCTGTCCGAAACGGCGCTCAAGATGGCCAAGACGGTCGGCCTCGCCCCGGCCGACGCGGTCGAGATCCTCTCCGACACCTTGCACGCCTTCGAGCTCGACGTGGCCCAGGCCGAGCGGGCGGCGGACGTCTTCTTCCAGACGTCGCGTTTCACCGCGACGACGGTGCCGCAGCTCACCGAGGCGATGCGGGAGGCTGGGCCCGCGGCGGCGGCCGTCGGACTGTCGCTTGAAGAGACCGCGGCCGTGCTCGCCGGGTTCGCGTCCAAGGGCGTCAAGGGGGCCAAGGCCGGCACCGCGTTCCGCATGATCCTGACGCGGCTGGCCAGGCCGCCGGCGGAGGCGGCCCGAGCGCTCGACATCCTCGGCGTCTCGGTGTTCGACAGCACAGGCGAGATGCGCCCGATGATCGACGTGCTCCGGGACATGCAGCGGGGCATGGCGGGGCTCACCGGCGCGCAGAAGGCGGCGGTCCTCAAGGCCATCGCGGGGGAGGAGGCGTTCTCCAAGCTGGGCGGTCTCCTCGAGGGGAACCTCGACACGCTCGAGAGCTGGCGGGTGGGGCTTACTGAGAGCAGCGGGGCGCTGGAGCTCGCCTTCGGCCAGAAGATGGCGGCCGCCACCGAGCAGGTGAACCTCCTCTGGGTCTCCGTCAAGAACCTCGCCATCAGCATCGGCCAGCCGCTCTTGGGTGCTCTCTCGGGCGCCGCCGCCTGGCTCGCTAAGGTTCTCCAAGGCGTCGCCGACTTCACCGGAGCGCACCCGATCCTGGGCAAGATGATCGGGGTGACGCTCGCCCTTGTCGGAGTCTTCGGGCTCCTCGCCGGAAGCGTCCTCACGGTCACGGGGATGCTCGGGCTCTTCGCCCTCAGGTGGCTGCCGCTGGCCCGGGCCGGGATGTCCGCGCTCTCCGGCGTCGTCACGCGTGCGATCCCCACGTTCCTCGGCTGGGGTCGCGCGCTCATCGCCAGCGCCCAAGCGGGGCGACTGCACGCCCTGATGACCATGGACGTCCGGGCCGCCGTGAAGAGCCTCGCCGGCGCCACGTGGGGCGGGGTCAGGGCCGCCATCGCCTGGACGGTCGCCACCGTGAAAGACATTGCGATGAAGGCCGCACACGTCGCGGCGGTGGTGGCCGGGACCGTGGCCACGTGGGCGAGCACGGCCGCGTCCCGGGCGGCGGCCGCCGCGCAGTGGCTCTGGAATGCGGCCATGGCCGCGAACCCCATCGGCCTCATCATCGCGGGCGTCGCCGCTCTCGCCGCCGGCGTCGTTCTCCTTATCAAGAACTGGGGCGTGGTGACCGCCGCTGTCAGAGGGGCCTTCGACTGGTTCAAGAACCTCCTCGGCAAGGCCCCCGACTGGCTCCTAGCCCTTGTCTTCCCGTTCGGTCTCATCATCAAGCACTTCGACACTCTGCAGGCGGTCGCCACCGCCGTCTTCGGCGCGCTCAAGTCGGCGGTCTCCTCCGCAGTGGGCTGGATCGAGGCTATGGCCGTCGGCGTGTTCGCGCGGGTCACGGGCGTCATCGGTTCGGTCGTCGACTGGATCGCTTCCACCTGGGGCTTGGTGCAGAAGATTCTCCTGGCGCCGATCGCGGGCGTCCAGATGGGATGGACCGCGCTCGGGCACGCGCTGGTCGGCGTCTTCACGTCGGTCGCGGACACGGTCACCGGCATCTTCAGCACCGTCCGGGACGCCATCACCGGCGCGATCGACTGGCTGTGGGACAAGGTCACGTGGGTGATCGCCAGGATCCCGGACGTGTTCCTCCCCGAGAGCTTGGAGGACATCAAGCGCGCCCGCAGGGCGAGCGACGCGGGCCTGCCGGTCGGCGGACAGATGGTGGTGCCCGCGACGGCGCCGGCCGCCAGCCGTGCGACACCGAGGCCCACGGTCCCCCGAGAAGCGATGGCCCTGCCCGCGTTCGCCGCCGCGACCGCCGGGGGACCGGTCGACCAGTCCATCACCATCCAGCCCGGCGCGATCCAGATCCACGCGGTGCGGGTGGACGATGAGGTCATCCGTCGCATCGACTTCGAGTTGGCGAAGCTCATCCGCCGGAGGCAGGAACGGCGATGAGCGTGGTCAAGGGCTCCATCACGCCCGTCGATCCCGAGGGCAACCCGATCTTCTTCGAGTACAACCCATCGGGGTTCGAGGTCACCAAGGAGGCTGGTTGGGCCGAGATCGGCATTCCGGGCCTCGACTTCCCGCTCCAGCAGTTCGTGCGCGGCAACCTCAAGACCCTCTCCGTCGAGGTCTACCTCAACCGCGACTTCTACGCCCGCGCTCACGACGTGCGCGAATCGGTCTCGGCCCTCGAGGAACTGGTGGAGAGTACCGCGAAGACGGGCGCACCCCCGATCTGCGTCTTCCAGTGGGGCCGCTTCGACTTCGTCTGCGTGGTCGGGTCCATCTCCGTCCGCTACACCATGTTCGACCAGGCGGGCGATCCGACCGAGGCGACGGTCGCGCTCACCCTGCGGCGGTACGTCGAGAAGGACGTCTCCTTCCGCCTGCCCCGCCGGGAGGTGGCATTGCCGCTCCCCCGCGAGGTCCAGCGACCCGCCTTCGAGGGCTGGCAGAAGGGGAGCGGCTCGATCTTCTCGCCGCCGGATGAACGCACCCTCACGGGCGCCCAGGGCCTCGTCGAGGAGGGCGAGACCCGCACGCACCTGACCGAGGAGGGCGACACCTACCAGGGGATCGCCACGAAGCACTACGGCGACCCCTCCCTCTGGCGCGTGATCGAATTCGCCAACCGCGGCCGGAGCCTGGTGGACAACCTGCGCGTGATCCGTCCCGGCGAGCGCTTCATCATCCCGGGCATCGAGAACGCGCTCGGCATCCTGGAGGGGGTCACCAACTTCCCGCCCGAGGTGCGCGAGTCGCTCCGCTTCGGCCGCACGCGGGTGACCGAGGCCGAGACGCTCTTCAGGGCGGTGGCGCGATGAGCCGCACGTTCAACCCGAAGCGGCGGATCGTGATCGAGGGCCAGGACCTCGGAAAACTCCTCGACGACGTCCTCGCCCTTTCGTTCGAAGACCACGCCGAGGAAGCGGACGCCGTCACCTTCGAGATCACCAACCGGAAGAACCAGTGGATCGACCACCCGCTGTTCGACCGCGGGAACGCCGTCGAAGTGCAGCTGGGCTACGGTCTCCAGCCGCCCACGCTCTTCGAGGGCGTCATCGCCGTGGTGGAGCCGCGCTTCCCCGCGGACGGCGTGCCGACCCTGTCGATCACGGCCTACGACCGCTCCTACCTCCTGCGGAAGAAGGGGGACCGGGACGAGGCCTACCCGGACCGCGCGCCGAACGACCTGGTCCGCGAGATCGCCCAGCGCTACCGCTTCCGCGAGGACGAGATCGTCACCCCCGACGCGACCTCCGAGCGGCGGTACTTCCAGCAGGAGTCAGAGACCGACTGGGACTTCCTCAAGGGGATCGCCAAAGACATCGGATTCGAGCTCTACATGGAGCTCGGCGTCCTCCATTTCCGTAGGCCGCGCACGCGCCCCGAGACCGTCCCGGGCACGTTCGCCTACCGCGACAACCTGCGGAGCTTCGAGCCGTCGCTCTCCGCCGAGAAGCCAGTCTCCAAGGTGATCGTGCGCGGCTGGGACGAGATCGCCAAGCAGCCCTTTCAGATCGAGGTGGACGACCCGTTCGCCGCCGACCGAGACGTGCTGGGCGAGCAGTCGGGGAGCGACTTCCTCGCCGAGGGCTTCGGCGAGAGCATCCGCATCCTGGACGTCGTCGTCGCGGCCAACGAGGCGCACGCGCGCGCCATCGGCGTCGCCTACTTCCGGCAGAAGGAGTTCGAGCTCATCACCGCGACCGGCTCGTGCGTGGGCGATCCCGAGCTCAAGGCGAAACGGCTCATCCGGATCGGCGGCGTGGGCCAGCGGTTCTCCGGCACCTACTACCTGACGCGCGTGACCCACCGCTTCGACGACGCCGGCTACCTCTGCGACTTTGAGGCCAACCGGAACGCCATCTCCCGGATCGCCGTGGAGGACCGGCGGAACGCCGAGCGGCTGGCGGCGGAAGGCTACGCCGTGGGGAGGTGACGATGTCCGGCGTCCTCGACCAGCTGACCGATGAGCGCGTCGAGAACTTGAAGCGCCTGCGCTTCGGGCTCTACCGGGGAATCGTCCGCGACGTGGACGATCCCGAGGAGCAGGGCCGCATCCGCGTCGAGATCCACGAGCTGCTGGGGTTAGGCAAGCTCACCAACTGGGCCTCGTACTGTGCCCCGTTCGGTGGAGGCGGCGCGGGCTTCTTCATGCTGCCCCGGCTGGGCGACGGCGTGTGGGTCATGTTCGAACGCGGCGAGCCCACGAAACCCGTCTGGATCGGCTTCTGGTTCAACGCCGAAGACGCACGGCCGGAAGGCGCGGGAATAGACGTTCGTGTCCTCCAGACCAAGAGCGGCCACCGCGTCGTGTTCAACGACGAGGAAGGGAACGAGTCCATCCGGATCGAGGACGCCTCGGGCCAGGCGGTCGAGTGGAAGGGCAACGAGGGAGAGATCACGGTCAACGCTAACACCAAGGTGATCGTGAAGGCGCCGCAGGTCGAGGTGGGCGCGGGCACCGCGCTCTCCGGCATCCACACGGAGTTCACGCACCCGGTCTGCTACCTCACGGGCCAACCCATCGGAGCGTCGAGGACGGTCAAGGGGGAAAGCTGATGGCGCTGTCGAAACAAAGCCTGTCAGATCGCATCTACGACGCGCTCGTCGCCGCGTTCGGCGGCTCGATGGACGCCGCGCCCGACGGCGGCACGCAAGAGGGCAACGAGGATCTCAAGCCGTCCCGCAACGTCCGCATCCTGGCCGACGCTATCGCAGCAGGCGTCGTCGATGAGATCGTGCAGAACGCTCAGGTTCAGACTACTGCGGGCGCTCCCGATGGGGAGCACGTAGGGATCGTGTCCTGACACCAGCAAGCGACGCTACTGGCGACTCCGCCAAGAGTTCAACCAGTTCAGGAAGTCCCGAGCCAAGTTCTCGTACGGCTCGGCGTACTGACTTGCGGCTCGCGCAACGCGCCAACCGGACAGTGTGACCGAGACGCACCGTTCGTACCGGCGCGTAGCGTTGTTGTACCCATAACCATCAGAAGCGCTTACGAGAGTCTCATTGTCCAGCCACTCATACTCGTATTCGTGCGGACCTTCCGGCCGCTGCCTCGGTGCGAGCGCCCGAGGAAGCGTCTGTGCCACAGGCGCTTGGACAAGGTCTCCGTCTGCCTGGTGGTACAGGCGGGGCATTCCGAGTCGGGCGGGGCCGAAGGTCTCAAGTAGAGCACGGAGCACCCCATCTTCGAACCCATCGTGCGAGGAGAGATTGATGTTGTAGAGCCTGTTGCCCCAGAAGCTCAAGACCGGGCCGCCAAGGCACCCTGTGCCCAGGTCGATCCGTTGACGCCGGAACGTAGCCGATAGTCTCACCATGTAGTCCGTCTGCCGCGTCCAGCTGTCGTAGGGTTCGAAGCGAACTCCGAGGACACCTTGGACCTCACCAGGTGACATCCCCCACTCAAGCACACCATCGAAGTCGAATGCTTCGGCCCAGTCCAGATGAGGCAGATCTCCGAACTGCAGCGTTGATCGAGGCTCCTGGCCGAGGAGCCCGGATGGCGTGCCTGCCAGAAAGCTAGCGGCTGCAAGTCCTATGACTGCTGTGCGTAGGATTGGCACCAGCCTCGGGAGTGTGATTGCAGCCGTGAGGGCTGCGCAAAGGACGGAAATCAAACTTCGTGATTGGCGGTCCATGCTGGCCTCGCGTTAGTGAGTTCGACGCGTGTTGTTGTGATCACCTTGGCGCACGCGTGTCAGCATCCACGCCCAGGAGCCTGGGACGCTCCCCATATCATCTGCCCCTGGCCCTCCCGGAAAGTGAACTCATTAACGTCACGGCGTCATTCAGCTCGTTTGCGCTTCTCCACCGCGCATACATTCTGAGGTGGTCGTATATATAGCTGGGATAGACACGAACAAGCACATGGCGGTCAGCCGACGTCCACCCTTCGGCAACGCTAACGGAGTCGATATCCCTGAATCGAATCGTTCTCTCCCTGGTAACCATCCCTTCAGAATCCACGTGGAGCACGGGACCCCCGGTCGTCCAGGTCGAGCCGCTCGGATTGCGTCCCCCGTCCCAAGAGAAGCTCCGACCCTCCGGTACCAGAATCGCCCTTAAGCGCGCAGCCAGTACTTCCGGCGGTTCATCACCACGAATCCGTTGCGTGCTCTCAGCGTAGAGTGGCTCATCTCCTTCCATCCGTGGAGTGAGCTCGGTTCCAGAGAGCATACCTGTTTCATCAAAACGCAGATGCATGACGCGAAAGACGGTCCCCAGGTTGATTAGATACCACATGCTCGTATTGCTGTTCTGCCAAGGCCAATACTGAGCCCCAGGGTTCATCGGGTCTATCGGGGAGCCCAGGATCTCCCGCACCCAACCGGCGCCCGCACGCCAGCCCTTCTGCCTCAACTCAGCCATGAAGGCTGAGACGGCATCTGGCCGTAGCACTCCTTGCCGGCCTGCGCTTGCAGGGGGGAGTTGATCTGCGGTGCTCGCTCCGGAGTCACTTAGTACGAAATACGATTGTGTCACCCGCCCGTTCTCGTGGACCTCTACGGCTTCGACGGTTGCCCCCCTGAGCCGCCACGAGCACGTCTCGTACCAAAAGCTCAGAGTGTCAACTGATCCCCTCCCCGAGAGGAAATAGTAGTCCACAGGCGGCGTGTTGAGATCCCTTGGGTCTGCACGCAAGTAATCCTCGAGCGAACCGCATAGTCTGCCTCTGTACTCCCGACCCGCGTACACAGTAATGGCCCTGAGCCGTGCGTTCCGCAGAGATGACTGAAGCTGAAGCCCGGCTTCGTTATCCATCGGCGCTGCAAATGACGGATCGTTCCGGTAGCTCTCCAGACCGCGCCTCAGCAACTGCTCAACGTCAAAGTCCCCAATGAAGAGAAGCTCCTGCACTGGCGAGCGGATATTGAAGACATGCGTACTTTGAGACAGCCGAAAGGGAACGTATATGTGTCTTCGGTCGAGCACCCACGTCAGAAGCGCCCGCCTGCTTTCAGAGCCGGCGTCGAACGTCTCGTCAAACGCATCCTGCCCGCGAAGCCCGGACGGTACATCCTCAATTCGCATTGGAAAGTAGAGCCCGGCAAGCAAGCCCGTGTGCCAGTCGACGTCGATTGGCGCTTGAGACACAGAACTAGCGACGGCAGGTGGCGGCTCTCGCGCAGGTACCAGCGACTCGGCGCGAACAGTCACTCCGGATGATACGCCTCTTCCCTCCTCCCGCTCAGAATTCTGGCAACCGAATCCCCAGAGACCTACTGTCACACCAAGCAGAGCCAGCGCGCCAATCCGTGTGCCGGCAGAGCGTCTAGCAGATCCGGTGAGTCTTGTCATCGCGCCTCCATCCGGCGGCTTCCTCTCGTACTCAATGCCACCGATGGTTTGATCAGCACCGAGTCCGGACGCGACGGCGGACGCGTTGGCCCACATCACGCCGATTTCGATTAGGACGCGGTCCTAACGCACCGGGCTCTTAGCGTGCCGATGCCGATGCTGTATGTCGTGCCTTTGTGCACTAGGTCCCGCAGACCCTCGGACTCACTGCGGAAGCTCACTGCCCACACATCGGAGCCGACTACCTCCGTCGAACTCCAGTAATAGGCTTCCGAGAGGCCGGGGATTGATCCCCTGTTTCGAACTATGAGATCCAACTCCTCAACTGAAGGAAGGCGCCAATCGTCGTGACCGAAGTCGTTCATGTTGTCGCACGCAGCAGCTGCTGTGTACCAATGTGACGGCCCTAGGTCGCTCGGATAGACCTCAATGGCGCGGGAACCTTCCGCGAGACTTGTGACCGTGGCTCGCCGTTCTTCCTCGCGAACCGCATCGGCTCGGCGAGGCTGAAATGCGTCCGCTGCAGGCCGTTCCCGGAGTCCCAACGCATGAACTGGTGCCACCTCTAGTCGCCTGAGCTCGATCCGCTGGGTCCAAAGCCAGTAGGGGCTGATGTCGCCAGCGCATGAATGGGTGTATTCAAGGTCGCGGAATGGAACCGACGTACATGAGCTTGAATACTTGCCCGATCGAACCGCATCGGCCACAGCCGAGGTAGTCGGGTAGGGCTGGGCACTCCGCACGTGATAAGTGTTCGTCCAATTCTCGCGGTTGTTCGGAATCCACAGCCTGGTGTCGTCCGCGTCTGATGAGATCTGGTCGTGTTGGCGCTCTAGGACCCACTGCTCGTGCCTCGGGGACCGCACCCTGACCTGGGCCATTGAGCGGAGATCAGTGAACTCTGCTTCGAGCACGATGGCCATGCCCTCTTGGTCACTTGCCACGCCAGCGAGCAGCCTCCCCAGGTTGTCCTCAAAGAGCACCTGAGCCCCCGGAATTAGGAACCCGTTGTCCTGGTCGACAATCTCAAACCTCATGATCAAGGTGAGAATATCGAGGTCAGCCGAGCCCCGCCCAACGATGACGACGCCGCGAGGAAGGTCTTGGGCAGAGGCCGGCGTCGGGCGAAGCGCCAGAGTCGCGGCTGCCACGCAACAGGCCGCACGGGCCACAAGTGCGTATCTCACCTTGTCTCCCTTCACAAGGTCGGGTCAGGGAGCGCCAAAATCAGGGCAAGGGACCTCCGGCGCCCATCCACACCAGCACCCCAATGATCGCAGCAATGAGGAGCAGTATCACAACGACTTTCGCAGCTCCCTTCATGAGCTTCCACACGCCAATGAGGAGAAAGACCGCGACTACCGCGCCAATTGCGAAGGGGATTGGCTGGGCGACGAATGCGTCGATGATTCCTTGCATGAGACGGCTCCATGATTGATGCCTTAAATATCTGAACTAGTGGAGATCTCGGCAAGGAAGGCAGTGGTGGCGCTCGCTGGGATTTGTGGTTCAGTTGCGGCCGCGCGCTGCCGCAAGCAACGCATCGTTCGCGAGGCATCATTTCGCAACGCACCGGGCGGGAGAGACCGCGCCGGGACATACGGTGCCTACGAATCCACTCCCGCTCCCCCGGGCGCAAACGAGTCTGGAAGACGTG
>CAYRXS010000015.1:0-46049 GCA_964428225.1 uncultured Planctomycetaceae bacterium
CAGGACGAATGCGGCTGGATGTACGAGACGACGCACACCGATGGCAAGACGAAAATCGATCGGATCAAGGAGCTCCAGAATTCCCTCGCACGGACGACGGCGAATCCGGTGTACGTCATCGTCGATCCCGAAACCGAGGAAGAGCTCGATCGCTACGAGGGGGCCGCGCTGACCTCCGGACAGCAGGACAGCTACATGACCTTCCTCGAAGGCCCCACGCGGGATCGCGACGAGTAGGCGAACGCCATGACCGCATCGAGGAGCTGGGCCGCCGCCATGGTCGGGCTCCTCGTGCTCGTCAGCGGGTGTGAAGCTCCGACCGACGAAGAGGCTCCGCTCAACCTCGTCCTGATCTCCATCGACACCCTGCGCGCGGATCGGCTCGGGTGCTACGGGTACGAGCGGGACACGTCCCCCGCGCTCGATCGGTTCGCGCGGGACGCGGTCGTGTTCCGCGACGTGGTGGCCCCGAGCCCGTGGACGATTCCGAGCCACGTCAGCCTCCTCACGGGTCTCCACCCCGTCAGCCACGGCGTCGAGCTCCCGACGCAGATCGCCTCCGACGAGGTGACGATGCTCGCGGAGCGGCTGATGCGGTCCGGACACTACACCTTCGCGATCACCGACGGCGGCTGGCTCTCCGAAGAGCGGGGATTCCGCCGCGGCTTCCTCGCGTTCCACGACGAGGACCAGACCTTCGAGAAGACGCTGGAAGAGGCCGCAGCCTACGTCCGCCACCGCACGCCGCGCGGACCGTGGTTCGGATTCCTGCACACCTACGACGTGCACTGCCCCTACGATCCCGAGGAGCCCTTCTTGTCGATGTTCGAAACGCCGGATCGCGAGGAGTTCCCGGCCACGGGGCTCTGCGGCAATCCGTACCTGAACGAGATGTCCCTGAACGAGGCCCAGGCGAGCTACCTTTCGGATCGTTACGACGGGAGCGTTCGCGAGGCGGACATCGCGCTCGAGAGCTTCTTCGCGTACCTCGACGAGCACGACATACTCGAGAACACGGTGGTCGTGATCACGTCCGACCACGGCGAGGAGTTCCTGGAGCACGGACGCATCGGCCACGAGGAGAGCGTGTATCGCGAGCTCCTCCAGGTTCCGCTCATCATCCGCGCTCCGGGAATCGTCCCCGCGGTGATCGAGGATCCTGTCGAGCTCGTCGACGTCGTCCCCACGCTGCTCGACCTCCTGGGTGCCGAGCTTCCGCCCGATCTCGACGGGCGTTCGCTCGCTCCGCTGTTGCGGGGAGAGGTCGACGCCTCGGCGGAACCCCGGGCGAGGCTCTCCACCCTCCGGTGGAAGCGGAACCTCGACTCGTGGATCACGCCCGACGCCCACCTGATCATCGACCGCGATGGTGACACGGCGTCCCTCTTCGATTTGGCCGCCGATCCCGGCGAGGCCACGGACCGGGGCTCCGCCGAGCCTGGACACGCCGACGCCTTGCGGCGAGAGCTCCAGGAAATGCTCGACCGACTCGACACGGGGCGACGAGCCGCGGTGGAGCGTCCCCAGACGGCGGAGGAGCTCCAGGAGCTTCGGCGGCTCGGCTACGTCGGCGGAGAGTGAGTCAGAGCTTCAGGAGCTGGCGAAAGCTCTCGCGCAGCGTGCTCAGCTGCACCGCGCTGATCGGGCGACTCGGCGCGGCGCCGGGCGACGTGCGGGGGGTGACGTAGGGCGCCGCGATTCGGGCGACGTCGAATGCGCGCACCTGCCGCGTCCTCCCCGCGACCACCGACTCGATGCGCGCGAGCATGCGCGCGGCCACGGCGTCGTAGGTGTACTCCCCCGAATGAGCCTTGGCCCGAGCGGCTGCCGCCATGCGCCGCCGTAGATCGGAGTCGCCCATCAAGCGCACCAGCTTGTCGACGAAGTGCCGCTGGTACGTCTCGTCCATCGGATCGCCGGGAACCAGGAAGCCGTCGACCCCGGGCGTGACGCGCTCGGGAATCGCCCCGCAGGCGGACGAGATCGGAATCGTCCCCGCGGCCTGGGCCTCGAGGATCGAGATGCAGAAGGTCTCCTCGGTGATGGTCGGATAGGCGTAGACCATCGCCCGCTCCATGGCCTTGGCCAGGGCGCGCTGGTTCACCGGCTCGAAATGGGTCACCCCGGGAATCTGCTGCGCGAGGCCGTAGATCCCGCCGTACAGGTGGAGGTCCTCCTCCGCGGAGGCGCCGTAGATCGTCGAGCGCGAGTAGAGGTGCAGCTCGGCCCCCTCGAGACGCGGCGAGGCCTTGGCGTAGATCTCGAGCAGGGGCAACATGCCGCGATCCGGGGGGAGCGAGTACAGGATGATCGGGCGCTTCTCGGAGAGAGGCCGGTCCGGATCGAAGAGGCCCGGCTGCAGGCCGTTGCCCACGACCTCGATTCGATCGGGATCCACGCCGAGCTTCTCGGCGATCGAGCCGGCCTGCCAGCGGCTGACCGCGAAGACCGCGTCGACGTGCTCCATCACCTCGCCCAGATGGAAGCAGCACACGGGGGAGGATTCGCCCGCCTTCTCCTCGAAGAAGCGGAACATGCCGTGGAGGAAGGGCTGCTGGAGGTTGTCGTGCGACCAGTAGAAGACGCCCCTCGTCCGGACGGGTATCTCGAGAGCGGCGAGGTGGCGCACGACCACGAGCGCGTCGAGCTCCAGGTCCGCCGCGCGCGCGCGCATGCCCTCGGCGGGGACGTAGGTCACGCCCTCGATCTCGCTCGCCCGCGGAGTGTTGCAGAAGACGGTCACCGTGGCTCCCGCGCGCACGAGGGCTTCGCTCGTGTAGACGATCGCGGTTTCCGTGCCGCCGCTGGGGCGCGTGCGGACGGTCTCGCCGCTCAGTGGAGTGGCGGACAGGTGCCAGATACCGATGTGCATTCCGTTTCTCTCGGGACGCGAACATGATGTCGGTACGCGCGACCCGAGTCGAGACCCGGTTTGCATCTAGGCGAATCCGAGAGCGCGCCCTCCCTGATACACGATGAAGCTCGCAACCCACGCGAGCACCGTCATGTACGCGAACATGAAGACCGGCCAGCGCCACGAAGCGGTCTCGCGTCGGGCCGCGGCCAGGGTACTCATGCACTGACAGGCGAGGGCGAAGAACACCATCAGCGAGAAACACACGAGCGGGGTGAAAACCTTGCTCCCGTCGGGTCGTCGCTGGGCGCGGATCCGGTCTCGAAGCGCGTCGGATTCCCCTTCCACGTCTTCGCCGAGCCCGTAGACCACGGCCATCGTGCTGACGAAGACCTCGCGGGCGGCGAAGGCCCCGATCAGGCCCACGCCGATCTGCCAGTCGAATCCGATGGGCTCGATCACGGGCTCCAGAAGGCGGCCGAAACGTCCCGCGAAGCTCTTGCGTAGTCGCTCGCCCTGCTCCTGGCCGTCGATCTCCGCCAGGCGAGTCGAGAGGCCTCCGGAGTCGGCTGCGGCGTCGAACCGGGCCGCGGCCTCCGTGCGCAGTGCCGCGTAGTCCGTGTCCAGCTCCGGCTTCGCGGGGAAGCTGAGCAGGAGCCACATGCCCACCGAGCAGACGAGGATGATCGTGCCCGCCTGCTTCGCGAAGCACATGGTCTTCTGCATCATCATCCGCAGCACCGAGGGCCAGTGCGGGATGCGGTAGGGGGGCATCTCCAGGATGAGCGGGATCCGCGGTCCGCGCAGGATCGTGCGGCCGAGCACCGCCGCGCAGACCAGGGCCAGCACGGTGGAGAACAGGTAGATCGCCACCATCAGCAGCCCTTGCGCGAAGGGCGCCTCGGCGTTCGGCGGATAGAGGGCGGCGATGAGCAGGCCGTACACCGGAAGCCGCGCCGAGCACGTCATCAAGGGGACGACCATCATCGTCAGGAGGCGGTCGCGCTTCCGCTCCATGGTGCGGGTGGCCATGATCGCGGGCACCGCGCAGGCGTAGCCGGAGAGCATCGGGACGAAGGCGCGCCCGTGCAGGCCGACCACCTTCATGATGCGGTCCATCAGGAAGGCGACCCGGGCCATGTAGCCCGTGTCCTCCATCACGCCGACGAAGAAGAACAGGAGCAGGATCTGGGGCAGGAAGACGAGGACCGCCCCCACGCCCTCGACCAGGCCGTCCACGAGAAGGGAGCGGAAGAAGCCCTCGGCCATCGCGCCGCCGACCGTCGAGCCCACCCAGCCGACCGCGCTCTCGATCAGGCCGATCACCGGACTCGCCCAGGCGAAGAGCGACTGGAACACGACCGCCATCAGCACCAGGAAGATCCCGAACCCCAGGGTCGGATGCAGGAGCACGCGGTCGATCCGGTCCGTCACCGAACGCCTCCGCGGCCGCGTCTCCCGCACGAAGGTCCCGATGCGCTCGTCGATCCACGCGTAGCGACCGCGGATGACCTCTTCCTCGAGGATGCGTCCGTCGGTCTCCGCCTGGTCGCGCCGCGCCTTCACCACGCTTCGCAGCTCCGGAGGGATGCCGTCCAGCTCGTCGTGCTCGTCGATCGAGAGGAGCGCCCACAGGGCGAGCGCGCGGCGGCGCACGGGATCGTCGCGGTGCCAGCGGTCGGGGATCGCCTCCTCGAGCACCACGATGTCTTCGAGCAGCGCGGGCTGCGTGGGACGCCAGCACCAGCTCGGCCGGCCACGCTCCGCGTCGGCGAGCACGCCGTCGATCGCCTCGCGGAGCCCGTCGAGCCCCTCGCCGCGCAGAGCCACCACCGGACACACCGGGATGCCCAGCTCGCGCGCGAGCACGTCGAGGTCGACCTCCTGCCCGCTGCTTTTCACCTGGTCCATCATGTTCAGCGCGACCACGGTGGGCAGGCCGAGCTCGATCACCTGGAGGACGAGATAGAGGTTGCGCGAAAGCTGCGTGGCGTCGACGACCACGACCACCGCGTCGGGCTTCTCGAGAGGATGCAGGCCGGCGATGGCCTGGATCGCGAGCTGCTCTTCCTCGCTACGCGCGGCGAGGCTGTACGTGCCGGGCACGTCCATCAGCTCGACGACGCCCGTGCGGGGCAAGTCCACCGGACCGAAGTGGCGATCCACGGTGATCCCGGGATAGTTGCCCACCTTCGCCCGGCTACCGGTGAGCTGGTTGAACAGCGTCGTCTTGCCGGTGTTCGGATTCCCGGCGATCGCGACGCGCTTGGGCCCGCCCCCGTCGCCCATGTCGCCCTCGCCTCTCAGCTAGCGTCGACGAAGAGCTCGCGGGCTTCTCCGGCGCGCACCGACAGACGACAGTCGCGCACCTCGAGCTCGATCACTCCTCCGAGATCCGCGCGCCGCACGACCCGAACCGGGGTGCCCGGCAGGAGGCCGAGCTCCATCAGACGGCGGCGGAAGGAACGCTCGCCGCCGAGCTGCACCAGGCGCCCGCGGGCGCCGCAGGGGAGGGAGTCGAGGCTGGTCATGGCGCGGGAAACTGAGACGCGGTCTCAATTTCGAGGGGGGAGAATAGCACCCTCATCGACATCCCGGAACCCACACCTGCGAAAAAAGACGCCGGAAACCGGCTCTCGTGGCCCGCCGGGAAGGAAGAATCACTTCTCCGGCGACGGGCGCCGGAAGCGAGGAGACCGAACTTGAGCGATGCGAAGAGAGCCGCCGGCGAGCGAGCGGCGGATTTCGTGGCCGACGGCATGGTGGTCGGCCTGGGGACCGGCTCCACGGTCCGCCACACCCTCGTGCGCCTGGGAGAGCGCATCCGGAGGGAGGGGCTGGCCATCCGGGGCATTCCCACCTCCCTGGACACGGAAACCCGGGCCCGGGAGCTCGAAATCCCCCTGATCCCCCTCTCCGAGGCCCCCCGGATCGACCTGACGATCGACGGGGCGGACGAGATCGACCCCGCCTTCGACATGATCAAGGGTGGGGGAGGGGCCCTCCTGCGGGAGAAGGTCGTCGCCTCGATCAGCCGGCAGGAGATCATCGTCGTGGACCGCACGAAGCTCGTGGACCGCCTCGGAGTCCACTTCCTGCTCCCCGTGGAGGTGATCCCCTTCGCCCGCTCGGTGGTCGGAGCGCGCCTCGAGGAGCTCGGAGCGACCCCCACGGTCCGGATGCGGGGCATCGAGGAGGTCTACCGGACGGACAACGGCAACGAGATCCTCGACTGCCGCTTCCCCGGGGGCATCGGGGATCCCGCGGCGCTGGAGGCCAAGCTCGCCCAGATCCCGGGGATCGTGGAGAGCGGGCTCTTCGTCGGCCTGGCCCACATCCTCGTCATCGGGGAGGGCAACGGGGAGACGGAGATCCGCGAGAGGAACTGAGCCGCCGGGAACGGTTTTCCCGCCCCGGCGCGCTTTTCCACCCCCCGAGGGAAAGCCCTGCGGGTCGAGGGCCGGAGGGGTCTCGGTCGCCGATCGCCTCAACTTGTTGTAATTCAACGGGTTACGACAGCCCGCCGGGCTTGGCACCCCCCTTGCGCCTGTCGGCGGCGTCATGGAGACCCAACGAAGTCCCACCTTGGGTTCAATCGGAAGACCGCTCGGTATGGGGCGGTCTTCCGCTTCCCCCCCCCGATCGACCCGCGCCGCCGAGCTCTTCGAGGGGGAGATGGAGCGGGCGGTCGAGCGCCGGGGGGGCGAGAAGGCCCTGGAGGAGCGAGCCGAGGGTTTCCACCGTGCGCGGCGTGAGGAGCGCCACGCCGACTTCGAGGACTACCGCGAGGGCCGGCCCACTCGACCCCGGGCCCGGGAGGAGAGCCGCGGGGACGAGCCCGCGGTCATCGCTCCCGCCCCTTCCGCCCCGGCCGTCGCGACCCCCTCCCCCGTGATCGGAGACGGAGCCCCTGCCGGCTCTCCGCCCGCGCCTCTTCCGGCGGGCGGCCCCGCGCCGCAGGGCCCCACCGCCCCGACGGCCCTCCCCGCACCCCCTCCCTCGGCCCCGGTCCCGCCCGGGCAGGCCCCGACGGGGGCCGTTGCCTCGTCCGGCGCCCCGGGCGCCGCGCCGGTCTCGGCCGCCGTCTCGGGGGCGGATCCCGGCGCTCCCCTCGCCTCCGTCGAGGGGGACCGGGCCCGCGCCGCCGCGACCCCGCCCGCGACCCGCCCGGCGAGCCCCGGGCCCGCGCCGGAGCCCGCCCTGATCGAGCAGGCCGCGGAGGTCCTGCGCCAGCTCCGCGCGCACCTGAGCCCGGGCCTGCAGCGGGTCCTCGTGCACCTCTCGCCTCCGGAGCTCGGGCGCATGGCGATCCAGGTCTCGCTCCGCAAGGGACGGCTCGACGCCGTCGTGCGGGCGGAGTCGCCGCAGACCCTCGAGCTGCTCGAGCGCCACGCTCCAGAGCTCAGGGCCATGCTCGCCCAGGAGGGCATCGAGGCCGAGAGCCTCGAGCTCCACCTCGGCCTCGGCGGCGAGCGAGCCGGAGGGCGCGACGCGACCGATGCTCCGCGGGCGGACGAGACCGCGAGACGAGAGCCCGAACCCATTCACCCCGGCGCGGAGGACCGCCGTGAAGGCGCGTCGCTCTCCACCCGGGAAGACGGCATCGACACTTACGCCTGAATCATGGACATCAACGGCATCAGCTCGAACGACCAGATCTTCGGCGCGACGAACGGTTTCGCCACGCAGGAGCTGGATCAGAACGCGTTCATGAAGCTCCTGGTCACGCAGCTCGAGCACCAAGATCCGCTCGAGCCCGTGCAGAACGAGGACTTCATCGCCCAGCTCGCCACGTTCTCGTCGCTCGAGGAGCTCGAGAGCCTCAACGAGAACATCATCGCGATGATCGCCCTGAACCAGTCCAACGCCCTGCTCTCGCAGCTCACGCAGGGCAGCGCCCTCATCGGAAGGACCGTGAGCTGGACCGACCTGGAGACGGGGGAGCTCCATTCCGGAACGGTCGACTCGGTCAAGATCCTCGACGGACTCGCGGTCTTGAACATCGGGGGCGAGGACATCCCGCTCGCGATGGTGACCGAGGTGCTCGGCGACAGTGGCGACGACGGCTCGACGGACCAAGACTGACAACGACAGGTACTCATCATGACCGGCTCCTTCATCTCCGCCCTCGGCGGCCTTCGGGCCCACCAGAGCTGGATCGACGTGATCGGCCACAACCTGGCCAACTCGAACACGCCCGGCTTCAAGTCGTCGCGCGCGCTGTTCTCCGATCTGCTCAGCGTGACCAAGCGGCCCGCCACGCCTCCCACCGGCAACCTCGGCGGCACGAACCCGCTGCAGGTCGGTCTCGGCGTGCAGCTGTCGTCCGTGGATCGTCAGTTCGAGCAGGGGGCGATGAACCTCACCGGACGGACCTTCGACCTCGCGCTTCTGGGGCGGGGCTACTTCGCGCTGTCGGACGGCATACAGACGCTGTTCAGCCGCGTGGGCACGTTCGGGCTCGACGCCTCGGGCAACATGGTCGACATGCGCACGGGCTATCAGGTCCTGGACGCGAACGGCCAGGGTTTCAGCATCGACACGAGCGCGGTCTTCCCGCCGAGCGCCTCCACCGAGATGACCTTCTCCGGGAACCTGCCCGCGGTGGTCACGGGGCCGCTCAAGGAGGTCCTGACGTCGTCCTCGTCGTTCACCGAGGGCACCTCGGCGCAGATGGTGGGCACGAACCAGGGCCCGTTCGACATCCCCTCCGGCGAGACGTGGACGATGGAGCTCGTGGTCAACGGCGGCGCCCCGCAGGACGTGTCGATCAGCGGCTCGGGCGCGATCACCGCCCAGGAGGTGGCGGACGAGATCAACACGCAGACCGAGGACATCGTCGCGTCCGTGAACGGCAACGGAGAGATCGAGCTGACGAGCGACAAGGCCGGGCTCACCTCGACGATCAAGGTCACCGCCGGCGAGTCCGGCAAGGACCTGAAGGACATGATCGGGCTCGTCGACTTCGTGCAGGGCACCGAGACCGCGGCCACCGCGGCGACGGATTTCAACGACCTGGCCACGAACCTCGCCGACTACGAGTCCGGAGACACGATCGACGTCTCCGGCACCGATGTGGACGGATCGCCCGTCGTCTCCTCCTTCGTGTACGGCGTGGACGGAACGACAATCGGGGACCTGGTCTCCCACATCGACGGGGAGTTCGGCCAGTCCACGGTGGAGTTCGACGAGAATACGGGCCAGATCACGATCACCTCCGACACGTTCGGGGAGGCGGAGCTGTCCCTCTCGATCACCGACTCGGCGAACCAGACGGGATCCACCGACTGGGCCTCGCACTTCTTCGCGATCACCACGAACGGGACCGGTCCCGACACGGTGACGACGTCGATGGAGGTCTTCGACAGCACCGGCACGTCGCACATCCTGACCTTCGAGTTCGTGCGCCAGGACGACGGCGGCTGGGACATGACCACCTCGGTTCCCGAGGGCGAAGGCACGGTCGACGGAACCATCGAGAACATCCGGTTCAACGAGAACGGCTCGATCAGCACGCCCGTGGGAGGAGACATCACCGCTCAGTTCGGCTCCCTTCCCAGCCAGTCGATCTCCCTGGACTTCGGCACCTCGGGCGGATTCGACGGGATCACCCAGTTCGGCAACGATGCGAGCCTGATCGCCGACTTCCAGGACGGCTACGGGGCGGGCGAGCTCGCCAGCCTCCAGGTCGACGAGCAGGGCGTCGTCGAAGGCTTCTACACGAACGGCCAAACCCAGGAGCTCGCGGACTTCGGCATCGCCACCTTCGCCAACGAGGCGGGCCTCGAGGCGGTGGGTGACAATTATTTCCGCGAGACCGGCAACACCGGTCAGCGCATCCTCGGGGCCGGTAGCGCCAATGGTGCCGGGGACGTCGTCGCCGGCGCGATCGAGGCTTCCAATGTGGACACCGCGGTCGAGTTCGTGCACCTGATCGAGGCCCAGCGCGGCTTCCAGGCGAACGCCCGCGTGATCACCGTCCAGGACGAGATCCTGGCCGAAGTCGTCAACGTGGTCTGATTCCCACCCTGATCCCACCACGCAAACGATTCCCACCGACCAACTCGAAGTTCCGTAGGCGAGAGGTCCCGGGCCGAGAACCCCGGGCCTTCCGCCGCAGGCCGTGATGGCATGGCCTCAGCGATCAGCCGTACCGTGGCTGATGAAGCGCCCGGACCCGCACGGGGTCCGGGCCGCTTCCTTTTTCGGGCTCCCCTGCTCGCGATCACCGGGCTCCTGGTCGCGAAACTCCTTCCCGGCCGGGAAGAAAGCCCCGGCGGCCTTGGAGCTCCCTCGAGGCGACGATCCCGCGGGAACGGCCCTCGCGGCCCCGAGAGAGGCGATTTCAGGCGGCGCTTCGACTTGGCACCGGCCTTGCTCCACGCGGAGGCATGAACGTCGGACTCTTTCGAGGAGCTGCCTCCCTCCACGCCCACCAGCAGCAGATCGAATCGATCGCGCGCAACCTCACGAACCTCTCGACGGTGGGGTACAAGCGCGAGACCTCCGCGGTGCGGCAGTTCGAGGTGCCGGGCTCGCAGGGGAGCAAGCGCGGCGTGGGCGCCGAGGTCACCGTCGACTTCTCCCAGGGTGACCTGCGTCGGACCGGAGAGGTCTACGACGTGGCCCTGCTCGGCGGGGGCTTCTTCGGCGTCGAAGGGCCCGCGGGCGAGGTCTACACGCGGGACGGGAGCTTCAAGCTCGCTCCGGACGGGGTGCTCCTCACCGCCGAGAGCTACCCCGTCGCGTGGACCGCGCTCAACCGCCAGATCGATCCC
Organism: uncultured Planctomycetaceae bacterium; assembly: GCA_964428225.1. Lineage (GTDB taxonomy): Bacteria > Planctomycetota > UBA1135 > UBA1135 > JBFMCU01. Next base: position 10,633 of record CAYRXS010000015.1, read on the forward strand.
CGGGGACCGTCGCCGATGATCGACGGCGACGGGAACGTCCGCCAGGGAGGAGCGGACGTCGGACGCCTGAAGATCGTCGACTTCGAGGACAACCAGCGCCTGATCTCGGACGGGAACGGGTACTGGACCGCCCCCGCGGACCTGAAGGAGGCGACGGCGACCGCGACCGTCCACCAGGGCGCGCTCGAGGAGTCCAACTCCACCGGCGTCGTCGAGATGGTGGACATGATCCTCGTGCAGCGCCAGTTCGAGTCCATGGCCCAGACCATGAAGTCCATTCAGGAATCGTACCGCCGCCTCACGCGGCCCGTTTAGCGAGAGGGATAGAGCACCATGATCCGTGCGATGCGCACCGCCGCCAGCGGGATGCTGGCCCAGCAAACCCAGGTCGACACGCTCGCCAACAACATCGCGAACGTGAACACCACCGGGTTCAAGTCGAACCGCGTCAACTTCCGCTCGCTGCTCTACACGACGCTGCGCGAGCCGGGGTCGGCGACGGGAGCGGACCAGATGAATCCTACCGGCCTGCAGATCGGGAGCGGCGCCGAGGTGTCGAGCTCGATCAAGCAGTTCGTGCAGGGCGAGCTCGAGCTCACCGGCAACGCGCTGGACATCGCGGTCCAGGGGGAGGGGTTCTTCAAGATCGACATGGGGAACGGCGAGTTCCGCTACACGCGGGACGGCTCGTTCCGCCAGGACGCGACCGGGGCCCTGGTCACGGTGGACGGCTACAAGCTCGACCCGGGCATCACCATTCCGGATGACGCCACGAGCATCACCGTCGGCCAGGACGGCACCGTCCAGGTCACGAACGCGGGATCGGACACCCCGTCCGAGATCGGCACCATCCAGGTGGCACGGTTCGCGAATCCCGCCGGCCTTCGCGCCGAGGGATCGAACTTCTTCCGGCTCACCGCGAGCTCCGGCCCGGAAACCCTGCTGACTCCCGGACAGACCGGCGCAGGGATCCTGCGCCAGAGCTTCCTCGAGCGCTCCAACGTGTCCGTGGTCAACGAGCTGATCTCGCTGATCCAGGCGCAGCGCAACTACGAGGTCAACAGCCGGACCATCCGCGTCTCCGACGAGATGCTCCAGCAGGTCTCGAACCTGATCTGATCACGAAGGTGACCCCATGATGCTCTTCGCAGCCTGTGCCCTCACCCTCGCCTCCTCGGTGACCGTGGACCTCCCCATGGAGGCCCACGTCAACGGAACCGAGATCGAGCTCGGCGAGGTGGCGCAAGTCCTCGGCACCGATCCCGAGGCAGTGCGCCTGGTCGAGTCGATCGAGCTCGGCTACGCTCCCGCGCCCGGTTACAGCCGGCTCCTGCACGCGGATCGGATCCGCGCGATCCTCGCGAGCAAGGCGCCGGACGTCGCGGTGCGCATGGCCGGCCAGCGCGCGATCCGCGTGTGGCCCGCGGTGCAAGAAGTGGCCGTGGAGGACCTGCAGAAAGTCGCGCTCGCGGAGCTGCGCAGGTGCTACGCGACGGGCGACGCGACCTTCGAGGCGGCCTCCGCGTTGCCGAAGGTGGTCGTGCCCGCCGGTGCAGGGAGCCATCGGCTCCGCGCCAAGGTGGACGAGAAGAGACTCGTCAGCGGGACGATCAGCGTGCCCGTCGAGGTGCTCGTCGACGACGTCGTGTACCGCACGGTGTGGACGAGCTGGAAGGCCGAGGTGTACGAGACGCGTCCCGTGCTCACCCGGACGGTGAAGGCGGGTGAAGTCCTCGCCCCCGGGATGTTCGAGCGCCGGCGCGTCCGCGTTCAGGGCGGATCGCAGGCCAAGCCGCTCGGGGACGATCAGCTCCTCGGCGCGGTCGCCGCGCGCGACCTCGCTCCCGGAGCGGTCGTTGTCGGGACGGACGTCCACCGCCCCTCCATCGTGGGCATCGGCGACGTGGTCTTCCTCACCGTCAAGAAGGGAAGCATCGAGGCCCGTGTGTCCGCGGTGGCCATGGGCGTCGGCGCCGCCGGAGACCGTATCCGCGTGCGCACCGTGAACACGAATCAAGAGCTCACCGCGGTGATCAAGAGCCGCGACGTCGTCCAGATCGACCTGGGACGCTGATCCCGATCCGCGAAGCAGACATGAAGCACACCATCCTGATCGCCGTCGCCGCCCTCGTCGCGCTGGGCTCGAGCGGGAGCCCCGCCTCCGCTCAGAGCCGCCCGGGCTCCATCTACAACCCGGACCGCGCGCCGAGGAGCATGATCGCGGACAAGACCGCGCGTCGCCCCGGCGACCTCCTGACCATCATCATCAGCGAGACGCAGAAGGTCGACGACAAGGAGACCTCGACGATCACGAAGGCGACGAACCTCGACTACGCCCTCACGTCGTTCGACATCAAGCCGGGCTTCTTCAACACCCTGCCGGACGTGGCCGCGTCGTCCCAGGACGACTTCACCGGGACCGCGAACTACAAGAAGGACGGCACCTTCCAGGCGCGCATGACGGTGATCGTCATGGACGCCCTGCCCAACGGCAACCTCGTCGTGCAGGGCCGCCGCGAGATCCGGGTCGACAAGGAGACCAAGGTCATCGAATTCAGCGGCATCGTGCGGAGCTACGACATCAGGCAGGACAACACGATCCTGTCGGAGCTCGTCGCCGAAGCGCGCATCTCCTACGAAGGCAGCGGCCCCCTGACCGAGGGGACGAACCGCACCGGCCTCGGGAGCCTCATCCACAGCGCGATCGCCTGGATCTGGCCCTTCTGATCCCCCCTCCCTCAGCGACACGTCGAACCGACCGACCGGATTAGAACGATGATGCTTCCCATCCTCCTCTTCCTCCTCCCTCAAGCGCAGGCGGTCGAGCCGCAAGACGCGGACGACCCGAGAGTCGTGCTGTACCCCGGCGGGGTGGAGGCGCCCACGCAGCCGCGCGGCGTCTCCACCGCGACCGTTCTCCGCTCTCCCCGCATCGAGCCGGGAGTCGCGCGGGGAGCGAGCGGGCGCGTGCTGGTGCGCGTCGGCGACCTGGCCGCGGTGCGCGGCCAGGAAGGCAACGTCGTCCAGGGCATCGGGCTGGTCACGGGGCTGAGCGGCACCGGCGACAGCGGCAACGCGGCCCGCATGGCGATCCGCAACATGCTGCAGACCCAGGGCATCAACGTGGACCTCGGGGACATCAGCTCGTCGAACGTCGCAATGGTGCTGGTCCAGGGCACGCTCGAGCCGGGGATCATGCCGGGCCGCCCGATGGACGTGCGCGTCTCGTCGATCAACGACTGCGACAGCCTGGTCGGAGGAGTCCTGCTGGAGACCTGGCTGACGACGATGGACGGTCTGCACAACTATGCCACGGCCTCCGGTCCGGTCACCACCGGCGCCTTCTCGGCGGAAGGCGAGGCGGCCTCGGCCGTGCGCAATCACCTGACGGTGGGAACGATCCCGCTCGGAGGCACCGTGCAGCGTCCCGTGCCGACCCAGCTCGTCCGCGACCACGGCTTCATTTACCTCGACATGCACGCCCGGAAGGGCTCGTTCGCGAACGCGGTTCGCATCGCGGAGACGATCAACGCCCTGTATCCGGGGGCTGCGGTTCCCCAGAGCGCGATGACCGTCGGCGTGCGCGTTCCCGAGGACCTGCCCGTCGAATCTCACGTCTCCTATCTGAGCTCCATCCTCGCCCAGGAGCTCGAGCCCGCGTCCTTCGCGCGCGTTGTGATCAACGAGCGCACCGGAGTGATCGTGATGGGCGAGGGCGTGCGCATCACCCGCGGCGCCATCACCAAGGGCAACCTGACGGTGGAGATCGGCGAGACGCCCGAGGCGAGCCAGCCCGGCGGATTGTCGGACGGTGAGACCGTGGTGCTTCCGCGCACGAGCGTGCTCATCGAGGAGGAGGACCGCGAGCTCACGATCGTGAACGGAGCGGTGACCCTCCAGGAGGTCGTGGAGGTGCTGAACGTCCTCGGCGTCACCCCGCGCGAGATGATCCAGATCCTCCAGTCGATGGCGCAGTCGGGGATGCTCCACGCCGAGATCCTGGTGATGTGATGGACGGCCTCAGCCTCGACGGACTGCCGAACCGGGCGCTGAACGCGCTCGAGACCGGGAAGCTCGATGGCGCCCGGGAAGCCCTGAAGGACGACCGCGGCGTCGAGGCGGCGGACGCCTTCGAGAAGCTGCTCGCCACGATGCTCGTGAAGGAGATGCGGCGCGCGCTGCCCAACGGCTTCTTCGGCGACGGGCCCGGAGCCGAGGTCTTCGAGGGATGGTTCGACGAGCACGTCGGAGGAGCCCTCGCCGAACGCGACGCGCTCGGGTTCGCAGGCATGGTGAAGGAAGACCTGGTGCGAAAGGAAGCCGCCCGGGAGACCGAACTGCAATGAAGATCCAAGCCCTCGTCAACCAGACCGAATCCTGGGCCCAGCAGGAGCTGAACGCGCAGAAGGACCTGCTCGAGCTGCTGGAAGCGCAAGAGCGAGCCATCGCCGCGGGTTCCGCGGAGGGGATCACCTCGAGCGGAGAGGGCATCCAGGCCCAGCTCCGCACCGGTCCCGCTCGGGAGCGCTGCCGGCTGGAGCTCATGCGGCGCTTCGCGCGCGCTTGGGGAGTGGCCGCGGAGACGCTCACCTTGACGAGCATCGCGGATCGCGCGGACGCCGAAGAAGTGGCGACGAGCGGGCTGCGACAGCTTCGCGAGGAGCTGCGCTCCGTGGGGGCGCTCGTGCTCCGCAGAGGTCGACGGATCGCGGCCATGGCGAGGTATCACCAGGGGTTGCTCGCGGAGATCATGGGGCTGCTGCTGGACGACCCGACGGGCAACGCGCTCCTGTCGGGGGGAAGGGGAGAAGGAGGAGCGCTCGTGAACCAGGAGGCCTGAACCATGTCCAGCATCAGTCTCAACACCGGGCTCAAGGCCCTGATCAGCGCGCAGTTCGTGCTCGAGACGGTCGGGCACAACATCGCGAACGCGAACGTCGATGGGTATTCCCGCCAGCGAGTGCGGCTGAACTCGTCCCTTCCTCTCAATGTCGGAGGCCTCCTCATCGGCAGCGGCGTCGACGCGTCCTCGGTGCAGCGTAGCGTCGACAGTCTGCTCAACCGGCGCATCCTGGGCCAGGTGAGCGTGTCCGGCGGTCTGCAATCCCAGCTCGGCGCGATGGCCGAGATCGAGGCGCTGTTCCACGAGCCCGATCCCAACAGTCTCGGCGGGCTGATGGACGGCTTCTTCTCGAGCATCTCCGAGCTGTCGGCGTCCTCCGAGGACTCGATCTTGCACACCGGCGTCGCGCAGGCGGCGGTGGCGCTGACCTCGCAGTTCAACCACCTCGCCAACCGCCTCGGCAGCATGTCCTTCGACATCCGCGCCGAGGTGGAGACCCGCGTCGAAGAGGTCAACCAGCTCGCGGACGAGATCGCGGCCCTGAACGTCCAGATCGGCGAGACCGAAGCGGTGGGCCTCTCCGCCAACGATCTCGGCGATCAGCGTGATCGTGCGCTGAAGAACCTGTCCGAGCTCGTGGACATCACCACCATCGAGGACGCCCGCGGGGCGGTCAACGTGCTGGTGGCGGGCAACACCCTGGTCAGCTCGGCGCGCGCGAACCACATGACGGTGACGACGACCACCGACAACGAGATCGTCCTGCAGGTCGAAGGAGCGACCGGGAGCATCACGATGGACGGCGGTGCGATCGGCGGGCTGATCCGGATGTCGGAGAGCTACGGCCCCGCGATCCTGTCCGACCTCGACCGGCTCGCGAAGAACTTCATCCTTGAGATGAACCGCGTCCATTCCACCGGCATTCCCGCGGACGGCCCGTTCACGACCCTCACCGGCGAGAACCGGCTGCAGGACATGGACGGAGACGGACGGACGCGGGACGAGCTCGTGGCCAACGCCGGGTTGCCGTTCTCGGTTCACTCCGGCCGGCTGGTCGTGAACGTCACGAACCTCGACTCAGGCGAGGTGGAGAAGCACTCCATCGACATCACCTCGACCCACACCACGGTTCAGGACATGCTCGATGACCTGAACGACATCCCGAACCTCTCGGCCGACCTCGACTCCTTCGGGCGCTTCCGGCTCATCTCGAACGCCGGATACGGCTTCGATTTCAGCCGTCGCGTGGATCCCAATCCCGATCCCGATGGAACCCTCGGAGGCGGGCGGGCCTCGCTGGGCACGCCCGGCGCCGGCCCTTTCGCCCTCGCCGACGGAGACACCCTCAGCATCACCGCGGATCCCAACGGGGCGGCCGTGGCCTTCGACGTCACGTTCGACACGGACGACTTCGAGGAGATCTCCCAGGCCACCGCGGAGGAGATCGCGGCGGTGATCAACGCAGGCGCCAACGCGCAGGCGAGCGGCATCATCGCCACCGCGGTGGGGGACGCGCTCTACCTGCAGACGGCGGGGGACGGCGCGGGCGCCGAGTATCGGCTCGACGGAGGCACCGCGACGGCCACGCTGGGCTGGAACGGCTTCGTGGGCTCGACGATCGCGGGCCAGGACAACTCCGTCGACGTGAAAGTCGGCGGGGCCTACATCGGGTCTGCGGATGACGTGTTCACCTTCCGCCCGAACATGGACGGCACGATCGGAACCACGGACGGGCTGACGGTGGACGTGTTCGACAGCTCCGGACAGCTCATCACCACGCTCGACGTAGGCGACGGCTACCAGCCGGGAACCGAGCTGACGATCGCTGAGGGAGTGACCATCGAGCTCGGCCTCGGAGAGCTGTCCGCCACGCACAACGACCAGTTCACCCTGGAGGTCGTGGCGGACTCCGACACGTCCGACTTCCTGGTCGCGGCGGGAATCAACTCCCTGTTCGTCGGCTCGAGCGCGTCCGACATCGCCTTGCGCTCCGACATCGAAGAGGACCCCGGACGCATCGCGTCCTCGATGACCGCGTCCGCGGGGGACAACACTCTGCTCCTCCAGATGCTGGACGTGGAGGAGAGCAACGTCGCCGGCCTCGGCAATTCCTCGCTGGGGCAGTTCTACGGGAACATCGTGGGAAGCCTGGGCTTTCAGGTCGCCACCACGCAGAGCGCTCTCGAGGCGAACGACGGTCTCATCCGCAGCCTCGAGCTCCGCCGGGACCAGATCTCCGGCGTGAACGTCGACGAGGAGCTCGTGGATCTCATGCAGTACGAACAGGCCTTCGCCGCCGCCGCGCAGTACATCACCGTGGTCAACCAGCTCGGGGACGAGCTGCTCAACCTGATCTGAAACCATGTCGCTTCGAGTCAGCACCAGCTCCATGTTCTCGCGCGTCCTCCTGGGCATCCGGCGCAACCAGTTCGATCTGATTCGAGCTCAGGAGCAGGTCGCCTCCGGCCGCCGCCTCCTGCGCCCGTCCGACGACCCGGCGGGGACCGCCAAGGCCCTCTCGCTCACCCGGCAGATCGCGGACGTCGGCCGCTTCAACGATGCGATCACCGCGGGCCTCACGGTGGTGAACACCGCCACCGCGGGGCTCCAGGACGGCAGCAGTCTCCTCTCCGAAGCGCGCGAGCTCCTGCTCGAAGGCATGAACGGCACGCTGACCATGGGAGATCGCGAGTCGCTCGCCACGGAGTTCGATCTGCTTCGAGCCCAGCTCATGGAGATCGGGAACCTGCGCGCGGGCGACCGGTATCTCTTCGGGGGAACGGACACCAGCCAGCCGCCGTGGGTCGAGACGAGCTCGGACGGCGGGCCGCGCGTGACCTACCGCGGCAACGAGGAAAGCCAGCTCGTGCGTATCGGCGAAGGGGTCGACATTGCGATCAACCTGCCCGGAGTCGAGATCTTCGGAGGGATGGAGTTCACGGGAACGACCTTCGCGGGCCTCACCGGCGTGGCGAGCGGCATCACCGCGGACGAGGGAACGGGCTACGAGTACCTCGAGCTCCGCCACGACTCCACGGATCCCGGCGCGCTGGCCGGCGTGGGAATCGCCCTCGTGAACGGCGGCGCGAACGACACGATCCTGGGCGACAACACCCTGACCATCGACATCACCGCGGGGACGATCCAGCTCGGATCGGGACGCGAGCTCAGCCTCCCCAATCCGGGTTCGTCCGACTACGCGGATTTCGTCATCGAGAACGAGCTCGGAGGAGAGCTGCACCTCGACCTGACGGGCTTCACCGGCGCCGACTACACGGGGACGGTGCGCGGCGAGGGATCGGCATCGCTCGACGGGACGACCTGGACCGCGTTGACCTTCACCGAGACGGATCTCGAATTCACGGACTCGGCGACGGGCATCGTGCTTCACATCGACGCCACCAACGTCAAGCGAGCCGGCAACGAGCTCGTGACCTTCGGCGGCACCGTGAACCTGTTCGACGCGATGCAGGGCATCGCAGACGACCTGAGGAACGGAGACGACCTGGACCAGGACAAGCTCGTCGATCGGCTCGAAGAGCGCTTGACGGAGCTCGACCGTGGTCAAGAGAACCTCCTGATCGGCCTGGGCGTGCTCGGCTCTCGCAGCCAGCGCTTGACCAGCGCCTCGCAACGAACGCTGGGAATCGAGTTGCAGCTCGAGTCCCTGCGCTCCAACATCACCGATGCGGACTATGCCGAGGTCGCCCTCGACCTGGCCCGCTCGGATCTGAGTCTCCAGGTCGCGCAGGCTTCCGGCGCGCGGCTCATTCAAACCTCACTACTCAACTTCCTCGGCTAGGTGAGACATGGCCGATATACCCGGTATCCAACCATCGGGCGTAGACCCGATCCGATCCAAACCCGAGGACGACGGGAAGGCGAAGCCCCAGCGCACTTCGACCGACGGGCCGGCCTTCCACGTGCTCCTCGAACGACTGCAGGCGCGCGCACAGGAGCTCGAGAAATCGAGCCCGAACGTGAACGATCCAGAGCGCCTGGCCGGCGCCGTCGACTCGGCGCGCGAATCCCTCGAAGACGCCCTCTCCCTCAGCGATCAGATCCTGGAGGCGTACCACGAGGCACAGCAGCAGACGCCCTCGTCTTCCGAGCCGGACGAGGATCCGGCGGACGGTGAGCGATGACCAGCCTCGTTTGCGGCCGTGAATCATCGGCCCTGAGGTTGATGGAGCGGGCGCTCCGCGACGGCGAGTCTCTCGCCGAGGAATACCCGCTCGTCTTCCGCGAGGACTTCCCGGGGCGCATCGTCGCCATCGGCGAGGGCGACGAGGTGCGCTCCGCGTGCGCGACGCTGGTCCGCGAGGTCGTGCTCCCCGGCGGCAACGTGCGCGGGGGGCTCATCGGCTCGGTCTCGACCGATCCGGACCTGCAGGGTCAGGGGCTCGGCACGCGATTGCTCGTCGAGGCGGAGGCGGCGCTGCAGGGCCAGAACTGCGTCTTCGCCATGCTCTGGGGAGAGGACCCGCACTTCTACCTCTCGCGCGGCTACTGCCCGATGGGAGCGGAGGAGGACTTCGCGATTCCGCGCACCCTGTCCGCCTCGCTTCCGTCCTCGGAGTCCGCTCACGCCTGGACCGAGACGGACTCCGCCGGGGTTCACGCGCTGTACGAGCGCCACCCCGAGCGCATGATGCGCACCGCGGAGGAGACGGCGGCCCTGCTGCGCTGTCCGGGGATGACGACCCTCGTTCTCGAGCGCGACGGCGAGCTCGTCGGCTACGCCTGCCGCGGCCGGGGCCACGATCTTCCGGACGCGATCCACGAGTGGGGCGGCGAGACCGAGGACGTGCTCTCCCTCGTTCGGGCCCACCTCGAGGACCGGTTCCCGGACGACGAGGAGGGAGCGCTCTTCCTGATGGCCCCCGTGACCGCCGTCGACCTGCGTTCGCGCCTCGCATCGCTCGGCATCGATTCCCATCGCGGTTTCCTGGGCCTGGGCAAGATCCTCGACCGCAACGCCGCCATGCACGTCCTGCGCTCGCGCATCGAGCCGGCGGGCCAGGTGAACCTGGTCGAGACCACCCAGGGCTCGATGTTCCACCTCACGGGACCGGAGAAGGAGGGCTACCTCGACGACGACGGCGTCCTCGCTCTCCTCTTCCCCGCCACCGACGTGCGCGACGACGTCGCCGAGTTCCTCGCGGGCTTCGGCCTGACGGAAACCGGGCTTCCGCTCGAGCCGTTCATCTGGGGTCTGGATTCGATCTGAATCGACTCTTCCCTCGTCACCGCCCTTCTCGGAGCGCGTCGAGCCGAGCGGAGTACTCCGCGAGGTCCGGACCCCAGTCCAAGACGAGCTCCGCGTCGGAGTCCTCAACCTCGACCTCGGTCTGGTGCTCGGGCGTCGGGAGGCTCCCGAGGCTTCGATCATCCTCGGGGTCCAGGAACCAGAAGATCTGATAGGCCCCCTCGGTGGGCAGCCGAAGCTCGACGCTGCGGGATTCGCCGAAGGTCTTTGCGCGGTACAGGATCCAGTTCTGCCACCAGTCACCGGCCTCGCCGTCCTGAGTGTGAATCCGTCGCGACGAGGCGGGCCGGCGATACTGGGACTCGTGCTGTAGCTGAGCGCGCAGGACGTGCGGAGGGTCGGGAAGCTCGATCGAGGACGGAAGGCGAACGCGGACGGGAATGCCGGGCCGAAGCACGACTTTCGTGTCATCGGAGACCGATTCGAGTCTCGCCGGGCGGTAGCCGATCGCGTGCACGACGAGATCCACGCTCGGCATCCGGGTGACGAAGGACGCACGTCCTTGCTCGAGAGCGATGTGAGGCATCGTTTCGTCCTCGACGGGGGCATCGAGAATCGCCATGTGCCCTTCCACGGGAACCGCCCCCGAAGAGCCGACCGCCTCGATCTCGATGTGCCGCAGGAGCCCGCGCAGATCGATCTCCTGAAGGCGCGGGTCGCGGTTCGTGCCGCCGCACTCGATCATCACGTCGCCGATCGTCACGAGGGGCTCGGCATCCCGCCACGGGCGCACGTGCACCGCGGAGGGGCCGGGAAGGAGGTTGGGAACGTGGAACGACCCGTCCTCCGCCAGGCGCGCCCGGGGCGTGAAGGTGTCGGACCCGGACCACCAGACCTGGGGCGCTCCCTCGTGAGCCTCCACCTCGACGAAGATCCAGGACGGAGGAATGCCCTCGTCCAGGAGGACCCGGCCAGTGACCACCCCCTCGCTTCGCAAGACGATTCGGACCTCGCGATCCCCGGGAGAGAAGGGAACCAGATCGGAATCCAGATAGCCCCTCTTGCTGATCACGAGAGCGAGAACACCGGGATCCACGCTTCCACGAGCTTCGAAGCGCCCCTTCTGGTCGCCCTGCGCCTGGAGATCGTTGAGAATCCACCATTGGAAGTCGTCGCCATCCTCCGGCGCGTAGGGGTTTCCCCAACGGTCGACCTTGTGCCGCACTCGCACCGACGCCCAGGGGATGGGATCTCCGTCTTCGTCGACGACGCATCCGCTCACGATCAACGATTCGGGATTCACTACGATGTCGCCGAGGGGCACTTCTTCGCCAGAACCCGTGTCGACGATCGAAACCTCCGCCTTGCATGTCGTCCGTTGCGGTTCGCCGGTAGTGAAGCGAATCCTGCTCATTCGCGCCTCGGGCGACGGAACGAATGCCTCCGTTCGGAAGCGGCCGTCCGCATCCGTGACGAACCAGCTCCGTTCCGCGGCACCCCTGGTTTCGGATCCCGCGAACTCGAAAACGGGATACACCAGCCTTCTCGCGAGCGGTTCCCCCTGCGGAGTGACTAACCGTCCGGAAAAGGAACGTGTGCGGCGTCGTTCGAAGACCAAAACGACGGTTACCTCCTCTCCGGCCTTCCGAGGACCGGCAATCACGGCCTCGGTCCTCCATGAGCTCTGGGGATGGTCCGAGCCCGCGAGAAGCTCCAGTCCGAGACCGACGTGCGAGAAGACGGCTCTTCCCTCCGATGACATCCGTCTGCTCCCGCTTATTCGCTGCCAGACGTCCACCCTGCTCGGATCCCGCTCCACCGCAGTGAGGTGAACCCAGCGATCGCTTGCCGCATTCCCGTCTTCGTCCTCCACAAGCGCCGTGACCACTCCGGTGGGGGGCAGCACCAACCGAACCGGGTCCTTGGGAACGTTGTGGTGATCGATGGACCTTTCCACCTGCTCACGAAGGGGAACGACAAGAGTCGCGAAAGCACGTTCGCCCCGGTCGAGATCGACGGGCAGCACCACGTCGAGATTCTCGATGACCGCCAGGCCCATCGGGGCCTGCGTTTCTGCGGTTCCGTGGATGCCATCGCGACGTTCCTCTTGCCAGCGGACACCCACGGGAACGCCCGCCACCGGGGAACCCTGCTCGTCGACGACCTGGATGGTCAGCCGGCGGTTCGGCTCCTGCGCTGCCCCTTCGCGATCTTCCAGCGTGTCCGTGGCCAAGGCCTTGCTCCCCAGCGGGACACGTTCGTCGGGCGTGATCGCGGGGGACTCCGCGGGATCGGGAAGAGCCGGGGCCAGGAGCCCCCCGTCGTCCCCGGTCCCCGACGCCGTCGGCTCGGGGCTCTCTCCCCTGGGCAACAGGATCCACAGGCCACCGACGATCGCGACGGCCGCGGCGGCGGTGAGGGTCAGGGCGGTCTTCGTGCTCACGAGCAGCGCTCCGGTGGGGGGGGCGGCGGCGGAGAGGCCGCCGGTCTTCGGGAACAGAGGGGCGAGGGCCGCGAGCCAGGCGTGACCGTCGCCCCCGTGGCGGCGGTCCAGGTTCTCGCGGAGCCGGGCGAGGGCCCGGCGCAGACGGGTCTTCACCGTCGGCAGGGGGGTGCCGGTGCGCGCGGCGATCTCGTCGGGGGAGAGCTGCTCGAAGTAGCGCAGCAGGATCGTGCGACGGTGGACCTCGTCGAGCTCGAGGACGCGGTCGACGACCTCGCGCTGCACCGAGACCCGCTCGACCAGCTCTTCCGTGGAGGGCAGAGCCTCCTCGCGCGCCGCCTCCTCCTCGCTCCGCCGCCGTCCCTCGGCGCGCCGGTGGCCCTGGCGCACGAGGTTCCGCGTCACGGTGCGCATCCAAGCCCGCAGGTTCCCCCCCCGGACGCGGCGGGCGACGCAGCGCCGCGAGCCAGGCGTCCTGCGAGAGGTCCTCGGCGAGGTGAGGATCCGGGGCCAGGCTGCGGGCGAGCCCGCGCACCCAGTCCAGGTTCTCCAGGACGGCCTCGGTGTCGAGTCGGGGGTCGGTTGACGACATGGTCTTCGGAAACCCGGATGCACGGGACGCGCTTCGGGATTCAGAATACTCGCGAAAGCTCCCCGCGGCGTCCAAACGCGCACGCCCGCCGGAAACGGCATCCCTGACTCAGTATTCGAGCCTCAGGCCGACCCCCACCTCCTTCAGCTCGACCACGCCGGCCAGGGCGACCTTGGACCTCAGGTCCGTGCAGTGACACGCGTGCACCGCGGTCGGGCTCAGGGCGTCCATGTACGCCAGGGTTCCGCGGAGCTGTTCCTCGGACGGGTCGAGGAGATGGAGCCCGCCGACGACGTCAACGACCCGATCGTCCCCGCACACCTCCTTCGCGCGCTCCACGATATTGCAGATTCCCGCGTGGGAGCAGCCGGTGACGACGACCAGGCCGTCGGGGGATTCGTGGGCCAGGGCGGAGTCCTCGATCACGAAGTCGTCCTGCTCGGCGCCGTCGACCTCCACCGTCCCGATGGGCTCCGTCGCCTCGAACTCGGTGGTCCTCGGGACCTCCCCCAGGAAGGTCAGCCGGTCGGTCAGACGCACGGGCTCCCGGCTCAGGTGGAGATCGAAACGGCGTGCGAGCTCGCTCTCGGAGAGCAGCGAACCAACGCTGCCCTTCTTGCCGTAGGTCTTGGGCAGCAACGTCGCCGGATGGGCAACGAGTGTCGGCTTCGCGATTCGCCGGCCTTGCCGGGACGCCTCCGCGTACAAACGGATGAGAGCAACGAGCCCCCACGTGTGATCCAGGTGGCCGTGCGAAAGCACCACAAAGTCCAGATCCAGCAGGTCGACGGACATCCGCCGTGCGTTCTCCAGGAAGGCGCCGGAGTACCCCGCGTCGAAGAGGATCTTCCGGTCATCATCCTCGATCAGGTACGACACGCCGGGCTCGGCGAGGTAGTACCGTCCGATCAACGTGTTGTTGTCCAGCAGGACCGTGAGCTTCATGTCGTCCTCGAAGATGACCCGGTCAGGGGGCTTTCGACACCGAACGGACGCCCTCGATGATGCGCTCTGCCGTCCGCTCCCAGCGGAACTCGGTGAGCGCGCGCTTGCGGCCGGCGAGGCCCGCACGCCACGCGGCCTCGGGATCGCTCATGGCGGTCTCGATGCAGCCGGCGAGGGCGTCGACGTCGCGCAGCGGGGCGAGCCAGGCGGTGACGCCGTCCTCGACCACCTCGGGGACCGAGCCGGCACGATAGGCGACGACGGGGAGCCCCGCCGCGTTGGCCTCGGCGATGGAGAGGCCGAAGGACTCGGAGTGCGAGGGGAGGATGGCGACCTGCGCCTGGCGGAGCTCCTCGCCCAGCTCCTCGTCGCCGGCGTGGCCCGCCACCTCGACGAGCTCGCCGATGCCGAGCTCCTCGGCCACCCGGCGCACGTGGGCGTGATGGCCCGAGCCCCGGATCCTGAACGTCCAGTCGCGACGCCCCCCGCGCGCGATCCTCGCCAGGGCCTCGAGGGCGTCGACGACGCCCTTCTCCGCGACGAGCCGTCCGAAGAACAGGAACCGCGTGACGCGATCGGGTCGCTCGCGCGGGACGTCGCCGAACTTGGGGCTCACCCCGAGGTACGTCACGCGGATGCGCGAGGAATCGCAGCCGAGGACGTCGATCAGCTCCTGCCTCGTGAACTCGGAGTTCGCGAAGATCACCTCGGCCTCCCGGTAGGGACGCGCGACGAAGCGGCGGTTCGTCCAGCGCCGCATCGCTCCCCGCGGACCCCCGCCCGTGTGCTCGCGGGAGAACGCCATCCGGTAGGAGAGCCAGGTGGCGATGTACCCGAAGCTCACCCCGCGCGAGCGCAGGAGTCGGGGCAGGTAGGCCGCCTCGTTGTAGAACGAGAGCACCGCGTCGACCTCGCGCGCGGCGAGGATCCTCTCGACGGCGCGGCGAACCGGCTTCCCGTCGAAGGCCCAGTGCAGCGGATGGGGAGGCACGCGCACGACCTCGACTCCCTCCGCGGCGAGCTCCTTCTCGATCTCGAGTCCCGCGTAGGCTTCCTCCAGCGGCGGGCGAGGGAAGCGCGTGTAACCCGCGGCCTCGACGCACACCAGGATCACCTTCGCCCCCGCTCGCCCCAGGTGTCGGGAGAGCTCCTGGATGTGACGCGCGACCCCTCCGGGAGTGCCCAGGCACCAGCCGTAGGTGATCACGATGCAGGGCTCGCGGGGCTCGGTGGTGGATTCGCTGGACATGTCCGCCTTCGCGCTCGGGCGGCGGGCCCGTCGTGGTCGAAGAGTATCCGGAGTCGTACTCTACCCCCATGCCCTCCGTCCCCGAAGAGCGCAACGCGCAGGCCTCCGCGGATTGCCCGTACATGCTGGGCATCCTCACGACCGCGATCGCGGCGGGGGCGCTCAACGTCGCGGCGAGCCTGTTCGCTCACCCGAGAGCCTACGACTCCCTCGGCGCCCTGCTCGTGCCCCTCGCGCTCTCCGCGGGTCTCGTCCTGGTCGTCTCGGTGGTCGCGTTCGTCGGGCTCGGCCGCGCGCTGGAAGCGCTTCGCGTTCCGCGGGCCGCGGCGGCGGTGGCGATCGGGATCTTCCTCGTGCTCCTCGCGGGCTTCCTGCCGGTGCTCGAGCAGATGGGGACGAACCTGACGCCGACGCACGACGCGGTCCTGTGGGCGATCGTCGGCTGCGCCCTCGTTGCTCTCGCGGGGCTCGGCGCGATGGTCACCGCGCGGATCGGGGGGAAGGAGCGCGATCTGCGTCTCGCGGCGACCGCGACTCTCGGGGTATCCCTGGTCGCCCTCGAGGCCCTCCTCGCGGCCTGGCTCCTGGGCTATCCCCTCGTCGCCGCGGGCTCGGCGATGCCCCTACTGGTGATCGTCGGATCGCTCGCGGCGGGGGTGGCGACGGTGCTCGCGATCTGGCGCCTCGGCGGCGCCGCGCGACCGGCCCGCGGGCTGGTTCCGATCCTCGTGGTGGTCCTGGCGTCACCACTCGCCTCCCTCGTGGGCGGGGATTCGCCTCGCTCTGCGCGCGAGCCGGGCGAGCTCGCCGCGGGGGCTCCCCGCCACGTCGTGCTGATCTCCGTCGACACGCTGCGGCCGGACATGATCGGATGGGCGAGCGAGACCGGCGCAAAGACCCCCGCGATCGATGCCCTGCTCGCCGACAGCGTGGTGTTCACGAACGCTCGCGCCGCGGCCCCGTGGACGAAGCCCTCGATCGCCTCGATGCTGACGGGGCTCTCGCCCCTCGTGCACGGCACGAACAACCGGCGGGCGAGACTGCCCGACGAGGTCGACACCCTCGCCGAGCACCTGCGCCGCGCGGGCTACACGACGATCGGAGTGGGCCTGAACGCGCACCTCGAGCCGCTGTTCAACTTCGGCCAGGGCTTCGACGAGTACTTCTTCCCCGCCCGCGACGATTATGGAATCTCGCTGGGGGCGCGGCTCCTCGAGCTGATCGACGCGCACCGCTGGCCCGAGCTCTTCCCGTCGACCACCGCTATCACCGATCGCGCGCTCGACCGGATCAACGCGCACGCGGAGCGACCGTTCTTCCTGTGGATCCACCTGCTCGATCCCCACTGGCCCCTCGAGCCCCCCGACGAGTTCGCGCCCCCGCCGGCGACGGACTCGCGCATCGGGGGCTTCTGGGGCGACAAGGAGGTGGTCACCGAGGTACAGGCGGGCAAGATCAAGCTCGGGAAGGCGGACCAGGCGCGCGTCCGCGACCTGTACCGCGGCGAGGTCGAATACGTGGACGCGAACGTCGGGCGGCTGCTCGCGTCCCTGAAGGAGCTCGGGGTCTATGACGAGGCGCTCGTCGTCTTCACCTCCGACCACGGCGAGGAGCTCTGGGAGCGCGGGCGATTCGGGCACGGCCACACGATGTTCGACGAGGTCTTGCGCGTGCCCCTCGCGTTCAAGCTGCCCGGCGGTCGGGGCGAGATGCGCGTCGACGAGGTCGTCTCCAACGAGAGCCTGACGCCGACCCTGCTCGAGCTCGTCGGGCTCGAGTCCGGGCGAAGCACCTTCACCTCGTCCTCGCTTGCCGCTTGGATGGACGACGCCGTTCCCGCTCCGGAGCCCGCGCCGATCTACGGCGCCGCCACGTACTACTACGGCGAGAAGCGCGCGGTCGTTTTCGAGGGGCTCAAGGCCGTGCTCGAGCTCGACACCGGAAGGCTCGAACTCTACGACCTGCGGTCGGATGCCGAGGAGATCCACGCGATCGGCTCGGCGCGTCCCGCGGACCTCGCGCGCGGCGCCGACCTCCTGAGGACGCGCGCCGAGGACGCCGCTCGACTCCGCGAGCAGATGGGCCTGAAGGACACCGCGGTCGACGTGGGTGGCCAGATCGACCAGCTCCTGCGCGACCTCGGATACGCCGGCGACGGTTAGCGACCGTAGCTCTCCGGGAACAGCTCGCGCTCGACCGCCTCGATCACGGTGTGGATCACCTTGATGTGGATCTCCTGGATGCGATCCGTCGTCTCGGCGAGGGGGACGACGATGGGGATGCCGACGAGCTCGCGCAGCTCGCCGCCGCCCATGCCGAGCAGCCCCACCGTGGTGATGCCCCTCGCGTCGGCGGCCTCGACGGCGCGCACGACGTTCCGCGAGTTTCCGCTCGTGGAGATCGCGAGCAGCAGGTCGCCCTCCCGACCGTGCGCCTCCACCCCGCGCGCGAAGATCTCGTCGAAGCCGTAGTCGTTCGCGGTGCACGTGATGTGGCTCGGGTCCGCGATCGAGATGGCCGGCTGCGCGGCCCGCTCGCCGCGGAAGCGTCCGGTCCACTCCTCGGCGAAGTGCATCGCGTCGCACATGCTCCCCCCGTTGCCGCAGGAGATGAGCTTCCCGCCCGAGCGCAGCGTGTCGGCCGCGGCCTCCGCGAACCGGCGCACCGCGGGGAGTCCGTCGGGGCTCTGGATGAACGCGTCGAGAACGGCGGAGGCCTCGTCGAAGGAAGCGCGGATCGAATCGTCGGGGGTCATGGCGGCTCCTCGGTGCGCCTAGCGTATTCCCCGGGGCGAGGAAGGGAAGGCCCGGCCCGATCGCGCGACCCCGCGGATTCGCCGCCCTGGTAGGATCGCGAGCCACGCCCGATTCGTCGAAAAAAGCCCGGTCGGGCGCATCGTCCGCTTCCCCTGCGGGCATGTGAGGATGGACGAGACGCTCCTTCATGGCTCCTTCGATTCCGACCGCCGACACCCTCCTCCAGCACGCTCGCTTCGTGCGCCGCATCGCCCTCGCTCTCCTGCGTGACGAGCACGCGGCCGAGGACGTGGCTCAGGAAACCTGGCTCGCCGCCTTTGAACGGCCGCCGCGGGCCTCCGGCAATCTGCGCGGGTGGCTGGCGACCGTGGCGCGACGGCTGGCGGGGCGCCACCGGCGCGAGGAAGCGCGACGGGAGCGGCGCGAGCGGGCGGCGGCGCGAGCCGAGGCCCTGCCCTCGATGGCGGAGACCGCCGCCCGGGAGAGCGCCCTGCGCCGGGTGACCGATGCCGTGCTCGCCCTCGATGAGCCGTACCGCTCGACGGTGCTCTTTCGCTACTACGAAGGCCTCGACGCCCGCTCGATCGCTCGGGAGACCAGTACTCCGCTGGCCACCGTGCGAAGTCGGCTGCAGCGGGCCCTCGGACGGCTGAGGGAGGAGCTCGACAACACCCACGAGGGCGATCGTCGCGCCTGGTGCCTCGGTCTCGTCTCCCTCCTGGCTTCCAGGAGGATCGCAATTGGTGCGAGCGGCCTCGGAGCCGGCGCAGGGACGGGAGTGGCGATCATGGGACTGAAGGTGAAGGTGGCGATTGGGATCACCGCGATCGGGATCGGGGGACTCCTGGGATGGCAGGCCCTCCTCGGCGTGCTGGCGAAAGGGGGCTCGGAGTCGGTGTCCGAGAGAGACGAGGGGGTACCGGCGATCACGGCCCCGGAGTCCGGCGAGGACGCGGCGGAGCTCGCTCCCGCCCGAGCGGGAACGCGCGAGCCGGTCGCCGTCGCTCCACCGAGCGAGCTCGGCGC
Source organism: uncultured Planctomycetaceae bacterium (assembly GCA_964428225.1). Taxonomy (GTDB): domain Bacteria; phylum Planctomycetota; class UBA1135; order UBA1135; genus JBFMCU01. The sequence continues at coordinate 29,696 of CAYRXS010000015.1, forward strand.
CCTCGACGTCTTCGTGACCTGGGCGGCGACGGGCGAGCCGGCGGCGGACCGCGAGATCCGGATCTACATGTCCGAGCTGCCGCGGGTCGTGTGGACGTCGAGGAGACGGACCGATGCGGACGGGTACGTCCACCTGGATGACGTCGTGCCGGGGGAGGTCTGGGTGATTGGTGATCTCGGCGGCCACGGCTCCGCGCCCGTCGGGGCGGGAGAGACGGCGCGGATCGACGTCGCCATCCCTCCGGGCTTCCGCGTCCGCGGCCGGGTCCTCGACCTCGACGGGCGGGGGGTGCCCGGCGCTTCCCTCTGGCTCTCGGAGTATGCCAACGACACCTCCGGGGCCATCGTCGCGCAGAGCGGGGCCGCGGGACGCTACGAGATCGCGGACGTTCCTGGCGACCGATATCTGGGCGCCATCGCCGCCGGCCACTGCCCGTCGCACGTCCACATGCTCTCCCAGTACCAGGACGGGGACGAGCGGCGAGACGTGGAGCTCGACCTGGTCCTCAACGGTCCGGGCGGAGCCGTGCACGGCCTCGTGGTCCGCTCCGATGGAGAGCCGGTTCCCGAGGCCCGGATTCACCTAGTGGGCATTCCCCCTCGGGAGCTGAGGATCTCGAACGCGCTATCGCTCAACACGATTCCCACCTTCGAGGCCGTGACCGACGAGACCGGGCGGTTCGCGATCGAGGGGCTTCCCCTCGGAGGGATGACGATGACCATCGGGGCCTTGGGGGCGGCTCCCTTCGAGAGGCCTCTCGCCGTGGTCGGGGATTCACCACCCGAGGAGACGTTCCGGCTCGAGACCCACGGCGTCGTTCACGGTCTCGTGACCGATGCCGACGGAGAGCCCGTGTCCGAGGCGTACGTCCGGCTCGATAGAGAATCTCCTCTCTGGATCTCCTCCGACTACGCGGACGCGAAGGGTCGCTACCGCGTGGAGAACCTTCCCACCGGATCCGTTCGGCTGAAGGCCGGTGCGGAAGACCACGGCAGCGCGAAGGTCACCCTGCATCTCGAGCCCGGCGCGCCCCTGGAGTGGAACCCCGTGCTCGTCCCCGGGCGCGTGGTCACGGGGGTGGTCATCGACCACGAGGATCGACCCCTGGTCGGGTGGTACGTCACGGCTTGCGCCCATTTGCGGACGGCAGCCGAGTGGAGACGGCAGGCCAAGACCGACGAGGCCGGTTGCTTCCGGATCGTGGACTGCCGCGAAGGTCCGATCACCCTGCTCGTCGAGGAGGACGTCTTCACGGATCGATTCCCCACTCTCACCGAGGAGATCGACGGATCCACCGACGAGGTCGTGCTGCGGATCAGGCCGGAGGACCGCCTGACGTCGGGGATCCGCGGACGTGTCCTCGATCCGGAGGGCCGACCCGCACGCGCTCACGTGGCTCTGATGGAGCTCGAGGCGGACCACGGCCAGGGCTACGCGACGGATTGGGAGGGCTACTTCGCGGTCGAACGCGTGCGACCCGGGATCTACGAGTTCGGGATCATTCCGGACGAGCATCCCGATCTGCCGATGCGAGTCGTGGAGCTACCACCCGGGCAGATACTCGACCTCGGCACGAGACGTCTCGAAGAGCCCGGACGTCTGGCTGTGTCCGTGAATGGGATCCCGGCCTCCGAGAACGAGGTGTATCACGGCTTCGGTATTCACTACCTCGTTCCCGACGGCCGACGGCCTCCATCGAACCTCCAGTCTGTCCGGACCTCCCCGCTCATGGAGTTCCCCGAGCTCAACCCCGGTGAATACGCCCTTTGCGCCCGCGCACGCGGCGAGTACGCCAGCGAGGTCGTGCCGTTCGTCATCGAATCCGGTCGAGAGACCACGGTCGAGGTGACGTCGCGTCCAGGACGCCGATGTCGGGTGGGAATCGAAATCCCGGAGGGACGAGAGGCACCCCGGCGAGCCCGCGTGGTGCTTCTCGACGACGAAGGGCGCACCCTGTTGGACGTTCCTTGGGCTTCCGGGGGCCGGGAGTTCGAATTCACCATCTCGCTGGCCTTCGGGGCTCACCACCTCGACGTATCGACGCCGGACGGACGCTCCGCCGCCTTCGATTTCAATGTCGTGCCCGACGAAGCACCGGGGTCGGACCGCTTTGTCTTTCCCTTGCGCTGAAGGCCGCGCCCGGCTACGGAGACCGGATGAACCTCGAGTTTCGCCCCCCGCGCGCGGCGATCGACCTCGCGCTCGCCCGGCTGAAGGTGGACGGGATCGTCCACCCAGAGGCCGAGTTCCACGCCGACGCTCCCGGCGGGCGGCGGCACGAGGTGGCGTTTCGCGATCCGAGCTTCCTGCGCCGGCTGGGACAGACGGCGGCCGAGGCGGAGATCGTCGACGCCGCGCTCGAGCTCCTGCGCGCAAACGGGCTGATCGCGCCCGACGCCGACTACGACCGCGACGCCTTCGAGGCGCTGCGTCGGGAGGTGGGCGAGAAGCTCGAGGGGCCCTGGACGTCGCTGACCCCGACGATGGAACGGCTGATCTACGCCCTGACCGCGGTTCGACGACCTGGGCGCCTCGTCGAGCTCGGAAGCTATTGGGGCTACACGCTCGCCTGGTTCGCGGGGCCTTGCCTCGGGCCGCGGCCCGAGCACGAGGCGGAGCGGATCATTGGGGTGGAGGTCGACCTCGAGATGACCGAGCTCGCCCGCGCCGGCTTCGCGAAGCTCTCCCACGGCGAGCGCGTCGAGCTGATCGGCGAGGATGCGCGCACCGCTCTCGAGCGCCTGCCCGGGCCCTTCGACCTGGTCTACCTCGAGACCAAGGACGACGACGTGCCGGGCCTCTACCTCACGTTGCTGAAGCAGATCCACGCCGAGCTCGCCCCCGGCGCGTGGGTGATCGCCCACGACAGCACGCTGTGGGCTCACCGCGAGGAGCTGGAAGGCTATCTCGCGTTCGTGCGCGACGAGGCCCACTTCTCCGCGAGCGTGTGCTTCGACGTCGACGACTGCGGACTCGAGCTCTCGATACGCTGACCGCTCACTCGATCCAGTCCTCGACGAGCGCGCGGAACTTGGGCGCCTGCTCGAAGGGTTGATCGAGATACTCGAGGTGGCCGAAGGTGCTCGAGGCGTTGTACCCCCCGACGAAGGAGTACGCGACGAAGAGCTCGAGCCCGGCCTCCGGACTCTTCTCGAGGAGCGTGCGATAGGCGTCGTACATCGCGGGCAGCTTCTGGGCCGCGATGACCGCCTCGGGAGAGAGGGCGAGCCCCCCTCGCCCGGGAGTCAGGACGCGGCGGGGCACGATGTGCTGTCCTCCCTCGTAGGCGATCACCGGGACGTGACGGCCGATCTTCTCGCCATGACGATTCGCGATCATGCGATGCTGGCGAAGGCGCTCCATGACGAGCCCCTCGAGGTTGCGACGGGCCGCGGCGAGGATCTCGTCCGCGGGCGTGTCCGCGTCGAATCCCTCGTCCTTCGCCTTCAGGCCGAAGTACGCGCCGATCGCGATCGCGTCGACCTCGTCGCCGAGGGCTTCGACCATGACCTGGAGCACGAAGGGATTGTGCAGATGCCCGGCGGCCACGCGGATCGCGCGCTCCTTCTCGTCCCCGAAGACGTCGTGCCAGATGCGGAAGTCCCGCGCCGCCTCGCGGGCGGTGATCTCGGGGGCGCGGATACCGAGCTCCCTCGCCTGCGCGAGCGCCCAGCGAGTCTGGGGAAAGTCGGTGTTCCACACCTCGTTGGAGAACTCGACGTACATCGAGAGCTCGGGATCCAGCCGCTCCTTCACGAGCGCGGCGAAGTTGCGTACGTACTCGTCGTCGGCGAGGTGGGGCATCGTGAACCAGGGCCGGGCTCCCAGCACGTTGCACAGATCGACCATGTACTCGACCGCCACCCCGTTGCCCCCGGTCTGGACCGCGGTTTCCAGCGTCGCGCGGTCCTCCCACCGGCCCGTGGCGTGCTGGGGCTTCTGCCACGGATAGAAGCGGATCACCTGGAACGGCTTCAGGCGCTCGAGAGCGCGCGGATTGAACGGCGACTCGGCCTCCTCGAAGCCCGGCATGAGGAAGCGGATGTTGCGCACCGGATCCTCGGGGTCGACCTTCGTCACGGTGAGCGTGGTGTATCGCCGCGAGGAGGTCACGTTCACCTCGAGCCGGTGATCTCCGCGCGCGGTCACCCGGGCGGGACCGCCGAAGGTGATCTCACCTTCTCCCTCCCAGGTGCACACCCACGTGCCCGTGGGGTAGTGGCCGTCCATGTCGCGGAGCAGGTAGGACATGACCGGGCGGCCGTTCTCGGGAAGCGGCCAGCCGTGCGCGTCCGTCGGAACGGGGAGGAGCCCCTCGTGGCTGCGCGGGCCGCCGATTCCCGGAGGCCGTCCGCGGGCCTCGATCTCGTCGACGTAGAACCACCGCGTGGCCATCTTCATTCCGTCGACGAAGACGAGCTCGCGGTTCATCGCGCACATGACACCGAGGTTGATGCCGATGGGGAGCTTGCCGTCGACGAGCCGGCTCCGCACGTCGGTCGAGCGCTCGTCGTCGGCCGAAGAACCGCCCGGATCGTGAGCGCAGGCCGTCGCGCCCAGCCACATCGCCGCGAGGCAGGTCACCACAACGCTCACCACGCGAGACTCGATGTCGACCACCTTCTTCATGCCTTGCCCTATCGTCAGATTGCGGCGAATGCTCCACGTGCCGCCTCCACGACGCGGGCGATCGTCGCCTTGTCGTGGGCGGTGGAGAGGAACCAGGCCTCGAAGGGGGAGGGGGGGAGCAGGACGCCCCGCTCGAGCATCGCGTGGAAGAACCCCGTCCAGCGCTCGCGATCCGAGGCCATGACGTCCGCGAAGCTCGTCACCGGCTCCGCCGCGAGGTAGGGGCAGAGCATCGAGCCCTGGCGGCCCACGGACAGGGGCACGCCGGCGGCGCGGGCGGCCTCCTCGAGCCCGGCCTGCAGCGCGGCGCCCGCGCGCTCGAGGCCGTCGTAGGTCGCGGGGGTGAGCGCTTCGAGGGTGGCCCGGCCCGCGGCGACCACGAGCGGATTGCCGGAGAGGGTCCCCGCCTGGTAGACGTCGCCCGCGGGGGAGACGCGGCGCATGATCTCCGCGCGACCTCCGTAGGCCCCGATCGGAAGGCCGCCGCCGATCACCTTGCCGAGCGTGACGAGGTCGGGGCGGACGTCCGTGTGGTCCTGATAGCCGCCGCGCGCGACGCGGAACCCCGTCATCACCTCGTCGAAGATCAGGAGCGCCCCGTGCTCGTCGCAGAGCGCGCGCAAGCCCTCCAGGAAACCCTCGGCGGGAAGGACGCAGCCCATGTTTCCCGCCACCGGCTCGACGAAGAGGCCGGCGATCGCGCCCGGGTTCGCCTCGAAGAGGGCCCGCGCGCCGTCGAGGTCGTTGTATTCGGCGACGAGAGTCATCGCCGCGAGCTCCGCGGGCACGCCGGGGGAGTCGGGCGCGCCGAAGGTGAGGGCGCCGCTTCCCGCCTTGACGAGGAACGAATCCCCGTGGCCGTGATAGCAACCGTTGAACTTGACGAAGCGGTCGCGCCCCGTCACCGCGCGAGCCAGGCGCAGCGCGCTCATCGTCGCCTCGGTGCCGGAGTTGACGAGGCGCACCATCTCCACCGCGGGCACGCGCTCGGCGACGAGCCGCGCAAGCTCCACCTCGCCCGCGGTGGGAGCGCCGAAGGCCGTGCCCGCCTCCACGGCTGCGTGCAGGGCCTCCTTCACCGCGGGATGGCCGTGGCCGAGGATGAGCGGGCCGTAGGAAAGCACCAGATCGACGTACTCGTTCCCGTCCACGTCCCACACGAGCGGACCTTCGCCGCGCTCGACGTGCACCGGCGTTCCCCCTACCGACCGCCAGGCGCGAACGGGACTGCTGACACCGCCGGGCATGAGTTCGACGGCCTGCGAGAAGAGGCTCGTAGATCGGCTCGTCTTCATCTTCGTGATTCGCGTGATCAGCGTCCGCGCCCCAGGAGCTCGACGAAGGGCCGCGCCTCCTCGTGGCGACCGAGCTTCCGCAGGACGCGGATCACGTCCTCCAGCTGATGCGCGTCGCCGGGCTTGAGGTTCAGGGCGCGAAGGAAGCAGGGCAGCGCATGCTCGATCTGCCCGAGGTGCTCGAGGCAGTGGCCGAGGACGTCCTGGACGTCCGACCGATCCTGTCCGTGCTCGGGCATGGCCCGGAGGCGGCGAACCGCGTCCGCGGCGCGCCCCTGGCTGTACAGGAACGAGCCGAGCACGGAGTTCGCATAGGCGTTGTTCGGATTCTCGTCGGCGATCCGCGTCATCCGTCTGATGGCCTCGTCGACGCCGGCCTGGTCGCGCCGCTGGGATGCCGCGTTGTAGCCGAGCACGGCGGCGTGGAAGGCGTCGAGCTCGTCCATCCGCTCCACCGGATGGGGGAATCCGGTCGCCGCGAGGGGATGGGGGATCGGGGTGGAGCCGCTCGCGGCCGCGGTGTAGCCCAGGGCCTGAAGAGCGGCTCGGTGGGACTCGTCGACCGTCTCGTCCCCGCCCCGCTCGAGCGCGGGCTTCGCGGCCATGGCGCGGATCGCCTCGATGTAGGGCTCGGCGGCTTCGGGATCCGTCGCGAGCCGGTTCACCCGCTCGGCCCGGTCGGAGCGCAGGTCGTAGAGCTCGGGAGCCGTCGCGTGCGTGTATTTTCCTTCGGCGTTCATCCAGCCCGCCAGGGGGCTCCAGCCGTAGTTCAGATACCCGTCGAAGGACTCGAAGTACACGCCGCGATCGGCGGACTCGGCCGCGCCGCTCAGAGGAACGCCGTCCACGTCGCCGGGCGTTCCCAGGCCGAGCCCCTCGAGCATGGTCGGGAACACATCGACGACACTCACGATCTCCTTCACGCGCTCGCCCGCTCCCCTTCCGTCGGGATGGCGGATCAGGAAGGGGACGGAGAGCAGCTCCTCGTAGACGAGGATCGTGTGCGTCGTCTCGCCGTGGGCGCCGAGGGCCTCCCCGTGGTCGGCGACCACCACGACGAGCGTGCGATCCAGCCCCTGCGTCTCTTCGAGCGCTTCGACGAGCTCCCCGAACGCGGCGTCCATCGCCGCCACCTCGCCCAGGTACAGGTCCCGATCGCTCCGTCCGCCACGGCGGAAGGCCGGCGGAGGAGAGTAGGGAGCGTGGGGATTGAAGAAGTGCACCCAGAGGAAGAAGGGCTTCGAGGAATCCCGCGCGCGCAGCCACTCCACCGCGGCCTTCGACACCTCCGCATCACCGCGCTCGACCATGTGCGACGTGGCGAGCCGGGACGTACCACGCGGCGTGTCGTACACGTCGAATCCCTGGTTCAGACCGTAGGGCGGATCCAGCACGGCGGCGGCGAGGAAAGCCGCCGTCTCGAATCCCGCCTCGCGCGCGCGCTCCGCCAGGGTCTCCGCCGAGGCGGGCAGGGGCACGAGCCCGTTCGTGCGCACCGTGTGCCGCGGCGGATAGAATCCCGTCAGCATCGATGCGTGAGCGGGCAGCGTCACGGGCGCCACGGTATGCGCCGCCTCGTAGACCACGCTCTCGCGCGCGAGCCGATCGATGTGGGGCGTTGCTCCGTCGCCTCCGTAGCACCCCAGCGCGTCGGTCCGCGTCGTGTCCAGCGTGATCAAGACCCCGGAGAGCGGCGCGTCGCCGCGATCGCCGCAGGCTGGGAGCAGGATGACCGCGATCGCGAGGAGAGAGGCTCTTCGAGGAGACATGGGACGAGGAATCCGGGCCGACGTGCGGATCTCCGGGTTCTACCCACCCAGCTCGATGCCGACCAGGGCCTGGCCGAGCTCCGCGGGGAGCGCGCGGTCGAGGGGGATGACCTGGGGGAAGAAGACGGTGTCGGCGGACTGCAGGGCGCGCATCGTCGTCGGGCCGATGGCGAGCGCCACGTCGGCGGAGGGCTCGCCGCGCGCGACGCGCCGGGAATGGGCGCGGACCGCGGAGGGGCTGGCGAAGAAGATCGCGTCGGCCTCCGGGAAGGGACCGGTGCCGGTGCGCTCGTTCGTCTCGTAGGCGATCGGCTGGCAGACGCGGACGCCCTTCTCGCCGAGGAGCCGCCCCAGCTCGTCGCTCATCGAGCCGCGGGGCCACAGGACGTGCTTGGGGGGCTCGGGAAGCTCGAGCAGGCAGCGGGCCAGCGCCTGGGCGGAGGGGACGCCGTCGATCTCGACCCGGAACCCGAGCTTCTGCAGCAGGTGCGAGCTCGCCCAGCCGACCGTGGCGCAGGGAACGTCCTGGAGGTCGCGCCGGTTCTCCTCGAGACATCGAATCGCGTTCCGGCTCGTGATGCAGATCCAGTCGGGATCGCTGTCCAGCTCGAGAGCGAGATGCACGATGCGGTGGCGGATCTCCAGGAGGGGGAAGACGATCGGCTTCCATCCCTGGGCGCGTGCCGCGTCCGCATAACCGGAAAGGCCCGCCAGGGGGCCGGTGATCACGACTTTCTGCGTCATCCTCGCGCCTCTTCGATCAAGCGGTCGGCGCCGCGTTCCAGCAGATCTTCGGCAAGCATACGTCCGAGTTGCCCGGCGTGGTCACGGGATCCGGCGATCTCTCCTTCGATCACCGTTCGGCCGTCGAGTGAGAGCACCCGGGCCCGCAGAGAGAGCGTGCTCTCCACCACGCGCGCGAGAGCCCCGACCGGGACATTGCAACCACCCCGCAGTCTAGCCAAGAGCGCTCGTTCCGCCAGACCCGCGTCCATCGCCTCCAGATCGGCGATCGCGAGCAGGGAACGTCGCGACTCCTCGTCGTTCTCGCGGCTCGTCAGTCCGACGAGCCCCTGGCCGACGGCGGGCAGGAAGCTCTCGGTGTCGAGCACCTCGGTAATGTGGCTCTCCAGCCCGAGCCGCTCGAGCCCCGCCCGGGCGAGAATCATCGCGTCGGCCTCGCCCTCGGCGAGCTTGCGCAGCCGGGTGTCGACGTTGCCTCGCATCCCCGTGAGCTCGAGGTCCGGACGTCGCGCGAGGAGCATCGCGCGCCGGCGCATGCTCCCGGTCGCGACCCGCGCGCCAGCGGGCAACTCGTCGATCTTCGCGCCCGCGGCCGAGATCCACGCGTCCTGGACGGGCCCTCGGGAGAGCACGGCCCCGAGGCGGATCCCCTCCATGAGCGTGGTCGTCATGTCCTTCAGGCTGTGCACCGCGGCGTCCGCGCGCCCGTCGAGCACCGCGCGGTCCACCTCGACGGTGAAGATCCCGATGCGCCCGAGCCGCTCGAGGTCCGCGGTCTGGTTCCGGTCGCCCGAGGACTCCACGAGGAGCAACTCCACCTCGAGGTTCGGCCAGGCCGCTCGCAGCAGGTGACGGGCGGTCTCCGCCTGCCACAGCGCGAGCTTGCTCTTTCTGGTCGCCAGGGTGAAGGTCACTGTTCTTCCAGGAATCTCTGGTACGCGCGGTCGATCGTCTCCGTCTCGATCGCCTCGCGCGCACGCTCCTTCAGTTGGTCCAGGGCCACGTCCATCAGATGCCGCGTCAGCCGGTGGGCGAGCTGGATCATCTCCGGCGAGGCGTGCTCGCCCGCGCACTCGTCGAGCTCCTCCTCGCGCGCCTTCTCGAACCTCTCGCGCATCCGGGCGATGGCCGGCGAGAAGGACGCGTAGGTGCGGAGACTCATGAACTTGTGCACCTCGGCGAGCAGGATGGGCGCCGCCTCCTCGCTGGCCCTCTGTCGCTCCTGGCGGTTCGAGTCCACGACCCGCGCCAGGTCGTCCATGTCGTAGATGAGCACGTTCTTGAGCTTCGAGACCTTCGGCTCGATGGCCCGGGGAACGGACAGGTCGACGATGACCAGCGGGCGATCCCGACGCCGGAGCGACTTCTTGTCGAAGGTCTCGGTGGTGATCAAGTTGGGCGCACCGTCCAGACAGACGTAGAGAACGTCGGCCTTCGGCACGAGGCTCGCGAGGCTGTCCAGCCCCGCGGCCTGTCCCCCGAAGCGGAGCGCGGCCTCCACCGCGCGGCCGATGGTGCGGTTGACGAAAGTCAGACGGCCGAGACCGCGGTCCACCATGTGTCGCGCCACGAGCTTGCCCGTCTCCCCCGCGCCCACGATCAACGCCGCGGCGTCGTCGAACTGGCCGAACACGTTGGCCGCGACGTCGACTCCGGTCCGCGCCACCGAGAGCGTTCCGTCGCCCACCCGGGTCTCGCTGCGGATCCGCTTGCCGGTGGCGAGGGCCTGCTGGAGCAGCGGCTCGAGGAGCTTCTTCACCGTCTTCGCCTTGCGCGCGATCGCGAAGGCCTGTTTCACCTGGGCGAGGATCTGGCCCTCTCCGAGGACCATGCTGTCGAGACCCGAGCAAACGCGGAAGACGTGCATCACCGCCTGGATTCGGCGGAAGGAGTAGAGCGATTCCGCGGGAACCTCGTGAAAGACGATCTCGACCAGCGCCCGGTAGATCAGCTCCTCGAGCTCCGGTTCCCGGTTGGAGAACGACACCAGGACCTCGGTGCGGTTGCACGTCGACACCATCCACGCCTCCTCGACGCCGGAGAGGGACGCGACGACTTCGAGCCGCGACTCGAGCTCCTCGGGATTCATCGCGCACCGCTCCCGGACGTCCATCGACGCCGTGCGGTGGGAGATTCCCACGAGGAGGAGATCGAGCTTCGCCGCCATTCAGAACCTCCAGTGGAAGCTGTAGTCCGGCACGACCGCCAGGAGGCTGCCCACGAGGAGGATGCACCCGCCGATCCCCGCGGCGAGGGACGTGCGCTGGGCGGTGAAGCCGGGCACCAGGCGGGAGAAGGCCACGACGCCGAAGTACACCCACAGGACGAGCATCGTCAGCACCCACGGATCGGCCAGCTCGAAGCCCACGACGTCCGCATGGAACGCCGCCCCGAGGCCGAAGTTGATGCCCGCGAACAGCAGCAGGAAGCCCGCGAGCGCCGCGCGCCGGGTCAGCCGGGCGAGAACGCGGAGGTTCGGGAGGGTCCGGACGATGCGCCCGAACTTTCGGCGTTTCATGCGGCGGAGGACGAGCAGCAGGAGCCCCCCGTGCAGGGCGGACAGGAGCAGCGCGCTCGCCGCGGCCACGCTCGTGATCGCGTGGGCGAAGATCAGCGCTCCCGCGGCCTCGGCGGGGGGTCGCGCCTCCAAGGGGCCGAAGGCCGAGGCGATGAGCTGCAAGAAGGCGACGATCAGGAGCACGGCTCCTCCCACCCCGGACTCGACGATCGAGAGCGAGGTGCCGAGGAAGAGCAGGGCCAGGAAGAAAGCCACCGCCGAGAGGGTGGTCCAGGGATCGAAGACCGGCGAGGCTCCCGACGAGCCCCAGTGCAGCAGGAAGACGGCCAGGTGCATGAGCAGGGCGAGCCCGGTGACCGCCCGGCGGATCCGGACCGGCCGAGGGGCCTCGGGGCCTGCGAATCCCGTCGCGTGGAGGACCGCCGCGACCAGCCAGACGACCGGCAGGGCGACGTTCAGGGCCTGCACGGCCAGGCTCACGGCCTGCCCTCCTCCCCCCGGCGGGCCGCCGGGGAACGCTCACGGAAGGGGTGGCTCGAGGGAATCACGGGGCTGTCCTGGGCGAAAAGGGCTCGACATGGAACACCAAAGCGCGCCCGGGCGGGACGGGTCCGCCGGGATTTTCTCCTCCGGGCGCCCCGAAGACGGCCTGGGGGGGCTCCGAGGCCCTTCCGAGCCTCCGGGCGACGCCCCCGCCGCTTCCCATGCTGCGGGCATGCCACACCGGATCCCCGTGGTCCCGTACGCTATCGTGGGCCCGATGAAGGGGGACGAAGGCAAGACCTCGGGGGCGCGCGAGCGGCTGCACGTCGTCTGGGAGGGGGCTCGGGACGGTCTGTGGGACTGGGATCTCACGGCGGGCGAGCTTCGGCTCTCGGAGCGGTGGAAGGCGATCCTGGGGTTGGCCGGGGGGGAGACCGCCGCCAGCCCCGAGGAGTGGTTCCAGCGGGTCCACCCCCAGGACGTCGACGCGCTCCGGGCCGCGATTCGCTCCCACCTCGCCGGGGAGAGGCCGCATCTGGAGCACGAGTTCCGGATGCTCCACGCGGACGGAGGTTGGCGGTGGGTGCTGTGCCGCGGCCTGCGCCATCCGACCGCGGCGCTCGTCGGCGGATCCCTGACGGACGTCACCGGAGGGAAGATCATCGCGGATCGGCTCCAGCACGAGCTCGCCCACGATCCGCTGACCGGGCTGCCCAACGAGGCGCTCTTCACGGACCGGCTCGCGCAGTCGCTCCTGCGGACGAGGCGGCGGGGCGGGGCGCCGCTGGCGGTGGTCCATCTCGACCTCGATCGCTTCCACAACATCAACGACAGCCTGGGCGTGGCCGCGGGCGACGAGCTGCTGCTCGACATCGCGGACGGCATCTCCCGGCTGATGAAGCTCGGCGACACCTTCGCCCGGCTGGGAGGCGACAAGTTCGGAATCATCCTCGAGAGCGTGCGCGACGTGCGCGAGGCGGTGCGGGTGGCCGAGGAGATCGGGCGCGTGCTCCGCGGTCCGCGGATGATCGAGGGGCACCAGATCATCTCCGCGGGCAGCATGGGGATCGCGATCTCCACGACCGACCACGAGAGCCCCGAGGATCTGCTGCGAGACGCGCTGAGCGCGATGCACCGGGCGAAGAAGGACGGGGCGACCCTCTACGAGGTGTTCGATCCCGAGATGAACCGGCACGCGAAAGAGCGACTGCAGCTCGAAGGGGATCTGCACCACGCCCTTGAGCGAAACGAGCTCCTGCTCCACTACCAGCCGATCATCTCCTTCGAGACGGGGCGCCTCTCCAGCTTCGAAGCGCTCGTGCGCTGGCGGCATCCCGTGCGCGGGCTCGTGCGTCCCGATCACTTCATCCCCCTCGCCGAGGAGACCGGGCTGATCGAGCCCCTGGGCAAGTGGGTGCTCGCGGAGGCTTGCCGACAGATGAACGAGTGGCGGCGAGGCCTCCCCGGAGCGAACGACCTGGCGGTGGCCGTCAACATCTCCGCGCGCCAGCTCGAGGATCCGGACCTGATCAACGAGGTCGCGTCGGCCCTCGACCGCAGCGGGCTGGAATCACAGGGCCTGAAGCTCGAGATGACCGAGAGCGTGGTGATGGCCCGCACCCGGGAGAACGCGGCGACCCTGCGAGCCCTGCGCGACCTTGGGGTGCAGCTCCTGATCGACGACTTCGGAACCGGCTACTCCTCGCTCGCCTCCCTGCACAGCTTCCCCATCGACTCCCTGAAGATCGACCGCTCGTTCGTGAGCCGCATGGAGTTCGAGGACGAGAAGGCCGAGATCGTCCGCATCATTCTCGCCCTGGCGAGCAAGCTCGACCTGGACGTGGTGGCGGAGGGCGTAGAGACCGCCGAGGAGCTCGACATGCTGCGCGCGCTCGAGTGCCCGCACGGCCAGGGCTTCTACTTCTCCTCCGCTCTCGACAACGAATCGGCGGCGGCCTGGATCGCGAGCTCGCCGCGCTGGTAAGCATCGCGAGCCCCGCGTATTCTCGGCGCCGGCGCCGACCCTGCGAGGACCGACACCATGGAAGCGTTGGAGATCACCCTGCTCGTACTGTTCCTCCTGGCGCTCGCGGCCAGCTTGATCCTTCTGTGGGAGCGGTTTCGGCTGATCAACGACCGCCAGCTCGCCGAGGCGCGCCTGAACGACGAGGAACAGGCGAAGGAGAGCTTCCAGTCGATCGCGGGCGAGGCGCTACGGACCTCGAACGAGGAGTTCCTGAAGCTCGCCGGACAAACCATGGCCGCGAAGCAGGGCGAGGCCGTGGCCGAGATGGAGAAGCGGCGCGAGGCGGTGGACCGGCTCATCCAGCCGATTCGCGAGCAGATCGAGAAGACGCACCAGGAGCTGCAGCACGCGGGCCGCGACCGCGCGGGTCTCCGCGAGCAGGTCACGCAGATGCAGCTCGCCAACCAGGAGCTGCGCGGGGAGACGGGCAAGCTCGCCCAGGCCCTGCGCAAGCCGAACGTGCGCGGCCGCTACGGCGAGATCCAGCTCGAGCGCGTCGTCGAGCTGGCGGGGATGCGCTCCTGGTGCGACTTCACGCCCCAGGAGAACCTGCGGGACGAGGAGGGACGCCTCCAGAAGCCCGACCTCGTGGTGCGCCTGCCCAACGACCGCTGCATCGCCGTCGACGCGAAGACGAGCATCGACGCCTACATGGACGCGATCAACGCGGAGACGCCCGAGGAGGCCGACGAGCTGCTGGATCGCTACGCGGAAAACGTGTGGCTGCAGGCTCAGAAGCTCACGAAGAAACAGTACTGGGCGCAGCTCGAGAGCTCGCCTGACTTCGTGGTGATGTTCATCCCCGGCGACCAGCTCGTGGACGCCGCGCTCGAGCGACGCCCGAAGCTCCTCGAGCACGCGATCGAGAGCAACATCGTCATCGCGAGCCCCTCGACCCTGATCGGACTGCTGCGCGCGGTCCACGTCGGCTGGCGCGAGAAGAGCCTCTCCGACAGCGCGCGCGAGCTCTTCGATCTCGGCCGCGAGCTCCACCAGCGCGCGGCCATGGTGCTGGAGCGCGTCGCCAAGGTCGGCCACTCGATCGACGGCGCCCGCCGCCACTACAACGAGCTCGTGGGCTCCGTGCAGAGCCGGCTCGTCCCGACCCTGCGCAAGTTCGAGGAGCGCGGCGCCCGCTCGTCCAAGGGACTCACGGAGCCGACGCCCGTCGAAGGCGAGGCCCGCGAGCTGCCGCCCCTCGATCCCGCGGCGGACGTGGTCGTGCCCGCGAAGGCGAGCGAGATCCCGGAGGCGACCGCGGAGGAGACGTGATCGGGAGAGCCACCCTCGCGGTCGTCGCCCTGCTCCTGATCGCGGTCGTCGTCTGGCTCGCGGTTTCGGGGGGAGGGGACGAGGAGAAGATCTCCGTCGCGACGGGGACGCCAGAGGTGGCCGACGAACCGGAGGGGGAGATGCGCGCCCCCCGCGAGCCTTCGATCGAGGCGCCCGCGCGCGAGGCGCGAATCGAGGCTGAACCCCCCGAGGAGCGCACCGCCCTCGTGGCGACCGCCTTCGAGCGCGCGCTGTCGGGCGTGCGCGGACGGCTGCTGGAGCACGACGGAACGCCGATCCCGGGCGTGGAGGTGACGCTCCTCGAGGTGCGGGTCTCCGCCCTCCAGCCCCGGTTCCTGATGACGGCGCGCGGCGGGCCGGCCGATCCACGCCTGGTCGTCAGCAACGCGAGAACGGACACCGAGGGCCGGTTCACCCTACGCGGCGCCCGCGCCCGCTCCGCGTTGCACGCGCTCGGGATCGACCTGGGCGGCCCGCGGGGCACGTTGCGAATCGTCGACGCGGCGCTGCAGCCGGGCGAGACCGCGGGCCTCGGGGACGTGACGCTGTCGCCCACCGTCGTCCTGTGCGGCCGGATCGTCGATGAGGCGGGCGCGCCGATTCCGGGGGTGCGCGTGCGCGCCGCGCCGATCCCTGGCTTCGAGCACGATCTCGGCATCCTGGGCTCCCTGCGCGCGGAGTGCTCGGCCCTGGTTCACGACGGAGACGAGACGATCGTCGTCGATCTGCCCGCGTGGACGGAGCGGTACCTCGAGATGCTCCCGGTCCACACGACGACGAGCGGGCCCGACGGCACCTTCCGGCTCGATCGCGCCGGCGCGAACGTGACGACGGTCGTGTTCGACGCACCGGGCCTCGTCACGCGCTTCGTCGAGAGGGACGGACCGGCAGGGAGGGAGTGGGATGCGGGGGGCGTCGTGCTCTCCCGCGGCGCCGTCGTCCGGGGGCGCGTCGTGGACCACCGCGGCGAACCTGTCGCGGGAGCCGCGGTGAAGGTGAGTGACGAGATGACGACGGATGTCTTGCTGCTACAGCCTGCGGGGACCACGGACACCGAAGGACGATTCGCGCTCGGCGGCATCCCGACCTCGACCGCGACGATCGCCGTGCGGCGCGCGGCCACCCACCCCTGGCACGTTAGGACCGAGGCGCCGGTGGGGGAGGAGGTCGAGATCACGATCCCCGCCCCCGGTACGCTCGTGGTGTACGTGCACGAGCTGACGCAGGGCGACACATACGAGCTCCCTCCACCGATCGCGGGGGCCGAGATCTTCGCCCAGACCACGGGAGCCGACATGCCGGGAATCCTCCACGGCCAGGTCCCCTACCACCGCCTGCCCGCGGCGGCTGAGCATGGTTCGCCGGGCCGATACCGCGTTTCGGAGCTCCCCTGTGGGACCTACGCCGTCGTCGTCGTCGCCGAGGGCTTCACGCCGGGCGGCTCCACGGTGAAGGTGACATCCGGCGAGACGACCGAGACCATCCCCCTGGTGCCCGAGCTCACGTCGGGAACGGAGCTCGTCGTGCTCGATGCCGCGAGCGGCGAGCCGGTCTCGGGAGCGGAGATCATCATCCATCTGCTCGACGCCATCGGCC
>CAYRXS010000016.1:0-45336 GCA_964428225.1 uncultured Planctomycetaceae bacterium
GACGACCACCTGGTGGAAGCCGAGCACGTCACGCACGTCCTCCACGTCGTCCATCTCGATCTCGACGGAAGTGCGGCATCCGCCGGCGGGCGGCGTGTCCACGTTGGACACGACCTTGCCGGTGTCGACGACCAGCTCGCCCTCGTTCTGGAAGTCCACCAGCGTGACGGGCTCACCCTTCGGCCACAGCACCGCCGGCGATACGCCGAGCGAGGACTCCGAGTGGTCGCGCAGCACGACGGGGGCGGGCGGAGCGTCGAAGCCCGCGATGCGCGAGCCGCTGGTGCAATGGGCGGCGATGAGCAGGTTCTTGGCCGTCTCCGGCACGGGATCGTTCATGTACCCCGGCCGGTCCAGGAGATAGCTCGACAACATCAGCGACGTCGCCCCGCGGAGGTCGGCCTCGCACCCCGCGGTGATCCCCAGGTCCTGGAGCAGCATCCACGCCGCGCAGGGAGGCGTGGGTACGAGCTTCGCCCCCACCATGCCCAGACAGTCCATGGAGAGCGCGTGCGCCTTCTCCGTGGCGAGCAGCCGCTTGGCCGTGGTGAAGGTGCGCGCGGCGTTCAGGAGGTCCTGGTCCGTGGGCTCGACGACCTCGTGCGCGGTACGCCGAAGGCCCGCGGCCACGTCACGAACCTCCTCGGTCACCGGCATCCGGTCGAACAGCTCGTTGAACGTGTTGCGCGGGATGGCGCGCACCTTCGTACCGAGGCGATCGAGCACCGTCTCGTTGCGCTGGTTCGAGCGGATCCAGAGCAGGCGCGTCTCCTCGAACATCCGCTTCGCCCGGATCATCCGGAAGCCCGCCTCCACCGCCGGCCACTCCAGCGAGGAGACCACGTGCACTCCCTCCTGGCGCGAGCGCGTCTTCACGTGACCGGTGAACGCGACTCCGATCGGGGCGAAGACGATCAGGGGAATGTCGATCTCGCGCGTGATCCGGTCCACCCACCGCCACGAGGACATGTGCTGCAGGATCACGCAGAGCCCGTGGGGCGCGGTCGCCCTCGTCTTGTCGAGCCACGCGGTCAGGGCGTCCTCGCTCTGGATGGGATCGGGGGCGACGTCCATCGCGATCCCGAGGCGTCGCCCCGACTCGCGCGTCTTCCCGAAGTACTCCTTCTGGTGCTCCTCGAGGTCGTAGGTCGTCCCCGGCCAGCCGAGCCAGTACGGCGGCGGCTCGCGCAGGATCGCGACCCCCATGCGCACCTCCGGCCGCGGCCGCAGCCCGAGCGGATCGACGAAGTCCTCGGGACCGGGACCTGCGCGCCGGCCGAGCGCGCGGGGCATCCCCCCCAGTCCGATCCCCAGCGCGGCGGCCGAGAGGAACCCGAGGCACTGACGACGCGACAGACAGCAGTTGCAGCGAGACGAGCCCACCATGGTCGACCTCCTGATCGAAGCAGCGGCGATCCGGGCACTCCTCGCCTGCGCGGGGCCTGCCCGCCGCTCCCATGGTACGCGAAACGGGATCGCGTATCGCTACTGCAGCGGCATCAGCCGGATGTCGCGGAAGTGGATCTCGGCGCCTTCGGACTGGAGGCAGATCTTGCCGGGGATCTCGAGGCAGGCCGAGGCCTGGTTGAGGATCTCGCCGTTGACGCGCAGGACGCAGTGGCCGTGCCAGACGGTGATCTCGTACTGGTTCCACTCGCCGATCGGATTCTCGTTCGTGGCGGTGCGCTTCGTGTTGCGGCCGTTGGTGCGCTCGGCGACGGCCTGCATCGGATACTTGTCGATGTTCCAGAAGTCGCCGGCGGCGCCGCTCTGGAGCTGGGCCTCGATGCTGCGCGGCCACACCTTGTCGGGGCCGATCTTGCGAAGGAGCACGCCGCTGTTCCCCGCCTTCTTCGTGACGGGGTTGAACCGCCACTGCAGGCGGATCGTGTAGTTCGCGTAGTCCGCCTCGGTGCGCAGGTACCCTCTCGGCTCGCCCACACAGACGAGCACGCCCTCGTCGGTCACCGACCAGACGTCTTCGGGCTTGCCGTCGTCGTTCAGATGGTACGTCCAGCCCGCGAGGTCCTTGCCGTTGAAGAGCGCGACCTCGCGCTCAGGATCCGGATCCAGGTTGCGGATCTTCAGGTTCCGGAACCACACGTCGTTGCCGTGGTCCTGCAGGTCGATGTGACCCGCCTTCTCCAGCCCGAAGCGGGGCATCGCCCCGAACTTGCAGCCGGCGACGAGCTCCTTCCAGTGGTCGTCGTGCATCGTCGTGCTCACGACGCGGATCCCGTTCAGCCAGTGCTCGAGGTGGTTGCCGACGAGCATGATCTTGCCCGTGTTCCACTCGCCGGCGGGACGGTGGATCTTCGTCTCGGGAGCGATCATCGCGTAGAGCGAGCCGGCGGAATGCACGGAATTGTTGCCCGCGCCATCGTCGAGGATCTGGTACTCCGGGCCCGTATGCCAGGGCTGCTTGAGCTCCTCGGAGACGTGGAACATGATGCCGCTGTTCGCGCCCGGCGAGACTTTGTACTCGAAGGCGAACTCGAAGTCGCGGTAGGACCGCTTCGTCAGGATGTCGCCCGCCCCGCTGCCCGCGACCACGCGCAGCGCGTCACCCTCGATCACCCAGCCCTTCTCGGGGAAGGTCTTGGAGCGGAAGCCCCGCCAGTGCTCCGTGGTCTTGCCGTCGAAGAGCAGCTCCCACCCGTTCCGCGCCTCGGCCTCGGTCAGGGTGTTGGGAACCCGGGTCGGCGTCACCTTCCCGGTGGCCGCCCACTCGGTGCCGCGCACCATCATGTCGCGGAACTGCGGATCGAGGAGGGCGACCTTGCTGGACTCGACCCCCTTCCACGCATGGCCGAGCACGCAGTGGAAGATGCGGCCCTTGCCGTAGTTCTTGACGAGGAGCATGGGCTCGTCGCCACCGGTGCCCCCGGTCTCGGGATCCGAGTACGCGGTGGCGAGGACGCGGTAGTCCGTGCCGTGCATGTGCACCAGGCGGTGATAGAGCTCGTCGGGGTGCGCGATCATGTCCGGCATGTCGCGCGTGATCGGATGATCGCGATCGACGACCGTCACGTCGAAGGCGTGGAACGACCCGTGCCCCGTCCCCTGGCGCCACATGAGGGCGCTGATCTTCTCGTATTCCACCCAGCCCTCGAACGCGTTGTTCGCGGCGTGGTGGATGACGACGCCGGTGCCGGACTCGACCGCCTTCAGGAAGCCCTTCTCGGCCGCCTCGCCCCAGCGGGGACCGTTGTAGTCGAGCACGATGGCCGCGTACTCCCCGAGCGCGGCCGCGTCGGCCAGGGTCTGGCCGGGCTCGGTGGTCACGTCGACGTCGAACTTCCCGCTCTCCTCGAGCATCTTCTCCAGCGTGGGAGCGGTCCACTCCCACCAGTGGTTGTTCGCCCCGGTGACCACGAGGACGGAGATCTTCTCCGGCGCGGGGACGGGGGTCTCCGCGGTCGGGACGCTGAACAGCAGAAGGGCGAGAGCAGTGGTGAGAAAGGACATCGCGTGACTCCTTGGGTCTCGATCGCGGGCAATCGCGGAAGCCCGATCCGCCCGTCGAGCGGGTCGGGACGAGGGCCGCTCAGTGTAGTGAGGATCCCGACTACAGGCCACGGGCGGTTCTGGCCGAAGTCCTCTCCGACCCCGGTCGAGGGCGGAGCCGGCGGGCCCGCGTCGCCGCCGTCCGGACCAGCACCCCGCACGTCTCACCCAGATTGAACATCCTCGGCTTCCTCCTCCACCTCCACGAGACGACCGGCGCCCGGGTCCTGCTCAAGGTCCTGGTCCTGCTCGTCATGGTGGAATCGGTGGCTCTGGCCGGATTCTCCCTCGTCGACCACCGGTTCTTCTCCTTCGAGCGGATCCGCGCGGATCGGCACGTGCTCGCGGGGAGCGACGACGAGGGGTCGGGAGCCGACGTGGCCGCGCGTCGGGAGAAGAGCCGCGAGCGACTCACCGACGAGATCCTCCGCCACTTCAAGGGACAGACCCTCCACCCCTTCCTCGGGTTCGTGTTCGATCCCGCGCTCACCGACGACCAGATGTCCGAGGCCATGGGCGGGCTGAACATGTCGAAGTACGGTTTCCTCGCCGGCGACGTCGTCTTCGAGCCGCCGCGATCCGATCGCGTGGTCGTGGGCGTCACCGGAGGGTCGGTGGGGATGCTCTTCTCGCTCATCGGGCGGGAGACGCTCGAGGCCGAGCTTCGCAAGGCTCCGGAGCTCGCGGGCAAGAAGATCGAGCTCGTGACCCTCGCCCTGCCGGGCTACAAGCAGCCCCAGCAGCTCTTCTCGCTCAACTACTTCCTCGTTCTGGGCGCGCACTTTGACTGGATCATCAACCTCGACGGCTTCAACGAGATCGCCCTCTCGGTCGTCGAGAACGTCCCCAAGAAGGTGTCGCCGTTCTTCCCGCGCGCGTGGTACTGGAGCGTCCACGAGGCGCCCGATCGCAACGTCCGCCGGTGGATGGGACAGGTCACGTGCCGGGAGGCGGAGCGTCGCGACCTGGCGCGTTCCTTCTCGAAGGGTCTGTTCGATCTCAGCGTCACCTGGAACCTGGTGTGGAGGCTCCTGGATCGCGACCTGGAGCGGGAGATCGCGACCGCGCAGCACGAGCTGCTCACCTATCGCCCGGACAAGCACAGCTTTGCGTCCCGCGGACCGCTCACGGAGCACGAGGACGTCAAGGGCGTCTACGAGGAGCTGACCTCCGTGTGGTCGGAGAGCTCGCTCCAGATGCACCGCCTCTGCGAGAGCAACGGGATCCGCTACTTCCACTTCCTGCAGCCCAACCAGTACCTGCCGGAGTCGAAGCCGATGGGAAGCGCGGAGAAGGCGCGGGCCTGGTCGGCGAAGAGCCCCTTCGTCGAGCCGATCGCCCGGGGCTACCCGATGCTGCAGGCCGCCGGCGAGGAGCTGCGGGCCCAGGGCGTTCGGTTCCACGACGTGACGGGGATCTTCGCGGGAGTGGAGGAGTGGATCTACACGGACCGCTGCTGCCACTACAACGAGGAGGGCAACCGCCTCCTCGCCTCGATGATCGCCCAGGTCGTGCTCGACGACCTCCGCGCGGAGTGAGAGCGCGCCGTCAGTACCCCGCGACGAGGTCCTGCGCGTTCGACAGGGCGAAGGGCCTGATGCCGCCGAGGTGCACGGCCTGGGTGCTGAGCGCAAATCCGGCCAGCAGCGGATCGGGTGGGACCGCGAGGTCGTACGTCGCCACAGGTCCCGGCAGGACCGACTGGAGGAGCAGCTCGCCCGCGGGATCCGCAAAGTTCACGAGGACCACCTGGCCCCCGCCCAGGGTCAGGGTCAGCGTCGTCGAAAAGCCGGCGAGCCAGGCGAGGTTATGGCCGGTCGTGCCTCCCAGGTCGATCGATCCCGTGTACGTGGTGCCGAGGACGGGGAGGGTCGTGGCCGCGTAGCTCGCCGGATTCGATCCCGCATTGCGGAAGGTGGCCGAGGCGGAGGGGGCGTTCACGGACACGTCGTCGATCTGCCACCACCAGTCCCAGTTCGCGTCGTAGTAGTGGAAGCGGATCCGCACGTCGGAGCCGGCGTAGGCGCTCAGATCGATGCTCTCGTGAGCCCCACCGGGATAGCCGTGATCGGCGCCGCTGTAGTTCCTCAAGAGGGCCCATGGACCGCCGCCCACACTGATGTCGACGTCGCCCTGCTCGATCAGCCCTCCCGAGTACCACCGGAACGAGTGAGCGAACTCCAGGCTGGCGCCGGAGGGGACGACGAAGGACGGCGTGATCAGCTCGGTGTCGAGAGCCCCCCACCCGATGGCGTCGCCATCGATCGCCGCGCAGTCACCCGCGCCTCCGGTGTCGTTGGCCCGACCGTAGTCCGTGTTGAGGAGCCAGGGACCGTTGCTCGTCGTGTCGACGACCGTCCAACCCAGGGGCGGAAACGTGCCGCCATCGAAGTCCTCGTTCAGGATCTGCGCCACGCTCGAACCGGATAGAGCGACACAGAGAATCGCCGTCAGTAGTCGTTTCATGGAATCCACTCCTCTGCGGAATCGATATCTCACGGTGCCTCGGTGGCTGCACCCCCGGGCGTGTGGGCTCCAGTCTAAGCCGAGGTGAGCAAAAAAGGGGGTCGAGCTCACTCCGCCAGAGCCAGGCCGTTCTGCTGCGTGGGGGCGCCACCGGTGCGCACACCCGATTCCGGGTCGATCGCGACGCCGACCCAGTAGCCGGAGTACCGGCCCGCCATCGATCCGCTCGCCTCGAAGAGCGGTTGCCCCAGGGCGCGCACGCCTTCGAGGACTTCCGGGGGATGCTCGTCCGGATTCACGCAGTGCATGCGATACATCGCCGTCGGAGCGCCGCCGCCGTGCTCGAAGTAGGGCATGAGCAACACGGGCTCGCGCTGCACGGCCGCGGGATCGAGACCGAAGTCGATCGCGTTGTGCACGCAGGAGAGGGTCGCGTCGTGCAGGCCGCTGCCGATCGTGCTGCTGGCGAGGACCGGCTCACCGTCTCTCAGCACGATCAGGGGATTCATGCCGTTGTCGACGTGCCCCCCCGGCCCCGCGGCCTCGATCGCCCACTGCTGGAAGAACGCCGCATCCGGGATCGAGACGCCGTCCACCATGATCCCCGTCGTGCCCCAGATCGCGGTGTTGATCGAGTGGCACACGGCGGCCACGTTGCCCTTCGCGTCGATGGCGACGATCCCCGCGGAGTGGCCGCCGGACTCCGAAGGATCGTCGTCCGTTCCGGGCACCGCGTCTCGCAGCTCGTCGAGCCAGCCGGGCTCCTTCAGCTTCTCCCAGATCCGACTCGCGTGCTCCTCCGAGGCGCGGACGTCGTTGTCGAGCCGTAGGCCGGGCAGGTGCTCCTCGAGGATCTCGGCGGGCGTCATCATGAGGACGTAGGTCGCTCGCGAGCACGTCATGAGCCAGAAGAGCGCCTCGGCGGACTTTCCGTAGTGGCCGTATTGCGCCGGATCGGCGAGCTCGAGGAGGTTCAGAGATTCGAGTATCAACCCTCCGCCGAACGTCGCGGGCGCGCAGACCTCGTGGCTGTTGTAGGCGGCGCGCAGGGGCTCCGACCAGACGACCTCGTAGTCGGCGAGGTCCTTCTCGACGATCTTCCCTCCGTCGGCGCGAACGGCCTTCACGAAGCGGCGGGCCCACGCGCCCTCGTACATGACCTCGACGCCGTCGGCCGCCACGGCGCGAAGCGTGCTCGCCAGAGCGGGCTGACGGAACAGATCCCCTGCCCCGAGGAACTCGCCGTCCTCGCCGGTGAAGACCGCCTTCGTGGCGGGCAAGCGAGACAGGACCGGCTGGCGGTATTCGATCCATCGCCCGAGGCGATTCTCGGTCAGCATGATCCCCTCCTCGGCGAAGTGGATCGCGGGATCGAAGAGGGTGGCGAAGGGCAGCTCGCCGAAGCGCCCGTGCAGCGCCTCGATCCCCTTCATGAATCCGGGCACCAGGGCAGTGCGCCCGCTGGCGACCCCCGCGCCCGGGATGGACATCGGATCGTCCTCCTCGAGCGGAGCGCCGAAGGGCGCGAACACCATGTGCACCTCACCGGTCTCCGCCTCGTAGTAGAGCGCGGTCAGGATGCCGGCGTAGCTGACCGTCGATCCACCGATGAGCGCGATCTGGGCCAGGGCCGTCGTGCAGACGGCGTCCGCGGCCGAACCGCCCTGTCGCAGCGCCTCGAGCCCAGCCCGAACGGCCAGAGCGCCGGTCGTGGCGGCGACCACGCCCTTCTCGCTCGTCGCGGCGGGCTTCTCGGTGCCGGTTCGAGCCTGGAGCTCCGCGTACTTCTCCAGATCCCCTGCCGGCCAGCGGGCGGGCGAGAGATCGACGCGCGACGGTTCCTCCTGGAGGGAGGCGCCGACGGCGAACAAGGGGGAGAGGACGACGGACGCGGCGATCCCGGGTAGGAGGTTCATGACGAGAGCGTACGGATCCTCGAGCGGCGGGACGTAAGCAAGTCGTAGACGTACGGTACGTCTATTCGTCGAGCCCCAGGCCCTCCGCCGCGATCTCCGCCACGTCGGGATCGGGATCCTCGAGCAGTTTCTCGAGCGCGGCCCGGGCCGCGGGGTGGTCGATGCGGCCGAGCAGGTCGGCCGTGTCGCCGCGCAGGGGGACGTCGTCGGTCTCCGTCACGCGGGCGAGGTCCTCGGCCACGGGGTGGAAGGGGGCGTCGCCGCGCTCCAGCAGGCGCTCGGCGGTCAACATCAGGCCGATCCGGGACGAGGTCGAGCTCTTCTCCCACGCCGCCACGAAGCAGCGGGCGCCCTCGCCGGACTCCATGCTCGCGATGGCCTCGTCGAAGCGGCCCGTCTCGACGAGCGAGCGGAAGACCGCGAGCTCGTGCTCCGCGGTGCCCCGGGCGAGGATGCTCCGCGCGAGCTCCGCCGCCTCCACCTCGCCGACCCAGGCACGGCCCTCGTCGAGGAACGTCGTCGGGGTCGAATTCACGTGGAGGCGCTCCGCGAGCTCCGGGAACCGCTGGGCATCGACCACGCTCACCGAGACCCGCTCGCTCGCCCGGGCGAGCCGCGACGCCGCGGACACCGCCCTCGGGCAGTGGGGACAGGCCGCGGCGACGAAGACGAGGAGCGCCGCGCGACGCTCGAGCCCCGCCAGGCCGTCGTCGAGCTCCGCGGGCAGGGTTTCCGGCCCCGCGCTCGCGCCCCGCGCCGCCTCGAGGAACGGCGCCTCCTCGGGACCTTCGGGCAAGGCGAGCCAGTGGACGTCTCCCCCTCCCGTGCGCGAGAGGGTCAGGGCCGGCGCGGCGGGAGCGGCTCCCTCGTCGTCCGCGCGCCGCAGCAGGATCCTACCCTCCGAAACGCGGACCAGATCGTTCGCGATTCTCTCGAGCTCGGCGGAGAACGGACCCGTCTCCGCCGCGAGGTGGAGAGTGAGCGCGAGCGGCGGATCGAGATCCCGTAGCTCGTCGGCGAGACGTTCGACGTCGTTCGGATCGTTCGACATGACACGACGCTAATAGGGATCGATAAACACTGTCAATCGCTCAGCGCAAAAGTCGTCCTCGCCCTCATCGAGCGAACGCCGATCAGCGGCGAGCGAAAGCTCGTCCGCTGCATCGGCGTTGCGTTGAGCCGCCGAGCCGGCTCAACGCGATTTCTGCGGAGGAAGGCCGCAGGCCGAGATGCGACGTCGTTAGAATGTCGCGCTCATTCACGGGCCGGACGAGCAGGTCGAAGACCAGATCGCCGGCCCGGTCCGCCATAGAGGTGACCCATGTCGGTGCTCATTTCGTTCGGCGCCCTCGAGAGCGAGGCGCAGACCAAGGTCGCGGAGATCTCCGGCGAGATCGCCGGTCGCTGTATGCAGTGCGGCACCTGCAGCAGCGTGTGCCCCATGGTCGAGGCGATGGACGTGACCGTCCGCCAGACCATGCTCCTCCTGCAGCACGGCCGCGCCGAGGAGCTGGCCGAATCGAAGACCGGCTCGGTATGCGCCGCGTGCCACGCCTGCGAGGTGCGCTGCCCCCGTGGGATCGAGATCCCCCGGATGATGGAGGCCCTGCGGCTCGTCAAGCTGCGCCGGAACGAAGACCTCGTCGATCCGCGGGCCATTCCGCGGGAGAAGCTGCGCGAGATGCCCCCGATCGCGATGGTGGCCGGGTTCCGCGAGCTCACCGCCTGAGAGGCAAGCGATGAAGATCAGCTACTACCCCGGTTGCACGCTCAAGTCGCACGCCCGCAACCTCGAGGATTCCGCCATCGCCTCCCTCGCCGCCCTCGGGATCGAGGTTCACGAGCTCGAGCGGTGGAATTGCTGCGGCGCCGTGTTCTCGCTGGCGAGCGACGACCTGATCCACCAGCTCGCGCCGACGCGGGTCCTCATCCGCGCCCTCCAGGAAGAGTCCGAGAAGATCGTGACCCTCTGCTCCCAGTGCTACAACACGCTGGCCCGCGCGAACCAGCTCGTGCGCGAGGAAGAGGAGAAGCGGCACACCCTGAACGAGTTCATGACCGAGGAGCCGGACTACAACGGCGAGGTCGAGGTGGTCCATCTCCTGACGCTGCTGCGCGACGAGATCGGCTGGGACGCGCTCCGCGAGAAGGTCACGAAGCCCCTCGAGGGCATGAAGATCGCGCCCTTCTACGGCTGCACGCTCCTGCGCCCGCGGGACGTCGGCATCGACGAGCCGAACGGCCCCACGATCCTGAAGGAGTTCATCGCCGCCCTCGGCGCCACCCCGGTGGACTTCCCCCTTTCGACGGAGTGCTGCGGCGCCTACCAGGTCGTCGGCCATCCCGAAGCCGGCCGCGAGCGCTCGCAGAAGGTCGTCGAATCCGCCCTGCAGAACGAGGTGGACGCGCTCATCCTGAGCTGTCCGCTGTGTGAGTACAACGTCGGCCAGCAGCAGAAGGGGTTCGTCTCCACGAACGGCGATCCGGTGAAGCTGCCGGTCTTCTATTTCAGTCAGCTACTCGCCCTCGCGCTCGGTCTCGACGTCGACACGTGTCGATTCGAGCTGAACGCCGAAGGCGCCCGCGCCCTGCTCGAGGATCGCCAGATCCTCGCGGCCGCGGGGGCGTGAACCACGCACCGAAAGACACACGAGGAGCCACGAGGTACCGAGGATGACCACGGCGAAGAACCCGACCGAAGCGGACGTGATCCCCGTCTTCATCATGGGGAAGCGGTACATGGTGCCGGACGCCCTCACCATCATGAAGGCGATGGAGTATGCGGGCTACCAGTTCATCCGCGGCTGCGGTTGCCGCGGAGGGGTCTGCGGCGCCTGCTCCACCGTCTACCGCAAGGAGGGGGACTACAAGATCCACTCCGGCCTCGCGTGCCAGACGGTGGTCGAGCCGAACATGCACCTCGCGCAGATCCCGTTCTTCCCTGCGCTGCGCACCCCCTACGACTACGCGGCCGCGGATCCGTCGGGATCGACGATCGCGGAGCTCTACCCGGAGATCTTCCGCTGCGTGGCGTGCAACGCCTGCACGAAGATCTGCCCCATGGACGTCGAGGTGATGGACTACATCGGCTTCCTGAAGCGGGGCGATCTGAAGGCGGCCGCGAGCACGTCCTTCGACTGCATCCAGTGCGGTCTGTGCGCGAGCCGCTGCCAGGCGGAGATTCCGCAGTATCACGCCGCGCAGATCGCGCGACGCCTCTACGGCGGAAAGCTCGCCCCGAAGGCCGAGCACCTCATGCAGATGACCGAGGACATCAGCGCCAGCAAGTTCACGAGCGTGCTCGAGGAGCTCAAGGGCATGGACCAGGACCAGCTTCGCGAGCTCTACGTCGAGCGTCAGATGGAGCCGGCCATGACGGACGAGACGTGGGTACCCGAGTCACAAGTCGGACTCGCCTGAGGAGGACAGTGAGATGCCGTATCCGGAGAAGCTGAAGGAGCTCATCAAACAGGTCGAGAAGACCCGTCCCGAGCGAGTCGAGCGTAAGAAGCGGGACGAGGAGGTCCCCTTCCTCAGTCTGGACGAGCGCAAGGTGATGCTCGAGAACCACCCCGACTTCAAGGAGGAGGGGCGGCGCGAGCTGAAGGTCGGCGCGAGCAAGGGCTACGCGATCGCCCACGAGATGGCGGACCTGCTCGAGGCGAAGAGCCGGGTCGATCCCGACAAGGTCGATCTGTCGAAGCCCGACTTCGAGACCGACGTGCTCGTGATCGGCGGCGGGGGCGCGGGGAGCTCCGCGTCGCTCATCGCCCAGGAGCTGGGGGTCAAGGTCACCCTCGTGAACAAGCTCCGCCACGGCGATGCGAACACGATGATGGCCGAGGGCGGCATCCAGGCCGCGACCAAGGGTCAGAAGGACTCGCCGTACTACCACTACCTCGACGTGATGGGCGGCGGGCACTTCACGAACGTCCCCGAGCTCGTCGAGGCCCTGGTGACGAACGCGCCTGACGCGATCCAATGGCTCGAGACGCTCGGCTGTAACTTCTCGAAGTTCCCCGACGGCCGCCTGCACACGATCCACGGCGGCGGCACCAGCCGCAAGCGGATGCACTACGCGGCGGACATCACGGGCGCGGAGATCATGCGCACCGTCCGCGACGAGGTGCGCAACCGCGAAATCGAGATCCTGGAGTTCTCCCCCGCCGTCGAGCTCATCCTGAACGAGCACGGCCACTGCGCGGGCGCGGTGCTCTACAACCTGGAGACCCAGGAGTACCACGTCGTCAAAGCGAAGGCGGTGGTGATGTCGACGGGCGGCTCCGGCCGTCTGCACATCCAGGGCTTCATGACCACGAACCACTACGGCGCCACGGCCGACGGCATCGTCATGGCCTACCGCGCGGGCGTGGGGGTCTGCTTCCTGCACACCGTGCAGTACCACCCGACGGGGATCGTGTTCCCCGAGCAGGCCGAGGGCATCCTGATCACGGAGAAGTTCCGCGGCTCGGGCGCCAACCTGGTGAACATCGACGGCGAGCAGTTCGTGAACGAGCGCGAGCCGCGCGACGTCGAGGCCGCCTCGATCGTCAAGCAGTGCGTGGTCACCGGCAAGGGCGTCCCCACCCCCACCGGCAAGCTGGGCGTGTGGCTCGACTCCCCGATGATCGACATGCTCGTCGGCGAGGGCACGGTGAAGAAGGAGTTCCCGGGCAAGTACATCCTGTACAAGCGCTTCGGGATCGACATCTCGAAGGAGCCGATGCTCATCTACCCGACGCTGCACTACCAGAACGGCGGCCTCGAGTTCCAGAACACCGGCGAGTCACCCCTTCCGGGGCTGTTCGTCGCGGGCGAGGTCGGCGGCGGCATCCACGGCGCCAACCGTCTGATGGGCAACTCGCTGCTCGACATCATCGTCTTCGGCCGCATCTCCGGCCGCACTGCCGCGGAATACGTGAAGTCGGACGCCAAGGACGGCGCGCTCACGCTCGAGCACGTGAACAAGTACCACGTCGAGCTCGAGGAAGCCGGCGTCGGTCTCGATCGCGTCGCCCCGATGCTGATCCCCGACTACACCGATCCGGCGGTCCGCGAGCGCCAGCTCACGTCGCACTACGTGGGGAACGTCCGCTAGATCCTCCGCGACGAGACGACTTCCTCCCGCACCCCGCCTCGGTCGCCCAGGAGGATTCATCCGCTCCCGATCCTTGCTCGTGGACGTACAGCGCCAGGTGCGCGCACCGCGAAGCAACGGAGGAACGGCGGGCTCAGTACACGTACACGCTCCCCGTGGAATCGACTCCGCCTCCTCCACGGATCCTCGCGCGCAGGATCGTGCCCCCGGCGGGTCGCTCGCGCGGGACGCGTAGAAGGAAGGTGTTGTCCACGTCCCGCGCTCCGGTGTACGCGAGGTGCTCGTCGGTCGCCAGCACTTCTCCATCCTCGATCAGGCTCACGCTCTCGATCTCGAGGCGGTGGGCGCCGCCCTCGTACTGGAAGAGCACCCGCCAGTCGCCGGGCTCGTCGATCGTCGACGAGACGTCCCACTCGACCTCCGTGAAGTCCGCCGGCGTGTCGTCCGGCGTCCAGCGCGCGACGGGATCGAGCAGGTCGAGCGCGTGGTAGCGGATGCCGAGCTCGACGAGCCGGGGCAGGTGCGCCTGCAGGCGCCTGCGGAAGTCCGGCCAGTCGCGCACCTCCTTCGCCGACCAGCCCCGCTCCGCGATGGCGAGCAGGCGCGGGAAGAGCTGGCGGTCGACGAGCGCGGGCTCCCGATCGATGTGGGACCAGAAGTTCGCCTGCAGGCCGAGCACGTGCCGCCCCTCCTCCCGGGTCAGCTCCGCGGGGACGGGCTCGAACGAGTACGCGCGCTCCGAGTCGATGCGGCCGTAGGTGTAATCGAAGTAGCAGTGACTCGTCGGGCTCATCACCACGTCGTGGCCGGCCCGGGCCGCGGCGATGCCGCCCTTGGTGCCGCGCCAGCTCATCACCGTGGCCTTGGGGGCGAGCCCGCCCTCGAGGATCTCGTCCCAGCCGATCAGGCGCCGGTCGCGGGCCTCGAGCATCGCTTCGGCCCGGCGGATGAACCAGCTCTGCAGCTCGTGCACGTCCGCGAGGTTCTCGTCCCTCATCCGCGCCTGACACTTCGGGCATTGCTGCCAGCGCTCCTTCGGCACCTCGTCGCCGCCGACGTGGACGAACTCGGAGGGGAAGAGCTCGACGACCTCGTCGATCACCGCGTCGAAGAAGGCGAAGGTCTTGTCGTTCCCCGCGCAGAAGATCTCCTTCGTGATCCCCGGTCCCTGGAAGAAGGGGTAGATCTCGAAGGGCCCGCCGGTGCAGGAGAGCTCGGGGTAGCAGGAGAGGGCGGCGAGGCTGTGCCCCGGCATTTCGATCTCGGGCACGATGGTGACGAAGCGCTCGCCGGCGTAACGGACGAGGTCGCGGATCTCGGCCTTCGAGTAGAAGCCGTGGTTCGCCGCGGGCTCGGCGAAGCGCTCGGGGAAGCGCGCGCCCCTTCCGGTGAGCTCGGGGTACGCGTCGATCTCGATCCGCCACCCCTGGTCGTCGGTCAGGTGCAGGTGCAGCACGTTCAGCTTGTACTCGGCCATGCGGTCGATCGTCTTCTTCAGATACTCGATCGACTGGAAGGTGCGGCTACAGTCGAGCATCACGCCCCGCCACGCGAAACGTGGCTTGTCACGTACATCCACGCCTGAGAAGGTCACCTTCCCTTCCGATCCTGCGGACATGAGTTGCCGGAGCGTGTGCCACGCGCGGAAGATGCCGGCGGGAGACGCCGCCGCGAGGAGGATGGAGAAGCGATCGACGTACAGGAAGTAACCCTCGTCAGCGAGCTCGGGAATTCGACACAACCTGATCTCGGACTTCACCAACTGGCTCGGACCTCTCTCCACGATCTCCAGCCGCACTCCCGTCGTCTCCTCGAGAGCCCTCGCCAGCCACTTCGCCTCCTCGAGCTGACCTGCATGCGAGAAGATGCGAGTCTCCGGATAGAGAGTGAACGAGTCGTCGCGCCACTCCACCCTCTGAGGCCAGGGCACGAGGGCCGGCCGGGGCTCCTCCCGGGGAGGGGCCGGGGAGGCGGCGAGAAGCGAGAGGAGGAGTCCCGCCATCGCGGGGCCGAGGACGGGGCGGAACGACGGGTGGACCATGGGGAGGATGATACGGGCTCTTCGCGCGCCCCCCTCGCCCCCGATGGCGGCGGCGGGGGGGGCCATGGGCCCGGATTCCGGGGGAATTTCCCATCGAAGAGACCCAAATGGAGCCCCTTTTCACGAAGTTGGAAAAATCTGCTAGGCTGACCGCTCGTTCTGCACACACCCAACCTCGTGGAGGTTCGCAATGCGCGCCCACCGCTCTCTCGCGCTCCTGGCTCCCGTTCTGCTCGCCGGCTTCGCCACCGCCGCCCCCCAGCTGGTCGACGACCAGAAGATCAGCTCCACCGAAGGGGGCTTTGCCGGTCCCCTGAACGACGGTGACTGGTTCGGCTTCTCCCTCGCGTCCCTCGGCGACCTCGACGGAGACACGGTCACGGACCTCGCGGTCGGTGCCCGGTACGCCGACGACGGCGGCATGGATCGTGGCGCCGTCTGGGTGCTCTTCCTGAATCCGGACAAGACCGTGAAGGCGAGCACGTCCATCAGCGCCATGAGCGGAGGCCTCGTCGGACCGCTCCTGGATGGCGACGAGTTCGGCTCCTCGCTCACCAACCTGGGCGACCTCGATGGCGACGGAGTGACCGACCTCGTGGTGGGCGCTCCCCGGGACGACGACGGATCGTACAACGCGGGCGCGGTGTGGATCCTGTTCATGAACGCGGATGGCACGGTCAAGGGGGAGCAGAAGATCAGCGCCCTCCAGGGTGGCTTCACGGGACCCTTGGCCGCCGGAGACAACTTCGGCACCTCGGTCGCGACCTTCATGGACTACGACAGCGACGGGAACGCCGATCTCCTGGTCGGCGCTCAGGGAGACGACGAAGGCGGAGCCAACTCCGGCGCGGTCTGGCTGCTGCTGCTCCAGAACGACGGGACGGTGACGGATCACCACAAGCTCGCCGCCCAGCACTTCGGCGCCGCGGCGGGTGACAACCTGGGCTACTCCCTCGCCCATCTCGGCCAGTTGGACGGTCTCGTCGCCGACGATTTCGCCGTCGGAGCCCGCTTCGCCGACGCCGGCGGCGTCGACCGGGGCGAGGTGTGGATCGCGCAGGTTCACGCCACGGATCCCACCCTGTCCACCTTCGTGGTGGTGAACGACGTCACCTGCCCGCTCCTCGACCTGAATGACGGGGACCGCTTCGGCTCCTCGATCACCGCGCTCGGCCCCCCCCAGGGATTCCTGGACCAGCACCTGGCGATCGGGGCCACGGGCGACGACGACGGCGGCCCCAACCGCGGCGTGACCTACATCGTCGGACTCGAGGGCGCCGGCCTGGTCGCGGGCGTCGGCAGGATCAGCGCGACGGACGGCGGCCTCTCGGACCCCCTCGACGACCGGGACATCTTCGGCACGAGCCTGGCCCTGCTCGAGCCGGTCGGAGCCGGGATGTGCGCCACCTTCGCCGTCGGGTCGGCGCTCGACGACGACGGAGGAGCGGATCGCGGCGCGGCACGGATCCTGGACGTCTGTCTCGACGGCCCCACGGCTACGTTCCGCAACGACTCGGGCGGCCAAAACGCGACGGGCTACATCGCCAATGCGCCCATCCTCGACGGCACGTGGTCCTGCACGGTGGACACCTCGATCGGGAGCAACACGGCGGCGCTCGTCGCGGGCTACGCCAGCCCGCTCGAGTTCCCGACCAGGTGGGGAGTCCTCCTCGTCAACCTCGCCGATCCCCAGTCCGAGATCCTGGGCCCCCTCGTGGGCGTGGGGGCGCCGTCGGTGGTTCTCACCCTGGACCTCACGAACGACCTGGGCGCGTGCGGGGCGTTCCTCGCCACCCAGGCGATCACGTTCGGCAGCCAGATCGTCATGCACAACGCCTACGACCTGGTCGTGGGCTTCGAGCAGTAGAGGGAGCCCGGGGTTTTCTCCCCGGCGCCCGCGGACGGGGGGCGGGATCCCGCCCCTCGGATGCCCCCCCTCTCACGAGGTCGGGGGGCGACGAATACCCGGCATTTTCTTCCCACTATCCACTTGACTCAGGGTTTTTGTACCAAGTCGTATTTCTCTGATAGTCTGGTGTCTCCACGGGCGGCCTCCCGCCAGTGAAGACCCCACATGCTCGTCCATCGCCCCATCGCCCTTCTCCGGGGGCTGCTGGTCCCGGTTCTGCTGACAGGTGCGGTCGCGGCTTCTCCGCAGGTACTCAGCGAGCAGAAGATCAGCGACACGGTCGGAGGATTCAACGGCATCCTCAACGACGAGGACTGGTTCGGAATCTCCATCGCTCCCCTCGGTGATCTCGACGGGGACGGCTTCGTCGATCTCGCCTCGGGAGCCTGGCGCGCCGACCGCGGCGGGGTGGATCGCGGCGAGATCTGGGTGCTGTACATGTACCCCAACCGCACCGTGAAGTCGTCGGTCAGGATCAACGCCACGACCGGAGGCTTCACCGGCGTACTCGACGACGGCGACCTCTTCGGGGCCTCGATCACCAACCTGGGCGACATCGATGGCGACGGAGTGACGGACCTCGCGGTGGGCGCCCCGCGCGACGATGACGGAGCCTCGAACGCGGGCGCGGTGTGGATCCTGTTCCTGAACACCAACGGCACCGTGCGTGCGCATCAGAAGATCAGCGCCACCGAGGGAGGCTTCACGGGAACCCTCGACAGCGGTGACAACTTCGGCTACTCGGTCGCCGCCTACGCGGACTACGACGGAGACGGCCACGACGACCTCCTGGTCGGCTCTCCCGGCGACGACGACGGCGGGATCGGCGCGGGCGCGGTCTGGCTGCTCCTGCTCCAGGACGACGGTACGGTGAGCGGCCACCACAAGATCGGCGGCCAGCACGTGGGAGCGGCGGCCGGCGACAACCTCGGCTGCGCGCTCACCAGCCTCGGGCATCTCGACGGGTTCTTCGGAGACGAGTTCGCGATCGGCGCCCGCTTCGGCGACGGGCGGGGCATCGACCGGGGAGAGGCGTGGATCGTCCAGATGCACGCTACGGATCCCACGCTCTCCTTCTTCCTGCCGGTGAGCGACGCGACCAGCAGCCTGCTCGAGCTCGAGGACGGTGATCGCTTCGGATCGTCGATCTGTGCACTCGGTCCCGGGGACGGCTTCTTCGAGCAGTACCTGGCCATCGGCGCCACGGGAGACGACGACGGGGGGGTCAACCGCGGCGCGGTCTACGTGCTCGGGTTGCGGGGATCCCAGCTGATCTCGGGGGTCGGCAAGATCAGCGCGGAGCAGGGCGGGTTCAACGGCCCGCTCGACGATCGGGACATCTTCGGAGCCAGTGGGGCCGTTCTCGAGGCGATGAACGGGGGATTGAAGGCCACGATGGCCGTCGGAGCGGCCCTGGACGACGACGGAGGGACGGATCGGGGGGCGATCTGGCTCCTGGAGATCGAGCTCAGACGCTCCTCCGCCACCTTCCGCAACGATTCGGGGAACCAGAACGAGACGGGCTACGTGGCTGACATCCCGACCCTGGGAGGCACCTGGACCGGCACCGTGGACAACTCCATCGAGGACAACTTCGTCGCCCTCATCGTCGGCTATGCCACCCAGACCGAGCTTCCGACTCCGTGGGGGGTCCTCCTCGTCAACATCGGCGATCCCGGAGGCGAGGTGCTTGGACCGCTGACGAAGGTGGGAGCCGGCCTGGTGAGCCTCTCCCTGAGGATCACGACGGACCTGAACCTCTGCGGCGCCACCCTGTCCACTCAGGGCTTCAGCTACGGGAAGAAGACGATCTTCCACAACGCCTACGACCTGGTCCTCGGGTACGAGTAGGCGCGCACGAGCCGCCGCGCATCGGCCCCGTTCGAGCTATGCTGGGACGCTCCATGTCCAGCCATCGCCCACGGGTTCCCCTCATGCGCACCGTCCTGTTCGTCCTCGCCTTCGCTCTCGCCGTCTCCGCCGCCCCCCCGAGCGCCGAGGAAATCCGCGAGCTGTTCGACGACGGCTCCCCGCGGGTCGTCCGGGAGGTCGTCCGCGGCGAGGACGGCGAGGCGATCAACCACGGGCCCTACCGGAGCTGGTGGCCGGGCGGCAAGCTCGCCTCCGAGGGCCGCTACGAGACGGGTGAGCGAATCGGTCCCTGGAGCTTCCGCTGGGAGAACGGGCGGCGGAAGGAGGAAGGCGAGTACGCGGGCGGTCTGCGAACCGGCACGTGGAAGCTCTACCGCGAGCGGGGGGGGAAGGAAGCCGAGGGCGACTACGTCGAGGGACGGCGAAACGGCAAGTGGACCTGGTGGACGCCCGGCAACTCGATCGATCGGAAGCGTAGCGGGATCTACTCCTTCGTGCGGCTCGAGCACGAGGACGGCTCGCCGCGCTGCGCCGGGAACTCGTTCCGCGATCGCAAGGACGGGCCCTGGGAGTTCTTCTGGCCCGGCGGACGGCGCATGGCGGAGTGCGCCTTCGTCGACGGCGTGATCCAGGGCGAGCTTCGCTACTGGCACCCCGACGGCTCGCTCGAGCCGGACCTGATCAGCGGCGTGTACCGCGACGGTCGGCGCCTGCGTCCCCTGGCGGCTCCGCCCGTCGAGGACGAGCAGGCCTCCGAAGCGTCCGAAAGCGCGGCGCTTCCGCTCCTCGCATCCTCCGAGCGCCCCGAGCTCCTCCTCCTGGAGTGGATCGACGGTGCGCCGGAGTCCTCCGCGCTCGCTCGCGCGGAGCTGGTGCGGCTGGGCCGGGAGGCCTTCCCCGGCCTGCTCAACCTTCTGAGCGAGACGGACCTCGCCGCCCCCCTCGCCGGCGCCCTCCACGAGGCCCTCGCGGAGATCTGCGGGGGGCTCGCCTATCCCTGGAGCGACGGCGACTCCCCCGAGGACCTCGCCCGTCGCCGCTTGGCGGTGCAGCGGTGGCGGACCTTCTGGGTCGCCTACGGCGAGGACCCCGTCGTCTGGGACATCGACCTGCGGCTGACGGCCGCCACCGCCGACCTGGCGGTCGAGGAGACGATCCTCTACCGGATCCCCCTCCCCCTCGACGTCGCGACGGCCGGAATTCCCTCCGGCAAGGCCCAGGACGCCGGGTACGGGTCGAACGGCCGGTTCGGCGTGAGGATCGGGGGCAGCCGCAACGTTCGCGCGATGGGAGGGAGCGGCACCACCGGGCCCCTCGAGGAGGCCCTGCGGTGGCTCGTCGAGCAACAGGAGCCCGACGGCCGCTGGGACTGCGCCGCCCACGGCGGTCATCCCCTCTTCGAGGTGGGGGCGAGCGCCCAGGCCCTGCTCGCCCTGCTCGGCGCGGGCCACACCCCCGCCGTCGGAGAGCACCGCGAGGCGGTGGCGCGCGGCGTCCTGTGGCTCATCGACACCCAGGATCGGGAGACCGGCCGGATCGTCACCGCGCGCGAGACCGCCGGCGGCGAGATCGAGACGAATCCCGAGGCGCTCTACGAGCACCTCCTCGCGACCTGGACCCTCGCGGAGGCAGCGCTCCACGCCGACTCGCCCGCGCTGGCCCGGGCCACGCAGCGGGCGGTGGATCATCTGCTGGCGGCGCGCGATTCGAACGACCGCTGGGAGCACGGAGCGGGAAGTCCCCACGGCGACACCTCGATCACCATCGGAGTCCTGCTGCCCATGCTGGCCGCGCTCGAAGCGGGAGTGGAGGTGCCACCGGGAGTGTTCGACGCGGTCGAGGGCTGGATCGAGGAGATCTCCGACGACAAGAGCGGCCGCGCTCGTCCCCTCGCGCCGGGGGACGGCGAGGGTCCTCGCTTCTCCCCGGACCGGGGAGAGGACGTGACCGGCGCGGTTCTCCTCGCGCGCTTCTTCCTCGGCCAGGATCCCGAAGCCCAGGTCCTGATGGTCCGCCAGGCGAATCAGCTCACGAGGAGCCCGGCTCGCTGGAAGGCGAAGAGCCGGCGCTTCGATCTCTACGCCCTGCGCGACACGACCTACGCTCTGTTCCAGACGGGTGGCAAGCACTGGAAGGCGTGGAACGCGGAGATGAAGAAGGCCGTGCTCGACGCCCAGGTGCAGAAGGGCGACGAGCGAGGTTCGTGGAATCCCGTCGGCCCCTACGGGGCGAGCGGAGGTCGCGTGCTGTCCACCGCGTTGATGGCCCAGACCCTCGAGGTCTACTTCCGCTACGGTCACGTTCGCGGCGCGACGGGAAGGTGAGGATGCGCACGGGACGATCGAGAACGCGGGGGGCGGCGATCCTGGCCGCCACCTGGCTCGCCACGGGCATCGGCGCGGCCCAGGAGGCGGCGGGGCGGGACGAGCACGCGCGGATGCAGCCCCTGGTGATCCGGGTCGTCGACGAGAACGGCGCGGCGCTCGGAGGCGTGCAGATCGAGGCGCGACAGACGGCGTCCGACTGCCGCTTCGGATGCAACCTCTTCCTGTTCGGACGGTGTCCTGCTCCCGAGCTCGAGGAGGCGTACCGCGCGCGCTTCGCCGATCTGCTCGACTTCGCGACCCTTCCCTTCTACTGGTGGACCTACGAGCGCGAGCGGGGTCGAACCGAGGCCGCGCGCATCGGGGAGATGGCCGCGTGGTGTCGCGAGCGGGGAATCGCCACGAAGGGGCACCCGCTCCTGTGGAACCACGCCGATCCTGCATGGCTGCCGGACGACGTCGAGGAGGTGCGGAGACTCTCCCTCGCTCGCGCCCACGACTGCACCGAGGAGTATGCGGGTCGCATCGACGTGTGGGACGTGGTCAACGAGGCCACGCACTTCGACCGCGAAGGCATGCGTGGGACGAAGCAGACGCGCACGTGGAAGGAGACGGGAGTGATCGAGCTGATCCGGACCGCGTTCGCCCAGGCCCGCGAGGCGAATCCGAGGGCAACGCTCCTGATCAACGACTATCGAACGGACGAGGCCTACGCGAAGCTGATCGAGGCCCTGCGCGAGCCCGACGGCGGCTTTCCCTTCGACGTCATCGGCATCCAATCCCACATGCACGGCGGTGTCTGGTCCGACGCGCGGATCGACGAGGTCTGCCGTCGCTTCGCTCGCTTCGGGCTCCCGCTGCACTTCACCGAGGTGACGATCGTCTCCGGGCCGCGTGGCGAGCGGGGAGCGCCCTGGCGCACCACTCCTGACGGGGAAGCGCGCCAGGCCCGCGAGGTCGAGCGCGTCTACCGCCGTCTGTTCGCCCACCCCGAGGTCGAAGCGATCACCTGGTGGGACCTCTCGGACCACGGCGCGTGGCAGAACGCTCCCGCGGGACTCCTGCGCGCGGACATGACTCCGAAGCCTGCCTACGAGGCGCTACGACGGCTGATCACCAAGGAGTGGCGCAGCGGCTTCGCGGGCCGCACGAACGCGGACGGTGCCCTCGAAGCGCGGGGGTACTGCGGCACTTGGGAGCTGCGCTACTACCCTCCTCGACGTACCGGGGATCCGATCTCCGTTCGCCTCGTCCTGACCGCGAAGGAGGTCCGCTGGGGTCCCGACCTCGCGAACCGCGGGGACGAGGTCCGCATCGTCGTACGGGGATCCGATCGATGAGGGACGGCCGCCGCTTCCTCCCCGACCACCGGCACTTCCTCTCGGTGATGCGGAACCGGCGCCCGGAGCGGCTGCCGATCTACGAGCACATCATCGATCCTCGGATCATGGAGCGGGTCCTCGACGCGCGGTTCGTCGAGCTGCTCGGCGGCCACCCGCCGGACATCCGCGAGTTCTTCCGCCAGTACTGCCGCTTCTTCCGGGAGATGACCTACGACGTGGTCACCTTCGAGGTGTGCATCACGGACGTCCTCCCCGAGCATGGAGCACTCCTCGGCGGCCGGCCGGGCCCCATCCAGAACCGGGCGGACTTCGATGCCTACCCGTGGGCGGAGCTCCCCGAGCTCTTCTGGCGGAAGGCGGTTCCGTGGCTCGACGCCCTCGTCGCGAGCCTGCCGGAGGGGATGAAGGCGGTCGGGGGCGTGGGGAACGGCGTGTTCGAGATCGCCGAGGATCTCGTCGGCCTCGAATACCTCCCCTACGTGCAGGTCGACGATCCCGAGCTCTACGGCGATCTCTTCCGGAGCATCGGGGATCTGATGGTGACCCTCTGGCGGGAGCTCCTCGACCGCTACGCGGAGGACTTCGTCGCGTGCCGCGTGGGCGACGACCTGGGCTTCAAGACGTCGCTGCTCACCAATCCCTCCACGGTGCGCGACCACGTCGTCCCCCAGTACCGGCGCGTCATCGCCACCGTCCACGACGCGGGCAAGCCGTTCCTGTGGCACTCGTGCGGTTGCATCTTCGCGGTGATGGAGGACTTCATCGGCGCGGGCATCGACGCGAAGCACTCGAACGAGGACGCCATCGCCCCCTTCGCGCGCTGGATCGAGGACTACGGCGAGCGCATCGGACTGCTCGGCGGCTTCGACATGGACTTCCTGTGTCGCCAGCCTCCCGCGGAGATCGAGGATGCGGTGTTCCGCCTCGGCACCGAGTACCGCGGAGCCGCGCGCGGGTACGCCCTGGGCTCGGGCAACTCGATCCCCGACTACGTTCCTGTCGACAACTACCTCGCGATGATCGAGGGGGCGCGTCGGATCCGGGCTCGCGAGAGCGAAGGCTAGGCGAGCAGCTTTCCCCAGCCGCGGGGAAGCTTGATCTTCCCCGCCCCCAGGAAGCGCCCGAATTCGCGCAGGACCTCGGCGAACGCGGCGTCGAAGTCGCGGCCTCGCCGGAAGCCCTCCTCGAGGTGGATCTTCTTGATCTCCAGCTCGTCGCGGTCGCGGTGGAGCTTCGGATCGAGGCGCCCCACGAGCCGC
Source organism: uncultured Planctomycetaceae bacterium (assembly GCA_964428225.1). GTDB lineage: Bacteria > Planctomycetota > UBA1135 > UBA1135 > JBFMCU01. Next base: position 23,736 of record CAYRXS010000016.1, read on the forward strand.
CCCTCGTGGAGGATGGGCAGGACGTAGTAGCCGTACTTGCGTTTCGCGGGGGGCACGTAGATCTCGATGCGGTAGCGGAAGCCGAGCAGGTCCTCGGCCCGCTCGCGCTGCCAGAGCAGGGAGTCGAAGGGGCAGACCAGCGTCGTGCCTTCGGGCGCGGGATGGCGGCTCGCGCTCTCCAGATCCTCGGGTCGGGCGAAGAACTTGCCCTTCCGGCCCTCCACCTCGACCTCGACGACGCGCCCCTTCCTCAGGTTGCGCGCGATCACGCGCTTGCGATCCGCGGCCTTGAGGCGCGGGGCGGTGACGTAGTTCGTCAGGTGCTTCTCCGTGGCCACGCCGTTGCCCGAGAGGCCGGTGAAGAGCCACCCGTCCTCGTACTGCGCGGTCGTCGCGGGCTTCACGTCTCCGTACACGCGCTCGGCGATGTCGTAGGCACGGCGGAAGTGGGTGCGCGAGGAGACCGCCACCTTGCCCCCGTGCCAGAGCAGCTCGAGCGCCCGCTTGTCCTCCTTCCACCCCCACCAGGGCCCGGATCCCTCCGGCGACTTCTCGAAGTCCGCGCTCTCGAGCGCTCCCTCCTCGCGCAGGCGCTTCAGCACTCGGCGGATCGACGCCCGCGAGGGCATGTACTCCTTCCACCAGGGGTGATCGGGCCGGAACCGCCGCATCCCGCGCAGGGAGAGCGGCATACGGCTCGCGGGGAGCATGCAGGCTTCGTGCCCCCAGTGCTCGAACGCCACGCGGTCGTGGTACGTCCAGCGATCGGGCTTGCGCCGGTCGTAGACGCCGAACCGGCTCCACAGGGTCAGGTAGTGGGCTCGATCCACGACGTTGACGCTGTCGAGCTGCAGCCCGCCCGCGCGCTCGAGGTGCTCGACGAAGGTCTTCTTCGTCAGCTTGCGCCCGCGAGGCCTCGTCAGTCCCTGCCGGTGGAACCAGAGACGCAGAACGGAGTCGAGATCGATTCGATACGCGGTTCCTCGGCGGGGCATGCGCGTAGAATACCCGCCGAGGAGGCTCTCATGAAGGCGCTCACGATCTCCGTACTCGCTCTCGCCGCCGCGGCCTCGTTCTCGCTCGCGCCGGAGCTCGCGGCGCAGGACGTCGCGAAATCCATCGACCTCGCCGGCGAGTGGCGCTTCGCGCTCGATCCGGACGACGTCGGCGTCGAGGAGCGCTGGTTCCTGCGGAATCTCGCCGATCGCGTGCTCCTGCCCGGCATCCTCCAGGCCCAGGGTTACGGGAACGAGGTGACCGTCGACACGGAGTGGACGGCGGGGGTCAACGATCGCTCCTGGTTCACGGACGAGGCGATGGCCGGGTATCGCGAGCCCGGCAACGTGAAGATCCCCTTCTGGCTGCAGCCCGAGCGCCACTACGTCGGGGCGGCCTGGTACCAGCGCGAGGTGGCGATTCCGGAGTCGTGGCGGTTCCACCGGGTCGTCCTCGAGCTCGAGCGGTGCCACTGGACGTCGCGGGTCTGGATCGACGGCGTCGAGGCGGGCGACGCGGATTCCCTGTCGACTCCGCATCGCCACGAGCTGACCCGGCAGCTCTCCCCGGGCCGGCACATCATCACGATCCTCGTCGACAACCGGATGCACGTGGACGTCGGGATCAACGCCCACAGCGTCTCCGATCACACGCAGTCGAACTGGAACGGGATCGTGGGGCGCACGATGCTCCACGCCACGAGTCCCGTCTGGATCGATGACGTGCAGGTCCTCCCCGACGTGGAGAAGCGCCGGCTCTACGTGCATGTGACGATCCGCTACGCGACTCCGGCGCGCGTGAAGGGAACTCTCACGCTGGCGGCCGGGTATCGGGAACCCGAGTACGCATCCCGGGTGCCCGTCCGCAGGTGGACCTTCGATACGGATCAGGGAGAGAAGGTCTTCTCCCTGCCGTATCAGCTGGCGGAGGACGCCCCGCTGTGGGACGAGGGGCATCCCGTCCTCGGCGAGCTCGAGGCGAGGGTCGAGGCGGAGCTCCACGTCGACGCCGGGATCCAGGAGGAGTCGAAGGAGACCTACGAGCGGCTCCTCGGGACCTACGCCGAGTCTCGCCGCGTCCGCTTCGGGCTCCGCGAGGTGAGCACGCGCGGCACGCAGATCGTCGTCAACGATCGGCCCGTCTTCCTGCGCGGGACGCTCGAGTGCTGCATCTTCCCCCACACCGGCCATCCCCCCACCGACGTGGCGTCCTGGCGGCGCATCGTCCGGATCTGCAAGGAGCATGGGCTGAACCACATGCGCTTCCACTCGTGGTGCCCGCCCGAGGCCGCCTTCGTCGCCGCCGACGAGCTCGGCTTCTACCTCCAGGTCGAGTGCGCGGCCTGGGCACGCATCGGGGACGGCGAGCCGGTGGACGAGTGGATCCGCTACGAGGCGCTCCGGATCCTGCGCGAGTACGGAAACCACCCGAGCTTCCTGATGATGGCCTACGGCAACGAGCCGGGTGGGGCGAACCAGGCGTCGTACCTGGCCGGCCTCGTCGAGGACTGGAAGCGTGCGGATCGCCGGCACGTCTACACGAGCGGCGCGGGCTGGCCGATCCTCCCCGAGAGCCAGTTCCACTCCACGCCCACTCCGCGCATCCACCACTGGGGGGCGGGGCTGGGCTCGCGGATCAACGCGAAGCCCCCGGAGACGACGACGGACTACCGCGACTTCGTCGCCGCCCACGACGCGCCGGTGGTCAGCCACGAGATCGGGCAGTGGTGCGTCTACCCCGACTTCGAGGAGATGGCGAAGTACACCGGCTTCCTGAAGGCCCGCAACTTCGAGATCTTCCGCGACACGCTCGCCGAGAATCACATGGGCGATCTCGCCGACGAGTTCCTCATGGCCTCGGGCATGCTCCAGCTCGCGTGCTACAAGGAGGAGGTCGAGTCCGCCCTGCGCACGCCGGGCTTCGGGGGCTTCCAGCTCCTCGACCTGCACGACTTCCCCGGCCAGGGGACGGCGCTCGTAGGAGTGCTCGATCCCTTCTGGGACTCGAAGCCGTACTGCACGCCGGAGGAGTTCCGCCGGTTCTGCGGCGAGACGGTGCCCCTCGCCCGGCTCGAGAAGCGCGTGTTCACCGCCGGCGAGGAGATCGAGGCCGCGATCGAGGTCGCGCACTACGGCGCGAAGGATCTCGAGAACGCGACGGTGGATTGCTGGTTCGACGTGGAAGACGGCGAGTGGCTGGGCACGACCAAGTTCGGTCCCATCACGCTCCAGGCGGGGGGCCTCATCTCGCTGGGAAGCATATCCGTGACGATCGACGAGAAGATCGCGCCGGCCCTGCTGCGACTCAGGGTCAGGATCCGGGACACGCCGTTCGAGAACGACTGGCGTGTCTGGCTCTATCCCGCCGCGCTCGATCCCGCCACCCCGGAAGGCGTGCGCATGAGCCGCGAGCTCGACGACGACGCCCTCGCGCACCTGGCCGCGGGGGGACGCCTCGTCTGGCTGCCTCCCCCCGGTCGCGTGGAGTCGGACGTCGCTCTCGGCTTCTCCCCCGTGTTCTGGAACACGTCGTGGACGAGGGGCCAGCCGCCCCACACGCTCGGTCTTCTCTGCGATCCCGAGCATCCCGCGCTGGCGAGCTTCCCGACCGACTACCACTCCGACTGGCAGTGGTGGTATCTGGTCTCGCGAGCGGCGGCCTTCTCGCTGGACACGCTGCCCGCGGGGCTGCGGCCGATCGTGCACGTGATCGACGACTGGTTCACGAACCGGCGGCTGGGGCTCGTGTTCGAGGCGAAGGTCGGGGCGGGGAAGCTGCTCGTCAGCAGCATCGATCTCGACGGCGACCTCGCCGAGAATCCCGTGGCGCGGCAGATGCGCAAGAGCCTTCTCGACTACGCGGCGAGCGACGCTTTCGCGCCGGAGGTGGAGGTCGATCCCGCTCTGCTGCACGCACTCGTGCGCGAGCCCTCGTTCCTCGAGCGCCTGGGCGCGACGGTGACCGCGGACAGCGCGCACGAGGGTTTTCCCGCGAGCCACGCGATCGACGGGGATCCCGCGACCATCTGGCATACCCCGTGGGGCGACGAAGCGACACCGATGCCCCACATGTTGACGATCGCCTGGGACGAGCCGGTTGCCGTGACGGGAGTGCGCTACGTCCCGCGGCAGGACATGGCGAACGGCCGGATCGCGGACTACTCGATCCTCGTCGCCACCCGATCGAGCTACAAGGGCCCTCCGACGGCCCGCGGGACCTGGCCGAACACCGGAGAGGAGCAGATCATTCGCTTCGCCGAGCCGGTAACGGGTCGCTTCCTGACGCTCATCGCGGCCTCCGAGGTGAACGGCAACTTCTTCGCCGCGGTGGCCGAGCTCGACGTGATCACGGACTGACGGAGGAAGCCATGCTCGCGAAGACGAAGCTCGTCCTGTTCTCGGCCCTGCTCCTGGCGGCCGCGATCGACGCCCAGGCGACGAAGCCCTTCCTGGCCGACACGACGGGCTTCGGCGCCGACACGCCCGCGGGGCGCGGGGGGCGAGTGCTGCGGGTGACGACGCTCGACGCCGCGGGGCCCGGCTCGCTACGCGCCGCGCTCGAGACGAAGGGCCCGCGCATCGTGGTGTTCGAGGTGGGCGGGATCATCGATCTCGACCGCACGTCCCTCGTCATCGCCGAGCCCTACGTCACCGTCGCGGGCCAGACCGCCCCCTCCCCGGGCATCACGATCGTCCGCGGCCCGGTGCGCATCGCGACCCACGACGTGCTCCTCCAGCACCTGCGCGTGCGACCTGGGGACGCGGGGCAGCCGAAGAAGAGCGGGTGGGAGCCGGACGGAATCTCGACCACCGGCGGCAACGCGCACGACGTCGTGATCGACCACTGCTCGATCAGCTGGGCGGTCGACGAGAACCTGAGCGCCTCGGGCGAGCGAACGAAGGGCCCCGACGCGACCTCGCACCGCATCACCTTCCGCCACTGCATCGTCGCCGAGGGCCTCCACGACTCCTCCCACGCGAAGGGTCCCCACTCGAAGGGCAGCCTGATCCACGACCACTGCCGCGACATCGCGATCGTCGGCAACCTCTACGCGCACAACGTCCGGCGCAACCCGCTCTTCAAGGCCCTCGCGACGGGCGTGGTCGTGAACAACGTGATCTACGATCCCGCCCACGGGGCGATCCGCGGCGGCGTCGTGGAGAGCGAGTGGAAGGGCGCCGCCGTCGACCCGCAGCCCCCGCGGTTCTGCGTCGTGGGCAACGTGATGCTCCACGGCCCGAGCACGCGGGAGGGGCTCGCCCTCGTGTCCGGTCTCGCCCAGGCCTTCGTCGAGGACAACGTCGCCTTCGACCGCGAGGGCGAGCCCGCGCCCCTCGTCGCGGGCGACGTCCGGATTCTCGAGGAGAGGCCCCTGTGGCCGGAGGGCCTCGTCCCCCTGCCCGCGAAGAAAGTCCTCGAGCACGTCACCGCCCACGCCGGCGCCCGCCCCCGCGACCGCGACGCGACCGACGCGCGCATCGTCCGCCAAGTCCGCGAGGGCACCGGCCGCATCATCGACAGCCAGGACGACGTCGGCGGCTACCCCGTCGTCGAGCCCACGCGGCACACGCTCGAGATCCCGGAGACCGACATCGAGGAATGGCTCGCGAAGCTCGCGCGCGAGCTCGAGTGAGCGCGGCCCGCTCGTCGCCTACCAGTCCCCTCCCGGCCCTCCGAAGGCCCCGAGCGTGTTCCGGGTCCCGTCGGGATTGCGATCCGCCTCGTCCGGACATCCCCGGCCGTAGGCGAACGAAGGCTGGCTGCGGCGGTAGACGTCAACGTCGAAGGACCGCAAGGATTCGACCGCCCAGAGCAACCCAGGGGAGAGGTATTTCTCGTGATCGCGCCCGGCCGTCGGCGGATCGGGTTCCTCGTCCTCGCGATTCTCAACTCCAGGGCTGAGGGGAGGGATCAGGAGAGATCCCTGCATGGCGACTCCCGGGTAGTTATCTCCGCCGAACACACCGTCGTGGCGCTCGAACACATGGGATCCGAACACGTCATTCCGCCCCAGCGAGACATTGCAGTAGGTGATCTCGTAGTCGGACGCGGAACGCATCACCGCGGTGCCCCCCTCCCCGGGACAGAAGAGGCAGTTGCGGACCGCCGCAGAGCACCCGTCCATGAAATACACAGCCCCTCCGACGATCGTGTCGTTCACGATCTCGTACTCCACGCCGTAGCGACCGAAGACCACGTACCCGTTTCCGACGATGACGTTGTTGCGCAAGCGAACTCGGTCCGCCCCGACGGCGTTCACCGTCGCGAAAGCGTAGCCGTGAGCGACGAGCAGACAGCGGAAGACGTCGAGCTCTCCGCAGCGGACGTCGACGAGGGAGCCGCGCTCCCAGCCGCTCAGGATCATGGTCAGCTCGGAGAGCGAGACCGGGTGATCCTCCGTCGGGGACAGCGCAATGCGGCCGAGAATCGTCGTGTGATCGGCGCCAGCTCCCCGCACGGAGACGCCGGGCGGGACCTCCAGCGCTTCGAGAAAGAGGCCCGCGGGAAGCTGCACCGTCTCCCCGGGCGCGGCGCGATCCAGGCGCTCCTGGAGGGAGACCGCCGGCCGCCACGGGGCGGGACTCACCAGCGCTCCCCAGTCTCCGCCCGGACCGCCGAACGCCCCGAGCGTGTTGCGGGTGCCGTCAGGGTTGTGATCGCCGTCGTCGGGAGCCCCGGAGTGCCGGGCGTGCACGGGCTGCGCTCGGTGGTAGTCGGTGATGTCCCACGAAACGACCGCCGAGTGGGGGCTGAACGTCACCCCCGGACCCTCGCACTTGCCCCGCTCCTTCTCCGCTCGCTCGTCGATGAGGTTGTTGCGGATCGGGTCGAGGAGCCGGGGTCCGTACGGCTCCCAGGGAATCGCGGGAGTCCCGCCCGGATCCGGAATCCACGCGGTTCGGTTCTCGCTGAAGAGGGCGCAGGGCAAGCCCGCGATGCCCGGCTCCGGGGGCAGACCCTTGATCCGGTCGTCACGAGCGATGAAGACGTTGGAGTGGCTCACCTCGCAGCGACCGGATCCGCTGACCACGGAGGCGTGATCTCCATAGATCAGGCAATTGCGGACGAAGGCCTGGCTCCGACCACGGGCGGCGATGCCGGACCCGTGCACGACGATCGTGTCGTTCACGACCTCGAGCACGCACTCGTCTCCCGAGCTCACGGCATAGCCCCCCGACGAACTCACGATCACGTTGTTGCGCAGGCGGACGTGCTCCGCGCGAGAGGCCCTCACCGTCGTACCGGTTCCGCTGCCGACGAGAAGGCAGTGGTGAACGTCGTGATATCCCCCTTCCAGCTGCACGAGCGCTCGGCGTCGCAGCCCCGTGGGGACGAGCGTGAGCTCCGACAGGGTCACGGGACGCCCGCCGACCGCCACGAGGTGGATGGAGCCCGCGATCGTCGTCCGATCGGCTCCCGCCCCTCGCACGGATACCCCAGGAGGTACGTCGAGGTCTTCCAGGTACAGGCCTTCTGGGAGACGGACCGTGTCCCCGGGCTCGGCTTCGCGGAAGAGAGCCTGGAGAGACACCCGAGGAGGCGGACTGGGATCGCGCGACCCGTCGCAGGCGGTCAGGACCACGACGGCGAGCGCGAGGGTCAAAAACGGGTGGCCACGTCTCATCTCCATCCACCTTCCCTCTTCGAGGGAGCTCTCGATCGTCGTGGTGGTAGTCCCGCGAACGCGTCGGGTATCCTGGAAAACCGGAGAGGCGCGAGAGCACGCCGACGTAGCCACGGAGGAAGAGATGAACGCACGAAGAGTCCACCCAGTCCTCGCATGCACCCTGCTTCCCTTGCTCGCGGGCGCCCCGGCCGCGCAGGAGCCGGAGGAGGGCCGCCCCAACATCCTCTTCTGCATCGCCGACGACTGGGGCTGGCCGCACGCGGGGGCGTACGGCGAGCCGGTCGTCGAGACGCCCACCTTCGATCAGCTCGCGGCGGAGGGGGTGCTCTTCACGAACGCCTACGTCTCGTCGCCCTCCTGCACGCCGAGCCGGGGCGCGATCCTCACCGGGCAGCACTTCTGGCGACTCGAGGAGGGGGCGAACCTGCACAGCACGCTCCCCGCGAAGTTCCCCGTGTACCCGCGGCTGCTCGAAGCGAAGGGCTACCACGTCGGCTCCTGGCGCAAGGCGTGGGGGCCGGGCAAGCTGGACGCGGGCGGGCGCACGGAACGGCCGGCGGGTGAACGCTACGACAGCTTCGCCGCGTTCCTCGATGCGCGGCCCGAAGGCGCGCCCTTCTGCTTCTGGCTCGGCGCCTCCGACCCGCACCGCCCCTACCGGCTCGGCAGCGGCGCGGAGCGGGGCATGGACCTCGAGGCGATCCGCGTCCCGGGCTGCTTCCCCGACGTACCCGAGGTGCGCGGCGACGTGGCCGACTACTTCTTCGAGGTCACGCGCTTCGATCGCGAGGTGGGCATGGCCGTCCGCCAGCTCGAGCAGCGCGGCGAGCTCGAGAACACGATCGTGGTCATGACCGGCGACCACGGCATGCCCTTCCCCCGCTGCAAGGGCAACCTCTACGACACCGGCGCGCGCGTGCCCCTCGCGCTGCGCTGGGGTTCGCGCCTGATCCCGGGACGACGCGTCGAGGACTTCGTTTCCCTCGTCGACCTCGCCCCCACCTTCCTCCAGGTCGGAGGCGTCGACCCTCCCGAGGAGATGACGGGGCGCAGCCTCTTCCCGCTGCTCTTCACGGAGGAGAGCGGTCGGATCGATCCCGCGCGTGACCACGTCCTGCTCGGCCGCGAGCGCCACACGCCCGCCCAGGCGCTCCCGAGCATGGTCGGCTACCCCAGCCGCGCGCTGCGCACGCACGACTTTCTGTTCGTGTGGAACTGCGAGCCCGATCGCTGGCCCGCGGGAGTGCCCGAAGGCTCGACGCGCCACCGCGACTACGGCGACTGCGACGACGGTCCCACGAAGGCGTGGATCCTCGCGCATCGCGACGAGCCGCTCGTCCGCCCCTACTACGAGCGCGCCTTCGCGCCGCGCCCCGCCGTCGAGCTCTACGATTTGCGCCACGACCCGGGCCAGTGGACGAATCTCGCCGCGGATCCGGCCTACGCCGCGATCCTCGAGGAGCTCGAGCAACGCCTGAAAGCGGAGCTCGGCGAGAAGGGCGACCCCCGCGTCCTGGGCGGCGCGGAGCGCTTCGACGCGTATCCCTACTACGGAAGCCTCAAGCCGCCGCGGTAGTGGTACGGTGTCGGCACGGGATCCATCCCGAACCAGCATGTTCCCGTTTCTCGCCGCGTTCCTCACGCCCCTGGCGCTCTCCGGGTGGTTCGAGCCGGACCGCCCGAACGAGCTCGTCTTCCCGCCGACGCGAGCCCGCCACGTCCGCCTCGTCCTCCTCGACGCCCCGGGCGCGGAGCCCTGCATCGACGAGCTGGAGGTGTACGCGCCCGAGGGAGGCGAGAACCTGGCCCTCGCGACGCGCGGGGCTCGAGCCTCGGCCTCCTCCTGCCTCGCCGGCTACGCGATCCACCGGATCGAGCACCTGAACGACGGCCGCTACGGTAACTCGCAAAGCTGGATCGCGGCCGGCACGCGCGAGGAGTGGGCGCAGATCGAGCTGCCGCGCGCGGAGCTCGTGGCGAAGGTCGTCTTCTCCCGCGACCGCGAGGGGCGCTACCGCGACCGGATGCCGGGGCGGATCGAGGTGCGCGTGTCGGAGGACGGCGAGCGCTGGACGACCGTCCTCGCCGCCAACGCCGTGCCCACGCTCCCGGACGGAACGCCGACGGAGGAGGAGCTGCTCCGCTACGCGTTCGAGCACGAGGACCTGACGTGGCGCGACGTCGAGCCGGGAGATCCGGTGGTGCGGATCCTCCGGCAGACGGAGGGAATCCTCGACCGCCTGGCGCGACAGGGGCTGGACGTGGACGCGGAGCGCGCCGAGTCGGTCGCGTTCCGCAAGCGACACGAGGAGGTTCACGACCTGCCGCGGACCAGCCCCGATTGGCAGCAACTCTGGTTCGATGCCCGGCTCGCCAAGCGGCGGCTGTTCCTGCGCTCGCCGGAGCTCGAGGCCCTCGAACGCATCCTCTTCGTGAAGCGGCACCCCTTCGAGCCCTCGCACAACTACAGCGTCATCCTCGACGCTGCGGGGCCGGGAGGGGGCGGGATCTGCGTGCTGAAGATCCCCCGACCGAACGGGCGGCTCGAGCCGGACGCGGCGAGGATCACCACGCTCTTCGACGCGGGCGACGGCTTCCCCCGCGATCCGGTGGCGACGTTCGACGGGGAGACCGTCTTCTTCAGCTTCCGCCCCACGAAGGAGGACTACTTCCGGATCCACCGCGTGCGGGCCGACGGAAGCGACCTGCAGGCGCTCGCCGACGGCCCCTTCCACGACTACTTCCCGTGCCCGCTTCCCGATGGAGGGCTGGCGTTCACGAGCACGCGGTGCCGGGCGCGGTTCCTCTGCTGGCGCCCCCAGGCCTTCGTCCTCTTCCGCATGGAAGCCGACGGCTCGGACATCCGCCCGCTCTCCCACGCGAACCTGAGCGAGTGGACGCCCGCGGTGATGCGAGATGGGCGGATCTTGTGGATGCGGTCGGAGTACCTCGACAAGGGCGCGGACTTCGGTCACACCCTCTGGGCGATCCGCCCCGACGGCACGCATCCGGAGCTCGTCTTCGGGAACAACACCCTCAACTGCTACGCGAACGGCCGCGAGGTGCCGGGAACGGACGAGCTCCTCTGCACGCTCGTCTCGCACGGCGGGGATCTCAACGGCCCCTTGGCCCTGATCGACCTCGACCACGGCCCCTTCGATCCGGCCGCGATCACGAACATCACGCCCGACGTCGAGCCGCACTACCACATGAGCTGGGCTCGAAGTCACTGCTTCCGCGATCCCTATCCGATCGGCCGCGACCTCTACCTCGCGAGCCACGCTCCCTACGATCGCTTCGGGCTCTACGTCGTGGATCGGTACGGCAACCGCGAGCTCGTCTACCTCGACCCCGAGATGGGCAGCATGTCGCCCTCGCCGCTCCGGCCCGTTCCGCGACCCTCGATCCTCGGCCAGGCGCGGGAGTCGGTCGACGAGACGACGGACGAGGGCATGTTCTTCATGGCCGACGTCTACCGCGGGCTCGAGGGCTACGTCGAGCGCGGGAGCGTGAAGTACATCCGGGTCTGCGAGGAGGTCCGCGCCGGGCTCCTCCGCCTCGAGAACGGCGAGTACCAGAACGACCACGAGCCCTTCCAGGACTGGTACGCGACGCCGACGCACAAGGTCCAGGGTCCCCACGGGTGGCCGAGCTACGTGGCGAAGAGCGTCCTGGGCATCGCGCCGGTCGAGGAGGATGGCTCCGCGAGCTTCCGGGCGCCGGCGGGGAAGGTGCTCTACTTCCAGGCGCTCGACGCCGATCTGAACGAGCTGCAGCGGATGCGGAGCGTCGTTCAGCTCCAGCCCGGCGAGACGAGGGGCTGCATCGGCTGTCACGAGGACCGGGGCTCGGCTCCCCCCTCCATGACCTCCCGACCGCTCGCCCTCCGGCGCGAGCCGAGCCGCCTCCTCGCGCCCTCCTGGGGAGCCGGGCCGTTCGGCTACGAGGAGGTGGTGCAGCCGGTCTGGGACGCCCGGTGCGTGGGCTGCCACGACGGCGGCGAGGGAGCGGCTCCCGACCTGACGGCCTCGCTCGATCGGGACGGCGTCCCCGCCTCCTACCGAAGCCTCGTCGAGGGTGGCTGGATGCACCACTTCGACTTCATGTACGGCCGCGAGCACGAGAAGGCCGCGCCGCGGAGCTTCGGCACCCTGCGGAGCGGCATCTGGCCCCTCCTCGAGGGCGGCCACCACGACGTGCGCCTGACGCGCGACGAGATGCACCGGGTCAAGTGCTGGACCGACCTCAACTGCCCCCTCTGGCCGGACTATCGCTTCCGGCTCGAGCGACCGGGCGTAGAGGGCGGTTAGGGCTCCATACGTGCTGGTCGTTCGACCTCTTCTTGCCTCCGCAAGCGCAAACGGCGCGAGAGGAAACGGTCGCAGTAGCGCCGGAGAATGCGCGGGCCTGAAACCTGCGGAAGGGGCTACTCGAACAGATGCATGACGGGATGCCAGTCGATGCTCTGGCCACCGCTTTCGAGTGCGCTCCGGATCGCGCTCAGATCATCCTGGAATCCACCGTACCCCGGCGGCGAGGATTGCCTCATGATCTCGAGAATCCGATCGATCTCCGATTTGCTCCATTCAGCGGCGGCATTGCGAGCGTCCTCCGCGGCATGAAGCTGGGAGAGCGCCGTCGGCGGCACATCCGAGAGGTAGGCATCGCCGACAGGCGTGTACGAGTCAGAGCTCGAAGGGGCGTTCAGAGACTCTTGTACCAAGGCGATGAACTCGTCGAGCCTTTGATTCTCCCGCTCGAGCCCTTCCAGTCCCTCGGTCTCCTTCCGCACGAGCCGAAGAGCATGTAGAGCCTCGACTGTGAGTTGCCGTTCGACGGGCTCGGGCGCTCCTTCCTCCTTGGCCGATTCCGGGTTCGCGGTGATCCCTGACCCGGATCCGTTCACTACGGATTCATCAGGCCCAGATCCGGAGGTACTTTCGACGGCGGTTTCTTCGATCCCGCCGGCTTCCCTTGCTCCCGTGGAGGTGCGCGGCGCCTCCTCGTGGCACGACACGACCACGAACATCGAGAACAGCAGGGAGAAGGCCGGACGGGTGTGACGACAGAATCTCATGGTCGTTCCTCCTGCTAGGGGATCGGTCACCTTGGGCGGATGCCCGTGACGCGGGGCGAGACTCCCACCTGAGGCCCAGACAAAGCGTCCTCACATGATATCAAAACCACCTTTCCCCCCTGGGGTGCCAGGCCGGCGTAGGCTCCACCACTAGACATCCCGACTCCCTCGTCCTCAGCCGTCGTCACGGGCCAGAAGCACCTCTCACCGGACAATCCGTGACTCACGACGCAGCCTTATGCTCCGGAAGCGTCGACTTCCCATGGTCGATCATAGCGTGCCTCCGCGAAGGAGAACGGGGCAGGGGGCGGGTCGTTGCGAGGTCGAGCGGATAGCGCGGGCATGGTGTCCGCGAGACCGGTCTTTTCGCACAATGAGCCCCACCGACCGCGAGGACGCCATTGCCGAACTACATCCGCTTCGAGAGCGAGGGCGCGCCCATCAAGGCGTGGGTTCGCGACGTCCCCGTCGAGCAGTCCGCCGTGGATCAGCTCCGCAACGTCGCCAGCCTGCCCTTCGTGTTCCGCTGGGTGGCGGCCATGCCCGACGTGCACTTCGGCATCGGGGCGACGATCGGGAGCGTCATCCCCACGCAGAGAGCGATCATCCCCGCCGCGGTCGGGGTCGACATCGGCTGCGGGATGATGGCCGCCCGCACCTCGCTGGCGGCCGAGGACCTGCCGGACGACATGGCGCGCATCCGCTCGAGCATCGAGCGCGCCGTGCCGCACGGCCTGACCCGGAGGCGCCGCGACAAGGGCTCGTGGGAGAAGCCGCCGAAGGCCGCGCTGGAGGTCTGGAGCGAGATGGAGCCCGGCTATCGCCACATCGTCTCGCGCTTCCGCCAGATCGATCGCGGCCGGCACGTCCAGCAGCTCGGCACGCTCGGCACCGGGAACCACTTCATCGAGCTCTGCCTCGACGAAACGAAGCGCGTCTGGGTCATGCTCCACAGCGGTTCTCGCGGCGTGGGAAACCGCATCGGACGCTTCTTCATCGAGCAGGCGAAGAGGGACATGGAGAGAGTGCTCGACACGCTTCCCGACCGGAACCTGGCCTATCTGCAGGAGGGGACCGAGCACTTCGCCGACTACGTCTTCGCGGTGGACTGGGCCCAGCGCTACGCGCGCTCGAACCGCGAGCTGATGATGCAGGCCGTCCTGCGCGTGCTGCGCACGGATCCGAAGCTGCGCTCCTTCGAGGTCGAGGGCACGATCGTGGACTGCCACCACAACTACGTGCAACGCGAAACCCACTACGGCGAAGAGGTCTTCGTCACTCGCAAGGGAGCGGTCAGCGCGCGCAAGGGCGAGCTGGGGATCATCCCCGGATCCATGGGCGCGCGATCGCACATCGTGCGCGGGCTCGGGCAACCGGAGAGCTTCACGAGCTGCAGCCACGGCGCGGGGCGTGCCATGTCCCGCAGCGAGGCGAGGAAGCGCTTCAGCGTCGACGACCACGTGCGGGCCACGCGGGGCGTCGAGTGCCGCAAGGACGCGGCCGTTCTCGACGAGACCCCGATGGCCTACAAGGACATCGACAAGGTGATGGAGGCCCAGAGCGATCTCGTGGAGGTGCTGCACACCTTGCGCCAGATCGTGTGCGTGAAGGGCTAGAAGCGCTTCTCGCGTCGGGCGCCACAGCCTGAGGATCCTCGGGCGGAAGCCACGGGTAGTTCCTGCGTAACGCTCCCGCGGCCGCGTGGTAAGCGAGCGCCGTCGAGTCGACATCGCGTCCGCGAAACCGCGATCGATGTAGGAACTCCCATCGAAGCGCGTCGAGAACGGCGCGGCTCCCGGGAAACCCCTCCCCGGCGGGCGGGTAATACCGGCACCGCCATGAGGCGCATTCGACCCTGCAATGCCATCGTCGAGGCCCTTTCCACTCCTGCGGTGGATCCTCGGCGGAGAGCGTCGTCGGCGACCTGCGAAGAGCAGCCACGAGCCGACGCGCTCGGGTGCCACTCGATCGGCGGACAGGAATCGAATCGACACGTTCCGCGGTACCCCCTGACGATCGACGCCGCGATCGTGTCTCGTGCGGGCCGACCGGCCGCACCGCTCCCCCTTGCTCTGGACATTCTTGCCGTCCAGTCCGGATCCCGAGGTGATTGCCAAGAGGAGGATCGACCATGCAGTGGGGAAATGGCTCAGCGTCTTCTCTCATCGGGGCGGCGGCCCTTGCCGTTCTTCTCGGCCCATCGAATACGCCGGAATCGGAGACCGAGAGCCGGCTCTACTTCCGCGTGATGTCCGACGCCGGCGATGCCGTCGTCGGGCTCCCGGTTCTCGTGGAGGATCCCGACACTCCAGCGGGGATGGACTCTCTCGTGTTATGGACCGACGATCGTGGAGTCACGGGACACTGCCTTCCGCCACCGGGCTCGACCTACATCGCTCACCTCTCGGAGTACGAGAGTAGCGCCGGGTTCTACTGCGGCTCGACCTACCTCGTCGACATTCCCGTCTATCCCGACGATCTCGCGCTCGGTGTCTACCGGCAGGTGCTGTCCCACAATCGGCTGGACCGCGTACCGCTCGCACCCTGCTCGGATCCGGAAGGCATCACGGTCTACCCCGCGCACATCGAGCCCTTCTGGATGCTGGGCATCACGCCGGTCTTCGAAGGCGCGTTCGACCTGTGGATCGGGCCTCTGTACCACGACGTCGGGATCAGCCGGTTCCTGGCCTACTACGGAGTCGGCAACCGGTGGACGCAGGCGAATCGCGGCGTGGTCCTGAGGACGAGACACACCGCCACGTTCGAGGGTGCGTTGCTGATCTCCGTCTCGACACTCTACACGTCCATGGCCGGCGGCGGGGTCATGCCCCGGGTCCGCGCGCTGGCGATCGTCAATCCCAAACCACCGGTGGCGCCGCTGCCCGCCGACGGGCGGATCGTCTACGTGGGCTTCCTCGACGACAACGTGTGGTTAGAGCTCGAGGGCGGCCTCCGTGGCGGCTACACGATCCTCCTCCTCGAACCCGGGGACGGGACGGACTACACCGGAACCGAGGTGCCGATCGAGGGCTGCTACCAGGCGGTCGTCCCGGCCTTCTCGGCGTTCGAGGGGGGCGGCGACGGGTGGGTCTCCCGGCGCGACGAGGCGCCGGGCGCAGGCTCCGCGAAGGAGCACGTCGCGCTGCCGCGCGCGCCGGGCGCCGGGATCGAGAAGATCGGCGGCGACCCGGCGGACGAGGGTCTTCAGAGGGCGGATTGCGTCTCCCACGCGGCCCGTCAGGGCGAGGATCCGGGAGCGGACTGCATGCCCCAGGCGCCCCGGGGAGTGCGGACGGCGTGTGATCCGACCCCCGGGTGGTTCTCGACGTGGTACTTCGACTGGGAGAGGGTCACCCCGGCCGCCTGCCAGGTGCTGTACTTCTACAACCGCAACCTCAAGTGCGTGAAGGTCGGCCCGGACGACGATCCCCCCAAGCAGAGGCTGTCCCATACCAGCGGATACAAGGTCACCGTCGGCGGCTCGCTCGGAAAGAAGGACGCGTACGAGCTGACTCCCTCCTACGAGTACACGACCGAGAGTGAAGAGGAGATGGAGTTCTCGTTCAACACCGGGGCGCACGGACAGGGCCAGTGCCGGTGCTCGTTCACCTTCATCACCATCTGCGTCGCGACCTGGAAGCGGGAGGTGTCGCGATACAGGTTCCGGACCATCGACGACGTTTTCTGGACCCCCGAGCCGGACGGCACGTACTGGCTCTCCTGCCAATACCGGTGCGAGGAGGAGTACATCAGCTGGCAGGTCTGCGACCGGACCGACACGAAGTGATCGGCCCGCGCGCGTTCGCGAGCGGTCCCGCGCCTCACTCGAGCCTGGCCGCCAGCCACTCGTGAACGCATCGAGCGATCACCTCGTTGCCGGCGCGGCTCAGGTGGCTCCCCAGGTAGAGGGAAGGATCGTTCGGTCCGCGGGCCCGCTCGGCCCCCGCCAGCGGACCGGACAGGTCGAGGTAAGCGATGCCCGCGGCGTCGAGGGCGTCCGTCAGGGTCGTCCAGTAGCGCTCGTCGCTCTCCAGCAGTCCCTCCAGGTCCTGCTCGATGGGGAAGACGAGCACGGGAGCGAATCGCGCGCCGCGCTCGTCCTTCGCGAAGGCGTGAAACGCCTCGACCACCGCCATCGTCGTCAGGAAGGGCTCGCCCTGCGTGTCGGTCCACAGGCGGGCCAGCCCGCGGTCCTCGTAGGCCCGCTTCCCCGAGAGCATCCGCACGATTCCCGACCAGCGGAGGTACGCGGGGACGTAGGGATCCGACCAGTACTCGTGCTCCTGGACGAGCTCGGTCACCTCGCCGCTCTCGATCGCCGCGATGAGCTCGGCCCGGGTGGCGAAGGGCTGCTCGATCAGGCGCAGCTCGCCGTCCTCGAGGAGGAAGCGCGGCTTGGTCGGCGCGCTGTCCGCGTTCGGATACCACCAGGGTCGAAAGCGGTTCACGTTGCGGCCGATGTTCTCGAGCAGGAGCCCGATGAGCACCACGTCGACCCGCGTGCCGGTGGACTCGCCCTGGTAGCGAAGATAAGCCTGGTCGGTGCCGTACCCCCCCACCCCGAGGTTGATCACCTCCGCCTCGGGCCACGACGCCTCGAGGATCGCGGGCCAGGTGTCCTCGTCCGAGACCTCCTGGCAGAAGGTGAACGAATCGCCGCACGCGACGATGCGGATCGCGTCCGGCGAGGGATCCTCGTCGTACTCGCGCGCCCCGCGCCAGCCCCGGGAGTTGATGTGGGAGAGGTCGTCGTGCGAGGTGGTATTCGGGGAGTTCGACCAGCCGAGCAGCGCGTCGAACCGCCCGATTCCGCCCGTCTCCGCGCCGAAGCCCAGCTCGAGCTGGATGCGCTGGCGTCCGACCCACGCGCGCTGGGCCTGATTCGTGGTCGCGCCGAAGGGCGGGAGCGGGCGCCAGTAGGTCGGGATGACGAGGAGCGTCACCGCCACGTCGAGCACGAGCGCCGAGACGAGCGCAACGAGGGCGATCCCGACGATCCGGCGCGGCTTCATCCGACGCGATCCATCAGGAGGCTCAAGGCGTCGAACACGCGATCGGCATCGCCGGGGAGGAACGTCCGCGGATCGAGGAGCAGCTCCTGGTCCTGGATCCTCGCGAAGACGGGCGGATCCCCCGCGCGTAGCTCCGCCGAGAGCTCGCTCGCCGACAGCTCCTCGGCGCGAACGCGCACGACCCACGTGGGCAGGAACACGCCGGGGGCGCTTCCGCTCCCGGGCTGCGAGGTGTCCTCGGCCACCTCCACGCTCAGCCCCTCGATGCCGCGAAGGTCCGCGGCCAGGGCCTCGGCTTCCGGGTGGAGCTCGTCCGCGGTGGCGAGCAGCATCCGCCGCGCGGGAATCTCCCCGCCGCGGCCCTCGAGCAGGAGCTCCAGGGTCCGCTCCAGCCCCGCGATCGTCACCTTGTCGAGGCGAAGGGCCCGGTACAGCGCGTTGTCGCGCATCGCGGCAATCGCCTCGTCCCGCCCTACGATCAGCCCCGCCTGCGGTCCGCCGAGCAGCTTGTCCCCCGAGAAGCTGACGACGTCCATGCCGACCTCCACCGCCTCGCGCACGAGGGGCTCGTCGGGCAGCACGTCGAGCGGCGCGACGCCCTCCGTCTCGAGGAGCCCGGATCCCAGGTCGAAGGCGGCGGTGATCCCGAGCTCGCGCCCGAGCTCGACGAGCGCCTTCGAGCCGGGCTGCTCGGTGAAGCCCACCATCCGGTAGTTCGAGGAGTGCACCTCGAGCAGGAGCCCGGTGTCCGGTCTCGCCGCGCGCCGGTAGTCCTCGATGCGCGTGCGGTTCGTCGTGCCGACCTCCACCAGCTTCGTCCCCGCGCGCGCCATCACGTCCGGCATCCGGAACGAACCGCCGATCTCCACGAGCTCGCCACGGCTGACGATCGTCTCGCGTCCCTCGGCGAAGGTGCTCAGGATGAGGAGCACGGCCGCGGCGTTGTTGTTGACGACGATGGCGCCCTCGGCGCCGGTCAGCCGGCACAGGAGCTCGGCCAGCCGATCGTCCCGCTGGTTGCGCTCACCGGTGAAGCGATCCACCTCGAGCACGCAGAAGCTCCGCGCCGCTTCCTCCATGGCCTTCGCCGCCTCGACGTGCATCGGCGCCCGACCCAGGCCGGTGTGCAGGACGACCCCCGCGGCGTTGACCGCGCAGGTGAGCCCGCTCCCCTCTTCCCGGCGGATGCGCTCCTCGAGGGTGCGCAGGAGCTCGCCCCCTTCGAGCCGCAATCGAGTCACCTCCGCGTCGAGCTCGCCCCGACGGATCTCCTCCCGCCACCGCGCCAGCTCCTCCCCGAGGAAGCGCGCGACGAGGTCCCGCCCCACCCGATCGATCAGACCGGCCACGGGGCTCGAGAGGAGGATCCGCTCCACGGAGGGGAGCAGGGCGAACGGATTCGTCGTGGGTGAGCTCATGGGATTCCGGCGAGAGCTCGCGCTCCTCTTCCGCCTCGCGAGGGTTCTGGGGGGTCCAGTGTGCAGGCTCGCGCCCGCCAGTTCCACCGGGACGTGATTCTCGGTGATCGGCCCGGGCTTCAGTCGCCGGTTCCGGACTCGATCGAGACGCGCTCGAGGCGGAAGACGACGCAGTGCTGGAGGTGCTCGCCCGCGTAGCCGTAGTCGTCGGAGCGCAGGCGGATGGCGAGGTGCTCGCGATCGCGCACCTCGTCGGGCAGGTCCCAGGACACGTCGATCGGCTCGTCGAGGCCCACCTGGAAGGTCCCGACGACGTGCTCGTCCGCGAAGACCTCGACCTGGACGTCCTGGAGCTCCACCCGCCCGAGGGGACTCCCCTGCAGCCGCAGCCGGCCCGCGGGACGGTTCGCGAGGACGAGGGAGGCGTACGGCGCGACCAGCCCCTCGGCATCGATGCCGCCGTAGACGTGGGCCGCGTGCCGCAGGGTGAGGGGAACCAGGACGATCGAGGATTCGATCAGCTCGGAGAGGTCGCTCCGGGGAGAAACCCCCGTGGGATCGTCCACGACGGGATCGTGGAACGCACGCACGGCCTCCTCGGCCTCGTCCCACGGCGGGAGAGACAGGGTGGGGAGCAGGTCCCGGCGGATGATCAGCCCGTAGGTGAGCTGGGAGAGGATCCGCATGCCCTCGTAGTTCCAGTGGCGGTTCTCGTCGGAGACCCAGGTCTGCGGGTCCTTGGTGTATTCCGGGGAGAGGTAGAGCAGCTGGTCCTCGCGGAGGCCGCCGGTCAGATGCTCGCGGACCATGCTCGTCGCGGTCTGCCAGTGGAGGGCCATCAGGTAGCGACCGCCCTGCTGCTCGACCGCCGCCGCGAGCCGCTCGATGGCCTCGCGGGCTTCTCGGTAGCGCTCCCGGCTCTCGTGGTCGACGGCGTGGAGCAGGGGGTTCTGGCTGAACCGCCCGGTCGTCGTCATGCCGTGGCCGATGGTGACCCGGCTGTCCGCCCGCTCCCGCAGGCGGGGACAGAACCTGGACATGCCTCCGTAGCCCCGGACCCCGGTCATGTCGTCCAGGTCGTTCACCGTCGTGACGTGCACGACGAGATCCGGGCGCAGGATGCCGAGCTGTCGGCGCAGCCAGGCGCACTCCGCGAGGATGTTCCAGCTCGACAGCCCGAGGTTGAGCGCCTCGACGCGGAGGTCGTCGTTCCCGTTCCGCTCGCGGAGGGCATCCTGGAGGAGGACGCCGGAGCGCTCCACGGTGGTGATGCCGCTGCCGAAGACGAGGGAGTCGCCGAGGAACACGACGCGGACGAGGTCGTCCGGCTTGGGCATCTCGTAGGACCGTTCCCGCATCCCGTACTCGTTCGAGCGCACGGGCTCCGGCTCCCCGCCGTCCTTCTCGATCTCCGGCTGCAGGACGCGGCCGACGTCGGGATCGTTGTGCGTGTCCCAGAAGCCGCCGGCCTCGGCCACGAGCTCGCTCACGACGCGCTCGCGGATCTCCGGCTCGTCCAGGTACCGTTGCAGGTTCTCGACGCGATCGCCGCGGGTCAGGACCGCGTAGGCGCAGGCGATCAGGAGGGCGGCGTTCAGCCCGATGCTGACGGCCAGGGCGCGGCGCAGCCAGAGAGAGTCCCCGGGGGAGTCGGCGTGGTTCATGGAGGGGGTGGCGGCTCGTCGCCGCGTCACTCGACCATACCGGCGGGGCGTGAGCCTGGGAAGGTCCGAAGGGCGCCGGCCCGGGGGGCGGTGGCAATTCCCCTCCGGAACGGCGAGCGGCCTGTATCATGGAGCACGCGGCAGGGGGAGCTCGGGGACGAGCCGCGACGCGGCGCTCGGGCCGCCCGTCCGCGAGGCGACGACGGCACGTGGCCAGGGAGGCAGGAGATGACCGACGAGCATCCCGACGCCAGGGCGAGGGATCGAGACGAGGCGCCGAGCCCGCGGCGCACGGTGGTGGGAGGCCGGCCGCCGGAGGGCGGGATCGGGATCACGAGCCTGCCCGAGGGGATCCAGCTCCTGCTCACGGCCGGGTCACGGGACGACGAGTTCCGGGTTTGCTTCCTCGAGGATCCCCTGCTCGCCGCGCGCCGGGCCGGCGTGTCGCTGACCGACACGGAGCGGTCCATCCTGCGCGCCGTCCCCGGTGCCCAGCTCACGGCGATGATCGACGGGCTGGCGGTGAGCAACCCGCAGCGCCGCCGCTTCCTGCAGTCGGCCGCGACCGCCGCCCTGACCGTGTTCGCGGGAACCGCGCTCGCCGCCTGCGGCGAGTCGACCGACGAGCCCGAGCCGGAACCGCAGGCCCCCCTGACGGGCGTGGCCGCGGCCCTGGCCGAGGCGAAGAGGATCGGCCGCCCCTCGATGGTCGTGATCCGCTCCGAACGCGGCGAAGGGCCGCACAACGGACTCAGACAGGATGGATGGACCGGTCGTCCTGGGTTCGCGGATTACGCTGAGCTTAG
>CAYRXS010000017.1:0-44773 GCA_964428225.1 uncultured Planctomycetaceae bacterium
GACTTCCGCGACGCGATCGAGCGCGACGGCGAGAGCGTGATCCGCGCGAAGTACGGCAACCTCTTCCAGATGTACGAGAAGATCACCGACGAGAACCCCTACGAGGTGCCCATGCGGATCTTCCCCGCCGTGCACTACACGATGGGCGGGCTCTGGGTGGACTACGACCTCGAGACCACGATCCCGGGGCTGTTCGCCCTCGGGGAGTGCAACTTCTCGGACCACGGGGCGAACCGGTTGGGCGCGAGCGCGCTCATGCAGGGGCTCGCGGACGGCTACTTCGTCGTCCCCTACACCATCGGCGGCCACTTCGCCGGTCGAACGCTCGAGAAGGTCGACGCGGGGCACGCCGCCTTCGAGCAGGCCGAGCAGGAGGCGCGCGAGCGCACGAACCGGCTCCTCACGATCGGCGGCGAGCGCACGGTGGACAGCTTCCACCGCGAGCTCGGCCAGACGATGTGGGACCACTGCGGCATGGGTCGCGAGGAGAAGGGCCTGCTCCAGGCCAAGGAGAAGATCCGCGAGCTGCGAGCCGAGTACTGGGAGAACCTCAAGGTCTCAGGCGCCGCCGAGCAGTTCAACCAGACTCTCGAGCACGCCGCCCGCGTCGCGGACTTCATGGAGTTCGCCGAGCTGATGGTCGACGACGCGCTCGATCGCGAGGAATCCTGCGGCGGTCACTTCCGCGAGGAGAGCCAGACCGAGGAGGGCGAAGCGAAACGCGACGACGAGAACTACTGCTACTCGGCCGCCTGGGAATACCAGGGGGTCGGGGAGCCGGCCACGCTGCACAAGGAGGGCCTCGAGTTCGAGTACGTCCCGCTGACCCAGAGGAGCTACAAATGAGCGGTCAAGGCGAGAGTGAACCCATGAAGATCACGTGCAAGATCTGGCGGCAGCCCTCGAAGGACGAGGAAGGCCGGATGGAAACGTATCACCTCCACGACGTCTCCCCGCACATGTCCTTCCTCGAGATGCTCGACGTGCTCAACGAGAAGCTGATCGAGACCGACGGGGATCCGGTGGCCTTCGACCACGACTGCCGCGAGGGAATCTGCGGCGCCTGCTCCCAGGTGATCGACGGCCAGGCCCACGGCCCCTGGGAGGAGACGACCCTCTGTCAGCTCCACATGCGCCACTACTCCGACGGGGACACGATCCACCTGGAGCCCTTCCGCGCGAAGGCCTTCCCGGTGATCAAGGACCTCGTCGTCGACCGCGGCGCCCTCGACCGCATCCAGGCCGTGGGCGGCTTCATCTCCGTCCACACCGGCTCCGTGCCGGAGGCGAACGCGATCCCCGTGCGCAAGGAGGACGCCGATCGGTCCATGGACGCCGCGGCCTGCATCGGATGCGGGGCGTGCGTGGCGGCCTGCCCGAACGCCTCGGCGATGCTCTTCGTGAGCGCCAAGCTCGCCCACCTCTCGCTCCTTCCCCAGGGGGCCGTGGAGAAGAACGAGCGGGTGCTGCGCATGGTCCAGGCGATGGACGACGAGGGCTTCGGCAACTGCTCGAACCACTACGAATGCGAGGCGACCTGCCCCAAGGGGGTCAAGGTCGAGAACATCGCCCGGATGAACTGCCAGTTCGTCGTGGCCGCGGCCCGGGAGCGTCCCGCGGACTGAGGGCCCTTCCGCCTGCCTTCGAGGAAGGCTCATGCTACGGGGAGGGAACAGCCCTGTCCCCCACCGGGCAACCGGGTTCGGCGGCCTCCGGAGGGCCCCTGGCCGGGATGGCCGTAGCCTCGTAAAATCCGGCCTCGCATTGTCGGCACGGGGGCAACTTCGTGGGCCCTCTTCGCTACGATGCCTGGAACGTCGTTTGCACTAGAAGCGGCGACGGACCGGTGCCGCAGGGGTGCTGGTCTACCTGGACAACTCCCTTTCCCACCCATCTGCGAACATCATGAAGAAACTCCTCCTCGCCTCCGCCCTCCTGGCCGGAGGCCTCCTGGGTCTGCAAGGATCCTCCTTCGCCCACGGCGGGCAGTACCGAGGCCCCGGGGACACGGTTCCCCCGGGCGGCGGTGCCGGCACGGGCGGCGGTCCCGCGACCCCCGGTCCCGGCGGCCCCACCACTCCCGGCCCCGGCGGCCCCACCACTCCCGGCCCCTCCGCGCCCACCGGCCCCGGCGCCGCCGGTCCCGTCACGGCAGGTGGCGGTGTCGGAGGCCCCGACCTCACGGTCTGGACCTTCTGGTGGGAGTTCAACAAGGAGCCCTACCTCAACCTGAAGTCGCACATCCACTCGGGTGACGTGACCACCGGCTCCGACGGCTTCTACCTGGGCCGCGGCGAGAAGGACCAGGGCAAGGACAGCCTGCGGCCCACGGCGGAGCAGATCCGCCAGAAGGTCGTGCCGGCTCTCCTGAGCGCCCTCGAGAACGAGTCGAACAACGACATCGTCACCGGCTGCATGATCGCCCTCGCCAAGATCGGCGACGTGCAGGACGAGCAAGGTGACTCCACGTTCGAGGGGATCATCAGGGCGTACCTGTCGAACTCGAACCAGGAGATCTCCGAGACCGCAGCGATCGCGCTGGGCATCCTGGCCAACGACAAGTCCGTGGCCACCCTCTCCGACCTCCTGTTCGACACCTCGAAGGGGCGGGAAGACGTGAAGTCCGGCGAGGTGAACTACCGCACCCGGGCCTTCGCGGCCTACGGGCTCGCGCTGATCGGCGCGCGCACGACGAGCGAGGACATCCGCAAGGAAATCGTCAACAAGCTCGTCCTGGCGGTGGAAACCGACAGCACCAAGTCCCGGGACCTCAAGGTCTCCTGCCTGGTGGCCATGGGCCTGGTGCCCCTGGACACGATCCAGCCGGACGACAGCGCCGCGGAAGACCCGGACGCCGACGTTCCCCAGATCACCTGCCGCGTCCAGCAGCTCGACTACCTGCTGGAGTACATGAAGAACGAGGACAACCGCTACCTCGTCCGCGCCCACGCCCCCACCTCCGTCAGTCGTCTGCTCACGGGGCTGCCCCCCGAGCTCTTCGAAGAGTTCAAGGAGAAGATCAAGGTCGACCTCCTCGAGCGCATGAGCAAGAAGGCGGGTGACAACAAGGAGGTCGTGCAGAGCGCGGTCCTCGCCCTCGGGCTGTTCGGCGACGCGGACTCCGACAAGATCGACCAGGAGATCCGCGCCACCCTCAGCAACGTTGCGAAGGACATCAAGGACAAGCAGGCCCTGCACTACTCGATGATCGCCATGGCCCAGGTCGGCGGAAACCCGGGCAACGGTGACAAGGTCGAGGACGGCATCAAGGACGCCAGCAAGTACCTGAGCGAGCAGCTCGTCAAGGGCAAGGGCGCCCGCCCGTCGTGGGCCGGCCTCTCCATCGGCGTGCTCGGTCGCAAGCTGAACGAAGCCGAGATCGAGAGCCCGACGGCCAAGTCCCTCCAGGCGGCACTCCGCGACTCGCTGCGCGGCGAGAAGGACAACACCAAGCTCGGCGCCTACGCGATCGCGGCCGGCATCCTCAAGGACGTCGAGGCGGCCGACCTGCTGCTCGAGAAGCTCGAGCGCGTGAAGGACCCCGAGGCCCAGGGCTACCTGGCCGTCGGTCTCGGTCTCATGAATGCGCGTGACGCCATCGAGCCGATCCAGAAGATCGTGGAAGACTCCAAGTACAAGCCCGAGCTGTTGCGTCAGGCGGCGATCGCTCTCGGTCTCCTCGGAGACAAGGAGCTCGTGCCGAAGCTGATCGACATGCTCGCCAACGCCAAGGGTCTCGCGACCCAGGCGGCGATCTCCTCGGCCCTCGGCATGATCGGGGACCAGCGCTCGATCGACCCGCTGGTCGAGATGCTGCAGAACAAGGACATCACGGAGAGCGCGCGCGGCTTCGCCGCCGTGGCCCTCGGCATCGTCGCGGACAAGGAGCTCCTGCCCTGGAACTCCAAGATCGCGGTCGACATCAACTACTTGGCCTCGACGGTCACCCTGAACGACCAGGCCGGCACGGGGATCCTGAACATCCTGTAGCCACGACACGGGCCCGGAAAGGGCCGTCCAGGTCGCCCGGTCGAGCACTCGCTCGGCCGGGCGTTTTTCGTCTTCGGGGCGTGGTACGGGCTTTGCACCCCCAATCCGTTGGGAGCACTGGAGGATTCGCCGTGAACCGTGCCACCGTTCGAGCAGGTCTCTTCGCGTGCGGTCTCCTCGTGGCCTCGGGTTCCGCGCTCGGCCACGGGGGACGGTACCGCGGGCCGGTGGACCTGGTTCCCCCCTACCGGGCCGGCTCCACGGCCCCGGCCCGGTGGTCCGAGCCCGACCCGGACGACTGGCGGTGCTGGTGGGAGCTCAACAAGGATCCCTGGCTGCTTCCCGTCCCCGTCGTCGTCCACGATGTCTTCGGGCCTCGGCGAGGTGCCGGCAAGGACATCTTCCGGCCGACGCTGCGTCAGATCCGGGAGGAGGTCGTGCCGGCGCTCGAGAGGGCCCTCCGGAACGAGACGAACAACGACATCGTGACCGGCTGCCTGGTCGCCCTCGCGAAGATCGGGGAGCTCGACCCGGAAGGTCCGGAGCACCGGACCGAGCGGCTCATCGCCTCCTTCCTCATGGAGGACCACCAGGAAGTCTCCGAGACCGCCGCTATCGCTCTCGGAATCCTCGGCCATGGCCATTCCCTGTCCGCGCTCCGGCACCTGATGCTCGACACCCCGGAGGGTCGCCTGCTCGCAGGGCGGGGCGAGATCTGCTGGCGCACCCGGACTTTCGCGGTCTATGGGCTCGCCGCCCTGGGGGACAGCACTCCTTACGAGAGGATTCGACGCGAGATCGTGCAGGCCCTGGCGGCCGGCATGCGGACCCGGCGCGTCCCCTACTACGAGCTGCCCGTGGCGTGTGCTCTCTCGATGGGGCTCGTGCGACTCGAGACGATGCTCCCGGGCGAGGTACCGGCCGATGGAGAGGACGGGACCATCACGTGCCGAAGCCAGCAGATCGACTTCCTCATGGAGGCGCTGGAGGACGGCGCCATTGCCCCTCTGGTGCGCGCGCACGTCCCCGTGGCCGTGGTCCGCCTGCTCGACGGCCTGCCAGAGCCGTATTCCACCAGGTACCGGGGTCGAGTGGCCCACGCCCTGCTCGTGTACGTGGAGCCCGGCACGCATCACCACCGCGAGATCGTGCGCGGCTCGATCATCGCGCTGGGTCTGCTGGGTGACGCGGACGACGAGCCGATCGATCGGATCATCCGCAATGCCCTGCTGCACAAGCGATGGAAGACGGGCGATCCAGGGTTGCGCCGATTCGCCGCGATCGCCAGCGCCGAAGTGGGCGGCGATCCCGGCAACGGAGACAAGGCCGAGGACGGGGCCGAGCAGGTCGCGAAGCACCTCATGCGCCGGATCTGGGCGGATCCACCTGTCGCAAGGTCGTGGACGGCGCTCGCGATCGGCGTTCTCGCGCGACGCCTCCTCGATGCGGACCGGGGAATCGGGCTGGACACGGATCTGAAACGAACCCTGCGCGAGTCCCTCCTCGAGACCACGGACTCGTCCTGCGTGGGTGCCCATGCCATCGCCATCGGCATTTGCGGGGACGTCGAGGCCATGCCAATCCTCCAGGAGAAGCTGCGGGAAGCAACGGACCACGAAACGAAGGGATACCTCTCGCTCGGCCTGGGACTCCTGGGGGAGCCCGACAACATCGAACTCGTTCGGGAGGTGATGCAGCAGTCGAGGTACCGTCCCGATCTCCTGCGACAGGCGAGTCTCGCCCTTGGCTTGCTCGGTGACGCGAAGCTGGCGGCAGAGTTGCTCGACATGCTCACCGAGGCGCGCGGCTACTACTCGCAGGCCGCCATCTGCGCCGCGCTCGGCACCATCGGCGACCGGCGGTCGATCGGCCCGCTCATCGCCATGCTCGAGAACGAGGACCTTCCCGGCTCCACGCGCGGCTTCGCGGCGTCGGCGCTCGGGATCATCGCGAGCCAGGAGCCGCTTCCCTGGACCTCGAAGCTGGCCGCGGACCTGAACTACCGAGCCGCCACGTACACGCTCGTCGACCTGAACGGATGCGGGATCCTCAACATCCTCTAGGACATGAACCCTCGCGATCGGCAACGAGGAGCAACGACGAGAAGACGGCTCCTCCACTTGGTGCTGAGCCTGGCGGCTCTGTTCTCTCTGGTGAGAGTGGCGACGGCTCAGGGGGGGCCCGACCTGACGGTCTGGGAGTTCTGGTGGGAGTACAACAAGGAGCCGTACCTCGATCTCAAGTCACACGTCTTCCATGAACCGGATCCCGCGCCGTACGACTGGCATGGCCGTCGCCTCGGCGCTGCAAGGTCCCCGGCTTTGACGGCCGAGCAGATCCACGAGAAGATCCGTCCCGCGTTGCGCGAGGCCCTGCGGGAGGCGACCCACGTCGACCTCGTCACCGCCTGCCTGATCGCGCTGGCCAAGGCCGGCGAGGATCCGGACGAGCCGATCGAGCCCGGCCTGGTCGAGCTCCTCGTCACGTACCTCGCGGATCCCCGGACCGAAGTCCAGGAATTCGCGACGATCGCCCTGGGGATCCTGGGGAGCGATCGGTCCGTCGGGATTCTGGGCGCGCTGCTGCTCGACACCGCCGCGGGACGGAAACGGGCGACGGGCGAGCAGGTGCCCTACCGGGTGCGCGCGTTCGCCGCCTACGCCCTCGGCCTGACCGGAGCGCGAACCGCGAGCGAGGAGGTGCGCCGGGAGATCGTCGACCTCCTGGTGAAGGGGCTCCGCGACGACGAGCGGTCGTCCCGGGACGTCGCGGTGGCCTGCGTGATCGCGCTCGGGCTCGTGCCTTTCGAGACGATCGTCTCCCCCACCGAGCAGCGGGATTCCCACGAGGCGCCGGTCGACCGTCTCGAGCAGCTCGACTTCCTGCTCGGTCTCTTCACGGATCCCGCGACGGCCCCGATCGTGCGGGCGCACGCGGCCACGGCGCTCGCACGCTTGTACGAGGGGCTCCCTCCCGAGCAGTCGCAGGAGCTCCGGCCCCGGATCGGCTGGACGCTCCTCGATGCGATCGAGGACGCGCCCCCTGGCTCTCCCGTGATCCGTAGCGTGGCGCTCGCCCTCGGGGAGCTCGGCGACGCGGACTCCGACCCGCTCGACCGCGCGATCCGCAGGAAGCTGATGGAGCTCTCGGGCTCGGCGGAGCGCGGGGCACGCGGTTTCTCCCTGATCGCCCTGGCCCGGCAGGCCGGGAGACGCGGCACCGACGAGGGTTTCGAGGACAACCTCCGCGACATCGTCGAGTTCCTCCAGAAACGCCTCGGCGAGAGGTGGGCTCATGAACGCCGTTGGGCGATTCTCGCCACCGGGGTTCTCGGGAACGGACTCGGCAGGATCGGACGGGACACCCCCGCCGCGCTGCGCGAGTCGTTGCTCGACCAGGATCCGAGATGGGGGCACGGATCGCTGGCGATCGCCAGGGGCCTGCTCGGAGATCCGGAATCCGCCAAGCCCCTCCTCGAGAGGCTGACCTCGACCCGCGACCCCGAGACGAAGGGGTACATCGCCCTCGGCCTGGGCCTCCTCGGTGAGCGCCAGGCGATCGATCCCCTCCAAGAGGTCGTCGCCGATTCCCGGATGAGGCCCATGCTGTTGTATCAGGCGGCCAGTGCTCTCGGGCTCCTCGGTGACAAGGAGATCCTGATACGACTGGCCGACATGCTCGACGACGCCGAGGGTCTCGCGACCTACGCGGCGATCTCCTGGGCCCTCGGCACGATCGGGGACCGGCGGGCGGTCGATCCGCTCGTCGAGATGCTGGAGAACGACGAGCTCCCGGAGCGAGTGCGCGGCTTCGCCGCCGTGGGGCTCGGCATCCTCGCGGACGAGGAGCCCCTGCCCTGGAACACCGGGATTGGATTCGGCCTCGACTACCTGGACGCTCCTCCGACCCTCTCCGACGTGGCGGGAACGGGAATCCTGAACATCCTCGTGCCATGATTCACACGCATCTCGGTCGAACGACCGGTCTCCTTCTCGCGCTCGTCGCCCCCTTCCTGCTCTGCGAGGGAGCGACGGCCCAGGTGGAGATCGAGAGGTACCCGGTGGGCACGCCCGCGCCGCCGGCGAAAGAGCGTTCGGAGCCCTCCGGGTCGTACGGCCCGGTCAACGTCGCGGGGCAGGCGACTCCGGATCACACGCGCTGGACGTTTTGGTGGGAGTTCAACAAGGAGCCCCACCTCGGTCTGAAGTACCACGTACACGACGGGGGGGTCGACCCGTCCGGCGGGGGGATTCTCTCTCGCGACTTCCGGACGCTGCGTCCCTCCCAGGAGCAGCTCTACATGGAGATCGTTCCCGCTCTGCGGCGGACTCTGGAGGAGACGGGGAGCGTGGACGTGATCACGGGCTGCCTGATGGCCCTGGCGAAGATCGCGGACCCGCCGTTCTGCGACGACGCGGGATTCCGCCTCCTCTTCGAGAGAACCGTCGCGGATCCGCGGGACGAGGTGTCCGAGAGCGCGGTGCTCGCGCTGGGAATCCTCGGGGACGATCTCGGCGTCGGAATCCTGGGCGAGCTCCTGCGGGACGGACGCGAAGGACGGCGCCGGGCCGCGCGCGCGGAGGTGCCCCTTCGCACGCGCGCCTTCGCCGCCTACGCGCTCGGGCTGATCGGCGCGCGGACGAGCGAGGAGGACGTGCGGCTCGAGATCCTGCACCTCTTGGCGTACACCCTCGGCTCCGGATTCACGCCGTCCTGCGACCTCGACGTCGCCTGCGTCATCGCCTACGGGCTCGTGCCCCTCGAGACGGTGTTTCCCTCGAGGGCGCGGCCGAGGAACGCGTTCGGCCCCGACTGTCGCCTGGCCCAGCTCGACTACCTGCTCGCCCTGCACACCGACGCGGCTGCCCCCGCGATCGTGCGCGGGCACGCGGCCACCGCCCTCGCGCGCCTGCACGACTTCTTCCCGGCCGAGCATTGCGAAGAGCACCGCGCGCGGATCGCCTGGACGCTGTTGAGCTCCCTCGAGCACCAGCCGCGGCACGACGCGATCGTGCGGAGCACGGTGCTCGCGCTCGGGACGATCGGCGACGCCGACACGGATACGGTCGATCGCGAGATCCGCGGCCGCCTGTACTCCCTCGCCCGGAACGCCGCGGACCTCCAGACGCGCCACTACGCCCTGATGGCCCTGGCGCGGATCGGGGGAGATCCCTGGAGCGACGCCTCCGACGGACCGGAGGCGCGGGAGATCGCCGCGGTCCTCGCGGATCGCCTCGCGCACGGAGATGCCACGACGAGGCGCTGGGCCGCGCTCGCGATCGGGGAGATGGGGCACCGGCTCGGGGAGCGGCGTTCCCGGCTCGGGGACCGCGAGGGGCGTCGGCTCGACGATCGACGCTTGCGGCTCGCGGAAGAGATGTGGCTCTTCCTCCGCGAACGACTGCACGACGAGCCGAGGGAATCGACGCTCGGCGCGATGGCGATCGGCGCCGGGCTCCTGCGCGACAGTGGCGCGTCTCGCGTCCTGCTCGAACGGCTGGCCGGAGTTCGGGACACCGACACTCGGGGTTACATCGCGCTCGGCCTCGGGCTCGCGAGGGCCGACGCCATCGAGCCGCTGCGCAAGATCGTCGCCAAGTCGAAGTACCGGCCGCAACTGCTGCGTCAGGCGTCCGTCGGTCTCGCGCTCCTCGGGGACAAGCAGCTCGTGCCGCTGCTGCTCGACATGCTCGCCGACGCGAAGGGGCTCGCCACCCAGGCCGCGCTCATGGCCACCTTGGGTTTCGTGGGCGACGCGCGCTGCGTCACCGCGCTCGTGGGGATGCTGGAAAACACCGAGATCACCGACAGCGCGCGCGGGTTCGCGGCGGTGGCCCTCGGCATCGTCGGCGACAAACAGGTCGAGCACTGGAACGCGCCGATCTCCGACTGGCTCGACTACCTCGACGCGCCCCCCAGCCTCACCCACCCGGACGGGATCGGGATCTTGAACTGGCTGTAGGCCTCGAGGAGCGGGTGCCTCCGGGGGAGGGAGTGCTACCCGGGCGAAACGTCGCGGCCCCGCCGGACGCCCTCCGGGCTCGATCGAAGGACCTTACGTCCGCGGTACGTCCTTTGCCTCTGTCTGGGGGCGGCCTCCCCACTCGGGTCGGCCACCTCGCAAAGGAACCAGTCCAAAGGAAGCAGGACCCATTCCCATGAAGATACGACCGATCACTACCGCGGTGCTCGCGGTGGCCGGCCTCCTCCTCGTGCCGGGGGAGGCCTACGGCCACGGCGGGCAGTACCGCGGTCCGGGGGACACCGTCCCCCCGGGGCCCGGGAACAATCCCGGGTCCCCGCCCACCCCGGGGCCCGGCACTCCCGGGGGGACCACGAATCCCGGCTCTCCCGGCGGCGTCCCCGTGCCGGCTCCCGGACACAATCCCGGGGGGCCCATCTCCCACGCGAGCAGCGTGGATCCCGGCGCCGACCTCACCGCCTGGACCTTCTGGTGGGAGTTCAACAAGGAGCCCTACCTCGATCTGAAGCGCCACATCCACGACGGTGCGCCCGGCTCGGGCACGCCCGGCTGGTATCTCGGTCGCGGCGACAAGGCCCAAACCAAGGAGACGTACGCGCCCACGCCGACCCAGATCCGCCAGGTTGTCGTGCCCGCCCTCCTGCGAGCGCTGGAGAAGGAGACGAACAACGACATCGTCACCGGCTGCCTGATCGCCCTGGCCAAGATCGGCGACATCAAGAACGAGAACGGTGAGTCGGAGTTCCAGGACGTCATCGCCCAGCGGCTCGCGGATTCCGCCCAGGAGATCTCGGAGACCGCGGCGGTGGCCCTCGGGATCCTGGCCGACGAGTCCTCCGTGCCGGTACTCGCCGACCTGCTCTTCGACACGCCGGCGGGCCGGACGCTCGTCCAGCGCAAGGAGGTTCCCTACGGGACCCGGGCCTTCGCGGCCTACGGGCTGGCCCAGATCGGCAGTCGAACCGCCCGGGACGAGGTTCGCCAGGAGATCGCGAACACGCTCCTGCAGGCCCTGCGCACGCAGAAGACGAGCTCGCGCGACCTGCAGGTGGCGTGTCTCATCGCCATGGGCCTCGTTCCCCTCGATACGATCGAGCCGTCGGGCGCGTTGCTCGAGACGGAGGACGGCGCCGTGCCGGAGCGCCTCGAGTGCCGCACGCAGCAGCTCGACTACCTGCTCGAGTTCCTGCAGGACGAGGAGAACGAGTTCCTCGTTCGCGCCCACGCCCCCGCCTCGCTGGGGCGGCTGCTCGAAGGTCTCGAGGGCGAAATCCACGCGATCTACAAGGAGCGCATCGTCACGGCGCTGATCGAGCGGATGGGCCGCAAGGCCGACGACAAGAACGAAGTCGTCCAGAGCGCGGTCCTCGCCCTGGGGCAGATCGGTGACTCCGACGACGACGACCTCGACCGGACCATCCGCGAGGTCTTGGCGTCGGTCCCCGAGAAGTACAGCGAGCCGCAGGCTCGTCGCTTCGCGCTGATCGCGATGGCCAAGGCCGGCAGCAACGTCGGCAACGGCGAGATCGTGGCGGGCGTCAAGGAAGCGACCGGCTTCCTGGTCAAGCACCTCGCGCAGAAGAAGCAGACGAGCGCGTGGGCCGGTCTGGGGATCGGCGTGCTCTGTGATCGTCTCGAACAGGCACAGGTCCAGATCGTTGACGACATCTTCGCGGACGCGACCACCGCGCTCCGGGAGACCCTCCGCACCGAGAAGAGCGGCGAGAAGCTCGGCGCCTACGCGCTCGCGGTGGGCATTGCCGGAGACGAGGAGGCGATCCCGATCCTGCTCCGGAAGCTGCAGTCGACGAGCGAGCTCGAGACGCGCGGGTACATCGCCGTCGGCCTGGGGCTCCTCGGCGACCGCACGGCCATCGAGCCGATCCAGGTCATCATCGAGCAGTCGAAGTACAAGCCCGAGCTGCTGCGTCAGGCGGCGATCGCCCTCGGACTGCTGGGCGACAAGGAGCTCGTGAACAAGCTGATCGACATGCTCGGCAAGGCTCGCGGCCTCGCCAGCCAGGCGGCGATCGCCTCGGCCCTCGGCTTCATCGGGGATCGGCGCTCGATCGAGCCCCTCGTGGCGATGCTCGAGAACGAAGAGATCTCGGGAGCCGCGCGCGGATTCGCGGCGGTGGCCCTCGGGATCGTCGGCGACTCGGCGAACCTGCCGTGGAACTCCAAGATCGCGGAGGACCTGAACTACCGCGCCTCCGTCCAGACCCTGAACGACACATCCGGCACCGGAATCCTGAACATCCTGTAAGAGACCGCCGAGCGGATCGGAGGACCTCCTCGCCCGGCCGGGCCGTCCCGGCCGGGTCCGCTCGTCGGTCGGAGACCCGACGCATGACGAGACCGAGCGGGGAGTCCTCGACGACCCGGCGGGCGATCCCTCGCGGCTCGCCCGCCGTGGCGGACGTCGTCGACCCGAAGGACGGTCCGGGCTCGCACGGGGCGCAGGAATGCCCCCGCGGGCCCGACATCCTTCGTTCGCGTTGCGTTGCCTCCCCGCTCTGGTCCACTAGAGCATGCGGACCCTCCCGCCCCCGGCACGCCCCGGGACGTGGGCTCACGCGACACCCCGACGAAGATGCTCGCCGAAGCAGCCCCCGCCTCACGACCCCCCGCCTTCCCGGTCGCCGCCGCCGGGGGCTCCGTGAGCGCGCCCGCCCCGATCACCTCGAGCCTCGGGGGCGCCCTTCGGCCCCGGTTCGAGACCCCGACCGACGGAATCCCGACCATGCTGTAGGCTTGTCGATCCCCCGAGCTGGCCAACCCTGCCCCCATCCCCGTCTCGCGACGCCGCCTGGCCTCGGCGTCAACTCACCGGAGCAAGCGCCATGCGCCAATCGATCCTCCTCCTCCTCCTGACCCTCCTCGCCCTCGCGGGCCTCCGGCTCGTCGCCTCGGGGCACGGCACTCCCCCGCCCCCGCCGCCTCCTCCTCCGCTTCCCCCCCCGCCGGGCTGGGAGCCCGACTGGGGAGGCCCGGGCGACAAGGTGGGCAATCCCACGACGCCGACCGCGCCGGGGGGACTGCCCGCGGCGCCGGGCACCGGGGGAACGGGGACCCGCCCGGGGGGCCCGAACCGCCCCACGACCGGTCCCCAGACCTACGGCTCCATGCCGGCGCTGGACCGGACCTCGTGGACGTGGTGGTGGGCGTTCAACAAGGAGCCCTTCCTCAAGCTCCACCCCGGCTCGAGCGACTCCTACTCGGGGGACGACGGGTTCTTCCTCGGGCACGGCCGGCGCCTCACGGGGAAACGTGGCGACCTCCGCCCCGACGTGGCGGAGATCAAGGAGGACATCCTCCCCGCGCTGCGCGCCGCGCTCCAGACGAAGGGGCCGAAGGACATGACGACGGCCTGCCTCGTCTCCCTCGCGCGCATCGGCAATGACCTGCCCATGGCGGAGCGATACGAGATCGACGGCTTCCTCCGTCCCTTCCTGCAGGACTCGAACCAGGAGATCTCCGAGGCCGCGACGGCCGCGCTCGGGGTCCTCGGTAACGAGCAGTCCGCGATGCTCCTCGCCGCCATCCTGCTCGACCAGGAGGTCGGGCGCCGGGCGCTGGACGAGCGCAAGGTGCCGACGCGCTCCCGAGCCTTCGCGGCCTACGCCCTCGGCCTGCTCGGCAACCGCAGCGCCCGCGAGGACGTGCGACGCTTCGCGGTGCACAACCTCGTGCGCGCGCTCGACGAGGACGAGACGGCCAGCGCGGACCTCTCGGTCGCCTGCGCGATGGCCCTGGGGCGGGTCCCGCTCGCCTGGGGCACGGTGCCCCTCGAGGCCAGCTTCACGAACGGCCCCTCCCCCACCACCTCGCGACGGGGGCAGATCCGCTACCTGCTGGAGATCGTGTCCGACAAGAAGGCGGACCGCCTCCTGCGCGCTCACGCCGTTACCTCGGTCTCGTCCCTGCTCGTGGCGACCGGAGCTCCCGAGGACGAGGAGCTCGCGGTCGAGGCGAGCCAGACGCTGATGGGGCTGCTCGAGCGACGCGCCCGGGCTCCCCGGGAGGTGCAGGCCTCGTGCGCCATCGCCCTGGGCATGATCGGCCGGGGCACGGAGGACGCGCGTGACGTCGCGATCCGGGAGGCCCTGCTCGAGTCGGCCTCCTCCTCGAGCGACGTCGCCACGAAGTACTTCTCGCTGATCTCCCTGGGTCGCGTGGCGACGCTGGAGGTCAACCCTCGGGCGAAGAGCCCCTGTCCGGCCCAGACGTACCTGCTCGAGCAGATCGCCCGGGCGGACGTGGAGAAGAAGTGCTGGTCGGCCCTGGCCCTGGGGATCCTCGAGCGCTCCCGGATCGAGGGGTACGGCAAGGCGAGCACCTCGTCCGTGCAGGCCATGCACACGACGCTCGACCAGACGAAGTCCCCCGCCGAGGCGGCGGCCTTCTCGCTGGGCAGCGGGATCCTCGGGGATCTCGCGGCGACGGAGCCCATGCTCGGCCAGCTCGAGAAGGTGCGGGTCGACTCCGGGCTGGGGCTGGTGGCCCTGGGCCTGGGCATCCTCGGCGCGAGGGAGGCCGTCGATCCCCTGCGCGCGCTGCTGGCGAAATCCACCTCGCGACCACTGATCCTGCGGGAGACCAGCCTGTCCCTCGGCCTCCTGGAGGACTACGAGCTGACGGGGGTGCTGGTGGAGCACCTGCGGACGTCGCGGTCCCTCGCCGCGCGCTCCTCGATCGTCCAGGCCCTCGGGTATCTCGGTGATCGGGAAGCCGTCGACCCGCTCCTCGCCATGCTCGCGAACACGGAGGATCCCGACGGCGTCCGGGCCCTGGCCGCGATCGCGCTCGGGCTCGTCTGCGACCGCGACGTGCTGCCGTGGAACTCGATCTACTCCGTGAACACGAACTACGTGAACACTCCGGTCACGCTGTTCGACGTGGGGACGATCGGGATCCTGAACATGCTGTAAGGCCCGACCGGGCTCCCGGGCTCCTCGACGGGGGCCCGGAGGAGCGTGGGCGGAAGAGCTGTAGCCGGGGCCCCGCCCCGGGCTAGTTATCGGGGGTCTCCCGCGGGCGCGGGAGGCCGCCGGTATGCCCTTCTCCGGCCTCCCGGGGGGTGGAGTCACCGAACATGCGGTAGACTCGACCCCCGGCCGAAAGGCCTCCACCGTCCATGATGAAGAACACGCTTCCGAGCCGGATGCTCCGCCTCGCGGCTCTCCTGGCGCTCTCCGCGCCCACCTTCGCCCACGGCACGAACTACATCCCGCCCAACGATCCCGACCGTCGCCCGGCCAACTACCGCGGCCCCAGCGACCGCAAGTGGGATAGACCCAGCGGGCCGCCGGGCGACGTGAGGGCGCCTCTCGGCCCCCGGGGCGACCAGGGCGACAGTGCGCCCGGAACCCTCGGCTCCTCGGGCCTCGCCAATTCCGGCGGCGCCACGCTCGCCGCCACCGAAGCGCAGCTGACCTCGTGGCTGTGGTGGTGGGAGTTCAACAAGGAGCCCTTCCTCGAGCTCCGCCGCCACCTCCGCCTGGCGCCGACGGTCACCGGGGCGGACGGCTTCTACCTCGGCCGGGGAGCGCGACGCTCCACCGCGGCGGGAGAGCCGCGCATCGATCCGGAGGTCGTGCGGAGCCAGATCCTGCCCGCCCTCCTCGGAGCCCTCGAGGGGGAGACCTCGAACGACGTGGTCAGCGCGTGCCTGATCGCCCTCGCCAAGTGCGCGGACGATCTGGGCGACGACTTGCGGCGGGACGTGGAGCTCGTGCTCCGCTCGCGCCTGACCGATCCGAACCAGGAGGTGTCCGAGACGGCCGCCGCCGCGCTCGGAATCCTCGGGCGGAGCGAGTCGGCGTTCCTGCTCACGGACCTCGCCCAGGACAACGACGCGGGGCGGCGGGCGGTCGGCTCCCGCGACGTGCCGACCCGGACGAGGGCCTTCGCGGTCTACGGGCTCGGCCTGCTCGGCCACGACTCGGAGAGCGAGGACGTGCGCCGGTTCGTGGTCCACAAGCTCGCCCGGACTCTCGCGCTCGACGACACCGCGAGCCCGGACCTCGCGGTGGCCTGCGTGCTCTCCATCGGCCGCGTGCCGCTCGCCTGGGCGAAGGGCGAGGAGGTTCGCTCGAAGCGGCGGCCGCTGCTCGCGGCCTCGCGAGAGACGCAGGTGGAGATCCTGCTCGACGTTCTGCGTCGCTCCCGCGGCAACACGATCGTGCGGGCCCACGCCGCCACCTCCCTCGGCACCCTGCTGGCGCTCGAGCGGGGCGAGGACCACGCCGTGACGATCGACCTCGTCTCCGCCGAGCTCGTCTCCCGCCTGCGGAACATCTCCGGGGAGCCGGTCGAGGTGCGCCAGTCCTGCGCGACCGCGCTCGGGCTGCTCGGCGACGCGGACGCGGAGGAAGGCGACGCGAAGATCCGCAAGGCGCTCCTGGAGGCGAGCAAGTCCGATCGCGACCGGACCGTGCGCAACTTCGCCCTGATCTCGCTGGCCCGCGTCGCGGCCCGACCGGGTCGCGGGGTGGATCCCGAGGCGGTGAAGACCATCCGTGCCTTCCTGCTGCGCGAGCTCGCCCGGGGGGCGGTCACCGCCCGTCGCTGGGCGGCCATCGCGCTGGGCATCGAGGAGCGGTTCCGCGCGGCGGGCGGCTCCGTGCCCGACCCCTCGGTCGGCGAGGCCCTGGGCGTCGCGCTCGACGAGGCGAGCTCGCTGTCCGCCATCGGCGCCTGCTCGGTGGCGAGCGGAATCCTGGGCGATCCCGCCCCCGAGGCGCGCCTGCGCGAGGTCGTCGACCGCACCGGGGAGGACTGGGTGCGGGGCCTGGCCTCCGTGGCCCTCGGTCTCATCGAGGCGCGGGACTCGATCGACTTCCTGCGCGGGTTGACCAGCCAGGCCCTCTTCCGCCCCGATCTCCTGCGCGAGCTGGCCATCGCGCTCGGCCTGCTCGGTGACTCCGAGGCGTCGCCGGTCCTGGTCGCCGCGCTCGAGGAATCCCGCTCCCTGGCCTCCCAGGCGTCCATCGCCCGGGCTCTGGGGCGGATTGGCGATTCCGAGTCGATCGACCCCTTGATCTCCCTGCTGCGTTCGGCCGAAAAGACGGACATGGCGCGAGCCTTCGCGGCGGTGGCCCTCGGCGAGATCGCCGACGAGGACGCACTCCCCTGGAACGCGGTCCTCTCCGTGGACACGAACTACCTCGCGGCTCCCGCCACGCTGTTCGACATGCACGGATTCGGCATCCTGAACATTCTCTGACCGTCCTCCGCAACAGGCTTTCACGAGGGCCTTGCCATGTTTCGCACGATCGCGCTTCTCCTGGCCGCCGCGCTCCTGGTCCCGGCGCCTCCGACCGCCCAGCCGACCCCGGGGACGGGGAGCCAGGACGACACCGGCGGCGCCACCGAGCCGCCCGGCGACCTCGCGGACGGCGTCGGCAAGACCCCGCCCCCCGGCTCCGAGGCGGCACGCCTGCCCTCCTGGCGGATCTGGTGGGATCTGAACCAGGAGCTCTTCCTGGACCTGCGCTCCCACGTCCACGCGACGGAATCCTCCTACGGCACCGACTACTTCTACCCGGGGAAGGGCTGGAAGACCCAGACGCCGACCCGCTCGATCCTCCAGCCGTCCACGGCGGACGTGGCGGAGACGGTGCTCCCCCTGCTCGAGAAGATGCTCGCCGAGGACCGCAACGCCGAGGTCCAGAGCGCCACCCTGATCGCCCTCGCCCGAGCGGTCCGCACGCAGGAGGGCACCGAGCAGACGCGGATCCTCGGCCTGATCCGCCCCTTCCTCGCCGACGCGAATCCCAACGTCGCCGAGGCCGCGATCCTGGCCTTGGGAGTCGTGGGGCACTTCACCGCCGCCGCGCCTCTCGTCGAGCTCCTCGAGGACACCGAGGTGGGGCGCCGGCTCATCGGGCGCGGCGAGGTCCCCTACCGCTCGCGCGCCTTCGCGGCCTACGCCCTCGGGCTCACCGGAGCCCGCACGTCGAACGAGGACGTGCGCCGGTACGCGGTCCACAACCTCGCCGCGGCCGTGCGCGACGACCAGGGTCGCTGGAAGGACCTGGGGGTCGCCTGCGTCCTCGGCATCGGCATGATCCCCCTCACGGACCGCAACGAGGATCCGGCCGAGTCCGACGGCACCCTGCCGCCCAGCGCCTCGCGCGTGGGCCAGCTCCGCTTCCTGCAGGGGCTCTTCGAGAACACCTTCGAGGACAAGCTCACCCGGGCTCACGCGGCAGACGCCGTGGGCCGGCTGTTCACCAGCCTGAGCGCTCCGCGGCGCGAGCACCTCAAGCCCTGGATCGCCGCTCCCTTCCTCGCGGCCATCGGCCGGGGGGGCGAGGGAACGCGGGAGACGCTGGAGAGCGCCGTCGTCGCCCTGGGCAGCATCGGGGACGACGACGAGGATCCCACGGACCGGGCGATCCGCAAGGCGCTCATCCGACTCGAGGATCTGCACCGCGACCGCGAGGCGCGCAACCTCGCCCTGCTCTCGCTGGCCCGCACCGCGGCCCGACCCGGGATCGGGGAGAGCCCCGGCGGAGGCCTGGCGACCGTGCAGCGCCAGCTGCGGACCCAGTTCACGCACGGCCAGACCGCGGTCCGGCCCTGGGCCGTGCTCTCCATGGGCGTGCTCGCGCGGGGTCTCGCGGTCCGGGGGATCGATCCCCCCTCGGGCTTCGCCGAGGTCATGCGGGCCGCGCTCCTGAGCACGGACTCGCCCGGGGAGAGCGGCGCCTACTGCATCGCGGCGGGCCTGCTCGGCGATCCGCGCACGGCCGACCACATCCGCAGGCACCTGGTGAAGACGAAGAACGACGCGGTGCGCATCTACGCCGCCATGGGGCTCGCCCTGCTGCCGGCCCCGGCCTCGGCCGAGGACATCGACAAGCTCCTCGTCGAGGCCTCCCACCGCCCCGCGCTCGTGGAGAGCCTCGCGGTGGCGAAGGCGCTGCTCGACGACCGCGAGGCGGTCCACGAGATCGCCGAGCACCTGGCCAACGCCCAGTCCCTCGACGGCAAGAAGGCGTTCCTCTACGCGCTGGGCCGGATCGGCGACGTCCGGGCGATCGATCCCCTCGCGACCATGGTCGCCCGTCCCACCGTGCCGGCGGAGGTCCGCGCGGCGGCGATCACCGCCCTGGGGATGGTCGTGGAGCCCGAGATCCTGCCGTGGCCCTCGATCGTGGCCACCGGCGTCAACGTATTCGCCCCCACCGAGACCTTGCTCTCCGGGGAGGAAACGGGGATCCTCGACCGCCGGTGAGGGCCTCCCGAGGCCTCACGTTCCTTCTTCGTAACCTCGGCGGCCCCGGGCCCTAGTCCGAGTGGGCCTGGGTGGCCGTGGGGGTGGGTTCCCGGATGGCACGGCGTTTGACCGCCAGAGGGAGCTCACCCGATTCCGGGGAGGTCTCATGAAGCTGATCACTCGCGCCGCGCTCGCAGTCGTTCTCCTTTCCTCGTCCCTGGCTGCCCAGGTGGACCACGGGGGTGACTCCGGGGGAGGCACCTGGAAGGGCCCCGGGGACACGGTACCCACCGATCCCCGCGCGGGTGGAGGAACCACGCATCCCGGCGATCCCTCGAACCCCGGCGCGGCCGGCACTGGCCCCGGTTCCACGAGCCCCTACGGGGGACGACCCCCCTGGGGCAGCGGACCTCCGCCTCCGGGCGCGCCCGGACATCCCGGCGAGGAGTCCGACCGCGAGGACCCGGGTAGCCGGCCGCGCGTGGACAATCCCGCCTCGTGGCAGCTCTGGTGGCACTACAACCGCTGGGCCCATCTCGAGGTCGATCACGCCGTGGCGACCGCGAAGTCCGGCTCGGGGGGGTTCTACCTCGGCCGCGGAGAGAAGGCGGAGACGCCTCCGCTCGAGCTGATCAAGCCGGAACAGGTGCGCGACACCGTGCTGCCCGCCCTGCTCCAGGCCCTGCGCGACGACCCCGGGACCGAGTTCCAGGTCCACGGCCTGCAGGCCCTGGCCAAGCTGCGAGGATTCCCGCCGGCCGCTCCCGAGGACGCGTTCGCGGCGATCGCCAACCGCTTCCTGACCAGCGCCTCGGCGACGGTCTGCGAGAAGGCGGTTCTCGCCCTCGGCGTGCGGGGCGAGTCGCAGTACTTCTCCTGGCTGCACGCGATCCTCCACGACGAGACGAGGGGGCGCGCGCGGCTCGGTCGCTCCCGGATCGGACCCCGTATCCGGGCCTTCGCGGCCTACGCCCTCGGACTGATCGGCGATCGCCACGAGTCTCCCGACCTGCGCAACCGCATCCACGCGAACCTGGTCCGAGCCCTGGAGGACGATCGGGAGGAGGTTCGCGCGGCGGCCGTCCTGGCCATGGGGCTCGTCCCCCTCCCGGTGGAGTCCGCCGATTCTCCCCTCTCGCCGTCCGGCGAGCCCTGGCGTACGCGGGTGGAGCAGGTGCTCGAGCTCCTCGACTTCTTCGAGGACGAGGAGCAGCCCGTCAGCGCCCGGTGTCAGGTTCCGGTGGCCATTGCTCGCCTCCTCGAGGGGGCCCCGGAGTCCCTGCGCGCCCGTGCGATCCGGGTCATGCTCCTCGCAATGGGCGTCCACGGCGACCAGCCCGGTGAGATCGAGAGTGCCGCGGTGATCGCGCTGGGGCGGATCGGCAACTCCGGAACCCGGGCGATCGACCGGGAGCTCCGCCAGGAGCTCGAGAGTATCGCCGTCCGCTCGCACAAGCGGCGGCTGACCCGCTATTACGCGATCGTCTCCCTGGCCCTCGTGGCCAGCCGGCCGGGGACCGGCGAGGAGCCCCTCGAGGGCCTCGCCCGCGTCCGCAAGCTCCTTGTGCGCAACCTCTCCCGCCACCGCGGGGATGCCCTGTGCTGGAGCGCCCTCGGGCTCGGTCTGATCGAGGAGAAGGCCGGCGACCGGGGCGAGGTCCCCGCGTCCGCGTCGGGGAAGGCCCTGCGGAGCCTGCTCGACCGCGCTCGCTCTCCCGAGGTGGTCGGAGCCGCGGCGATCGCCCTCGGCCTCATGCGCGATCCCGAGGCCGAGGACCTGCTCGTCGAGAAGCTCACGACCTCGGGACACGGCGAGGTCCGCGGGTACGCCGCGCTGGCCCTCGGGATGATCGAGGCCCGTCGGACCGTCGACCTGCTCCGCGCCGAGCTCGAGGCCTCTCTGTACCAGCCCTTCCCCCTGGAGCAGATCGCGATCGGCCTCGCCCTGCTCGGGGACCAGCCGACGGGCTCCCGCCTCGGGGACCTGCTCGCGGAGACCTCCGATCCCCTCGTGCAGGCGTCGATCGCCTCCGCGCTGGGGTGGATCAAGGACCCGCGCCAGGTCGACCGGCTCGCCGAGCGGCTCGTCGACGAGGAAGTCGGCGACGGCCTGAAGGCCTGGACCGCGGTCGCCCTCGGCCGGATCTGCGACGAGGACCGCTGGCCGTGGGTGGGTCGACTCTCCGTGGACACCCCCTACGAGGTCATCCTGCCGACTCTGATCGAGCCGGAGTTCCAGTCCGGGCTCCTGGACCAGCGGTAGACGAGGATCGCAGGGCCTCGCCGCGCAACGACCTCAGGATCGGGCCAGGCCCAGCAGGGCCAGCACGCAGAGGGCCAGTCCCGCCAGGGAGAGCCACCGGGCCCGCCGGGTGGCCGACTCCCGCGCAACGCGCGCGCCCGCGAGCCGCCGGCTCTCCTCCCGGAACTCCGCCGCCCGGGCCCCCCAGGCCGCCCGGTGCTCCGTGGAGAGGCTCTGGTTGCCCTGTGCGGCCGCCACGAGGCGGGCCGTGTATTCCTCGGCCAGGTCGTCGGAGGCCAGCCAGAGGGCTCCCACGCTCGCCTGGAAGAGCAGGTTGAGGTCGTCGGGGGCTTCCGCGAGGCCGCGCCGAGCCTCGCGCACCTGGGCCGCGGGATCGCCGGCCCGGGAGTAGACCTGGGAGAGCCCGTCCTGGCGCCGCAGGGGATCGGGCTCGTGGGCGAGGGCGGCGAAGGCCTCGGCGAGCCGCCCGTCGTCGAGGAGCTCGATGGCCGCCTCGTAGCCCTCCTCCTGGGCGAGCGCGGGGGACGCGAGCCCCAGCGCGGCGCCGGCGAGGAGGACGGCGCCCCGCATCACCCGCGCGCCTCCGCGAGCAGCCGCTCCCGCGCCTCGGCGAGGGAGCGCATCTGCAGGGTCTCGACCGGGCAGTGTCCGTCGGTCAGGGGCGCGCCGTCGGAGGGCGGCGCGACGCGTCGCAGGGCTCCGGGGAGCAGCCGTGGTTGCACCAGCCGGTCCACCTCCGCGGCGACGGGCCACGGCCTTCCCTCCGCGTCGAGG
Organism: uncultured Planctomycetaceae bacterium; assembly: GCA_964428225.1. Lineage (GTDB taxonomy): Bacteria > Planctomycetota > UBA1135 > UBA1135 > JBFMCU01. The sequence goes on from CAYRXS010000017.1 coordinate 22,237, forward strand.
GGCAGGGGCGCGTCCCGGCGAGCCAGCAGCGTGAAGTTGCGCGAGCGCGGGACGCGCAGCAGGAGCACGTCCGCGTCGAAGGCCGCGGCGCAGCTCTCCGCCACCGCCTCGACCACCGGATCGTCGAAGCCGAAGCCGCCCAGGTTCGCGGCGAGCCAGCCGCCCTCGCCGAGGGCCGCGCGCACCTCGCGGAAGAACTCGAGGGTGCACAGGTGCGGGGGAATCTCCACCTGGTTCGCGTAGCAGTCGAGGATGACGAGATCGTGCTCCCCCCCGAGCGCCCGGAGGGCGACGCGCGCGTCGAGGCCGGAGAGGATGCGCGCGTCGGAAGCGTCCGCGTCGAGGTCCATGTGCTCTCCGGCGAGGCGGACGACCTCGGGATCGAGCTCGACGCCCACGAGCTCGAGCTCGACGCCCGGGGGCGACGCTCCGCGCAGCACGCGGAAGGCGGTGCCCGCGCCGAGGCCGAGCACGACCACGCGCCACGGTCCGCTCGCGCCGGACCACCACGCGGGCAGCGCGAAGTCGTTGTAGTAGTAACCCATCCCCAGGAGCCCCGGCTCGGGCTGCCACACGGACTGGTAGGAGTCGAAGCCCTCGTTCACCTGCAGCAACCGCAGGGGCGCGTCGGGGTCGGTCGTGTCCTCGACGATCCGGACGGACTGGTAGGGCGACTCCGCGGAGCCGAGCAGCCGCACGTCCGGGCCGAGCGCGGGCCCCCCGGACCCGGGGCCGAGCAGCCCCACCGCGATCCCGAGCAGCGCGGGTCCCCCCGCTCCGGGGGCGTGGCGGTGGCCGTCGGCCCGGGCGAGAGTGGCGGCGATGCCGGTGGCGAGGGCGAGGACCCCCGCGGCGAGCAGGAAGGTGCCGGAGAGCCCCAGGCTCGGCAGGAAGACCAGGCTCGTGCCGAAGACGCCGACGAGGCTGCCGAGGGTGGACGTGCACAGCACGAGGCCCCCCGCCTGGCCCGCGCGCCCCCCCGCGTGGCGCTGGACCGCCTCGACGGCGAGAGGCGCCACGGTGCCCAGGCACGCGGCCGGAGGCAGGAAGAGCAGGAGGGACGCGGCGAGGCTCCCCCACCGGACCAGGTCGGCCGCCTCGTCGAGCTTGAGCCCGGTAGGCACGAGCAGCTCGCTCACCCGGGGCGCGAGCAGCGGCAGCAGGGCGGTGAAGGCCGCGCCCAGACCGAGGGTCCACGCCATGCGCGCGAGCGGCGCGCCGCCCCGGCTCAGCCGTCCCCCGACGAGGTAGCCGAGGGCGAGGGCGAGCAGGACCACGGCGATGACGTTCGTCCAGACGACCAGGCTCGACCCGAACCACGGCGCCAGCAGGCGGACCGCGGCGAGCTCCACGATCATCGTGCCCGCTCCGGCCACCGCGGCGGTCGCGAGGATCAGGGCGCTGCGGGCCCGCGGGCTCACGGGAGGCTCACTCGCGGCTGCGGCGGGAGGAGCGGAGAGGCACGTCGGCCACCTACCATGCGGAGGGGGCTAGTCGCCGGAGCTGCCGATGTCGAAGGAATCGTGGGCGGTGAAGATCCGCCCCCAGTCTCCCCACGAGTAGCAGCGGTCGAGCATGTTGCGCCGCGCCCGGGGCAGGCGCTGCTCGTGCGGGACGCCGTTGACGACGACCTTGACCGGCTCGTCGAGATCGACCATGGCGTCGTTGAAGTAGATGGTCACGGTCGAGATCTTCTCGGCGGTCACCTCGATCGTGTTCGCCGCGCGATCCACCTTCGCCTCGATGAGCGGTTCCTCCGCCACGTCGAAGCCGTTGATCTGCAGCCAGCTGCAGATCTTGCCCTGGGGCGTGAACGGCTGGAAGGTGAGCGTGTCGGGGTACGCATCGCGGACCTTCTCGCCCATCCAGGCCCAGACGTCGGCCTCGGAGTCCGTCGTCAGCAGGTTGCAGTTCCCGTACCCTCCTTCCTTGGCGGCCGCCTCGAACTCCGTGGCGTACTTGCCGCCCGCGACGAAGAGCGTGGGGACGGTGCGGAAGTTCGTCGCCTTGAACTCGGGAACGGCGCCTCTCCCGATGACTCCCGCGAAGCAATGGGGGCTGTAGGCCGCGGTGGCGAGGGCGGCGCTGATTCCCCGGCCCGAGCCGGCGAGGAACACGCGATCCATGTCGATCGCGTAGGTGTAGCGCATGTACCCGTAGGTGCTCATGATCGCCCCGATCCCCGCGGGGGCCGGATCGGCGGGAAGGAGCCACGAGTCCGCGTCCTTCGGCATGTCGACGGCCACGATGATCGCATTCTCCCGACCGCCGGTATCCGTCCACATCGCGTCGATGTGCTCGTGCGGCGTCTTGCCCTCGTCGGGGATGACGAGCACGAGGGGGTACGGATCCTTCTTCGTGCTGTAGCTCTTGGGGAAGGAGGCCCAGGTCTCTCCCGACGCCCCGCCGGTGTTCAGATCGATCTCCTGGACCTTGCCCTTCTTGGGTTTTTCCCTGTACTCGGACATCGCCGCCGACTTCAGAGCAGCCTCCCAGTCCTCGACGAAGGACAGGATGTCGTCGTCCTTGAACTTCTTCGCGACGCGGTCGGTCGTCTTGCTCAGCTTCTCCCAGGCGCCGCCGATGTCCTTCCGGTTGTCCTTCGCGTCGTAGTAGGTCGCGATGTCTTTCCCGACCTTGTCGTGATCGGAGGCTCGCCAGGTCACGTCGCGAGGCGCGGCCGCCGCGGCGACGGTGACGAGCGTGGCGAGCAGGAAGGTCCTAGCGATGAGCTTTCTCTGCAACATGGTTCACTGTCCGTTGGGGTGCATCGATCGATCGTCCGTGATCCGTCTCGAATCGGACTCCGGGAGAAGCGTGAGGCCCCACCCGCGCAGGGCCCAGGCGCCTGGATCCTCGTCCCATGATAAGGCGCGGAAGCCAATCCGCGCCGCACGGCGTCTGCCGGCGTCCAGGTCCATACGGGCGAGAACGACCGCCGCGTCGGAGGATCCCCTGGCCAAGGCCCGACCGAGATAGTCGAGTGCGCGCCGCTTGTCACCCGCGGCGAGAGCGCCGATTCCCCGCCGGGACCAGATATCGGCCGTGGGGTTTCCTGCGGCCTCTTCCAGGGCGATTGCCTCGGCCAGGAGGCGGTCGGAGACGGCGTGGTGTCCGAGCCACATCCATGTAAGAGATAGGTCGAGGCCACTCCAGGTCGCCTGGAACTCCTCGTGGAGGCGGGTCTGGATCGGCAGGGCTCCCTCGTTCAGGCGTAGGGCCCGGGCCTCCTCGACCGCCGTGTTCCAGGCGAGCATCACGAACCGGCCGTCCGCGCTCGCGGCCAGCAGGTCCATGGACCGCAGGATGGCGCGCACGCGCGGAGCGCCGGGGGGCACGACCTCGGCCGCCAGCCAGCTCTCCCGCCCCTCGAAGGGCCAGGCGTCGCCGCCCCCGAAGCCCGGAGGCTGCTCCGGCAGCGTGCCCTCGAGCCGGGCGAGGTGGTGGCGCAGCAGCTCCCCGCGGGGAGTGTGTCCTTGCTCTTGCGCGATGCGGTCGAGGTCGAGGGCGAGCCCCCCCGCCTCGGGCGCGCCCGCGTCGAGCGCCTCCAGGCGGAGCAGGTCGTCCCAGACGGCGGGCCAGTCGGGCTCGTCGAGGGGAACCGGTCCCAGGAGCCCCGCGAGGGCGAGGCCGACGAGTGCGCCGAGAGGACTCACGCCTTCCAGCGGACCTCGCCGCTCCCCTCCACGACCTCGCCGATGAACCGTGCCTCCTCCCCGCGCGCGGCGAGGTCCGCCCGGACGCTCTCCGCCTCCGCGGCCTCGAGGACGAGGATCATGCCGATGCCCATGTTGAAGGCCTGGAAGGCGTCCTCCGCCTCGATGTTCCCCCCGCGAATCAGCAGGCGGATGATCCCGGGCACGTCCCACGCGTCCCGGTCGACGACGGCGTCGCAGCCTCCCAGCACGCGGCACAGGTTGCCGGGGATCCCTCCCCCGGTGACGTGGGCCATGGCGACGATGCGGCGGTTCTCGACCAGGGGCCACAGCGCGTCGAGGTAGGAGCGGTGCGGGGCGAGCAGGGCCTCGCCGAGCGTGCGCCCCTCGAGCTCCTCGGGCCGGTCGTCCAGGCCGAGGCCGAGCACGTCGAACGCCACCCGGCGCGCCAGGGAGTAGCCGTTCGTGTGCAGGCCGTTCGAGGGGAGCCCGAGCAACACCTGGCCCGGCTCGACGCCCGAGCCGTCGATCAGGAGGTCGCGGCGAACCGCGCCCACGACGAAGCCGACGAGCTCGAAGTCGCCCGGGGAGTACAGGCCGGGCATCTCCGCGGTCTCCCCCCCGAGCAGGGCCATGCCGTTCTCGCGACAGGCGTCCGCGCAACCGGAGACGAGGCCGGAGATCACCTCCGGCTCGAGCACCCCCATCGCGGTGTAGTCCATGAAGAACAGGGGGCGGGCGCCCTGTACGAGGATGTCGCCGATGCAGTGATGGACGATGTCGCGGCCCACCGTGTCGTAGACGCCGGCGCGCCGCGCGACCTCGAGCTTGGTGCCCACGCCGTCCGCGCTCGCGACGAGGATCGCGTCGGGAAAGCCAACCTTCGCCGGATCGAAGAGCCCTCCGAAGAGCCCCACGTCTCCGAGCACCCCGGGGGTGAAGGAGCGACGGATCGCCGCCTTCGCCCGGTCCAGGGCCTCGTCCTGCGCGGCGATGTCGACGCCGGCGTCCTTGTAGGTGATCTTGCGCTCGCCGCTCACCGTCACTCCTCGCAGTTGCGGTCCAAGAGCCGTCGCAGCATGTCCCAGGACGACGCAGGATACCGGGAGGGCTCCGCGAGCCGGTCCAGGATCCGCTCCGAGTTGTCGAAGCCGATCGGCTCGGGGAGGTCGTCGAGCCGGAACCAGCCGACGTCCTCCTCCTCGCGTCCGGGCGCCAGCTCCCCCCCCACCGCCTCGCACAGGAAAACCGCCACGTTCCCCGGCTTGCGCGGGTCGTCGGCGATGAACAGGAGGTCGAGCAGGCCGAGCACGCGGCAGTCGATCCCCGTCTCCTCGCGCACCTCGCGGCAAACCGTCACCTCGGCCTCCTCGTCGATCTCCTGGTACCCGGCGGGCAGGGCCCAGCAGCCCCGGTATGGCGAGATCGCGCGGCGCACGAGCAGGATCATCCCCGCCTCGTTCACCGTGACCGCCGCCGCCGCCGAGGCGGGATTCTCGTAGAGCACGAACCCGCACTCCGCGCAGGAGAGCCGCTCGCGGGTCACGACCAGGGCGGGCCGCAGATCACCGCTGCAGAGGGGACAGTGCTTGGCTTCTCGCTGCCACAAGGGCGTGGATCCCGGGTCGGGGAGAGGTCGAAGGGGGGAGGGACGGGGATCGGTCGAGGACGATGCCCCGCGCTCGTTCCCCCGGGAAAGGCGATGTCCTACACTATGCAAAGCCGGCCCCAAGGGCAACGAAGGGCGGGCCCCGAGGGGCCCCGAGGCTCCCCATCGCCAAGGCCCCATCGCCAATGAAGTCCCTGCTCCTGCTCGGCAGCACCGGATCGATCGGATCCCAGACCCTGGACCTGGTCCGTGCCGCCCCCGACTCCTTCCGCGTCGTCGGTCTGAGCGCGCGCGGCTCGGTCGAGCCGCTCCTCGCCCAGGTCCGCGAGCTCCGGCCCCGCGTCGTGGCCCTCGCGGACGAGACGGCGGCGGAGGCCGTGCGGGACGAGCTCCCCGACGGGACCGCCCTGCTCGTCGGCGAGGACGCCGCGACGGAGCTCGCGGCGGAGCTCGCGTACGACCTCGCGGTGCAGGCCATGGTGGGCGCCGCGGGCGTGCGTCCTTCGGAGGCGGTCCTCGAGCGCGGGAAGCCGCTCGCCCTCGCGAACAAGGAGTCGCTCGTCGTCGCCGGCGAGCACCTGATGGAGCTGTCCCGACGCCGAGGGGCGCCGATCGTGCCCGTGGACAGCGAGCACTCCGCGATCTTCCAGTGCCTGCGTGGGGAAACGACGAGCGACGTGCGGCGCATCTACCTGACCGCGAGCGGGGGCACCTTCCGCGACGTCCCCCTCGACGAGCTGGACCGGGTCACGCCCCGGATGGCCCTGCAGCATCCGAACTGGGACATGGGGCCGCGGATCACGGTGGGCTCGGCGACCCTGATGAACAAGGCGCTCGAGATCGTGGAGGCGCACCACCTGTTCGGGCTCGAGCCCGAGCGCATCGAGGTGCTCCTGCACCGCCAGTCGATCGTGCACTCGCTGGTCGAGCTCGTCGACGGCTCGGTCCTCGCCCAGATGGGACCGCCGGACATGCGCGGGCCGATCCACTTCGCCCTGCACTGGCCCGAGCGCGCGCCGTCCGGCCTGAAGGGCTTCGACCCCGCGCTGTTCCGCGAGCTCCGGTTCGAGCCGGTCGATCCCGAGCGCTTCCCCAGCCTCGAGCTCGGCTACCGGTGCGTGCGGGAGGGTTCCGACGCGGGCTGCGCCCTGAACGCGGCCGACGAGGTCGCGGTCGACGCCTTCCTCTCGGGCCGGATCGGGTTTCAGCAGATCGCGGGTATCGACCGAAGGGTCCTGGAAGCCCGTCCGGGGCTCGACGGAGACGTGGCGGCCCTGCTCGAGTCCGACGCCCGCTCACGCGAGCTCGCCCGGGCGGAGGTCGAGGCCCTCGCCGGGGCCCGCTCCCCGGCCGCGCCTCCGGGGATCGGATAGGATCACAGAGAGACTGCGCCCCCATGACAGGATTCACCGAGCTGTTCCAGATCGTCGAGGTCGTCTTCGGGATCGGCCTCGTGATCTTCGTGCACGAGCTGGGCCACTTCCTCGCCGCCCGGGCGTGCGGGGTGCGCGTGGACACCTTCAGCCTCGGCTTCGGGCCCCGGCTCTTCGGGTGGCGCCGGGGTGACACGATGTACCAGATCGCGGTCGTGCCCATCGGCGGCTACGTCCGCATGGCGGGCGAGGAGCACATGCGCGACGGCGAGCCGCCCGAGCCCGACGAGCTCCCCGCGAAGAGCGTCGGGCAGCGCTTCCTGATCTACTCCGGCGGCGTGGTGATGAACGTGGCCCTCGGGCTGGTCGTCTTCCCCATCCTCTTCTACGTCGGCGTCCCGTTCCTCCGTCCGGTCATCGGGCCGGTCGATCCCGGCGGCCCCGCGTGGGAGGCGGGCATCGAGCCGGGCACCGAGGTCCTCTCCGTCAACGGGCGCGAGGTCTTCGACTACGTGCACATCCCCACCGCGGTGGCCCTCGGCGACAAACACCGCGCGACGCTCGTCCTGCGGGATCCGAAGACGGGGGAGGTCGAGACGAAGGTCCTCGAGCCCCGGGAAGACGAGCGGATCGGGCTGAGGACGATCGGCGTCCAGTGGGCGTTCGAGCACGACGAGCACGGCCACCTGATGGTCGACGCCGACGAGGGCTCGCCGGCGTACGACGCCGGCGTTCGCTCCGACGATCGCGTCCTCGAGGTCGTCGGCGCGGTGCCGGGCCTGTCCCCGAAGACGCAGCTCGAGGTGGCCCAGCGGACGCGCGCGCCCATCGACCTGATCGTGGCCGACGGGAAGGGCACGCGACGGGAGATCACCATCGAGCCGCGGCTCGAGGAGAGCGCCTCGCCGCGGGTGGGCATCGAGCCGGTGACCAACCACGTGCTCGCGGTGCGCGGGCACGGGCTCGCGCGCGAGCTCGACGTCCGGGCCGACGATCGGATCGCGACCGCGCAGGGCGCCCCCGTCCACCGGCCGGGCGACCTCCGCCGCGCGCTGCTCGATCGCCCCGGCCCCCTGGCACTCGAGATCGTCCGCGACGGCGATCCCCTGCGCGTCGAGGGCCCGGTGCTCTCCCGCGACGAGATCCTCGCCTTCGCCGACGACCTCGCCATAGTCCCCGACATGGAGTCCTCGGCGTTCCTCGTGATGGAGGGCGAGCCCGCGGAGCGCGCCGGTCTCCGGGACGGGGACCGCGTCCTCGAGCTCGACACGACCGAGATCTCGAGCTGGCCCGGCATCATCGAGCGCGTGCGGGCCGCCGTCGAGAAGGACCGCCCCGTGACCTTCCTCGTCGAGCGGCAGATCGCGGGCCGCGACCGCGCGACCTTCGTCGAGGCCACGATCACTCCCTCTCTTCCCCTCCGTCCGGACTACGGGCTGATGCTGCGCCAGGACACGTACCTGTACCGCACGCACGGTCTGGGCGACTCCCTCTGGGCGGGCACGACGGCGTCCTGGCGGTTCCTCCAGGACACGTGGCTGACGGTCAAGCGGATGATCCTGCGCGACGTGGCCCTCAGCAACGCGGGCGGGATCATCTCGATCGGAGCGATCTCCTACCACCAGGCCGAGCTGGGCTGGGTGAAGCTGTTCTTCTTCCTCTGCATGCTCAGCATCAACCTCGCGTTCCTGAACGTGCTGCCCATCCCGGTCCTGGATGGTGGGCACCTGTTCTTCCTGATCGTGGAGAAGCTGAAGGGGTCCCCCGTCTCCGAGCGAGTGCTCGGCTACAGCCAGATGGTGGGAGTCGTGTTGATCCTCTCGCTCCTGGTCTACATCACCTACCACGACCTCGTGCGCTGGGTGTTCTGACGTAGTGGCTCCATGCTGCTGGCTCTCGGCCGCCTGCTCCGCGTCTCCCTGAGCCCGTCCCCCGCCGCCGACGTGGCCGCGGGCCTGGTCTTCGCCGGCGCGGTCTGGCCCGGGGGCGGCGGGCCCTGGATCCTGATCGGGGCCTCACTGTGCCTCTACCACGGGGGGATGGTCTTGAACGACTGGGCGGACCGGGAGCGTGACGCCGAGCAACGCCCCGAACGCCCCCTCCCCTCCGGCGCGATTCCCCCCGCCGCGGCCCTCGGGCTCGCGCTCGTCCTGCTCGCGGCCGGCCCGCTGCTCGCGGCGAGCGTGCACCTCGACGCGGGAGCGATCGCCGCGGCCATCGCGCTGCTCGTCGCCGCCTACGACCTGCGCGGGCGCGGCGCGCTCCGGGGACCGCTGCTGCTCGGCCTGTGCCGCGCCGCCAACCTGGGGCTGGGGATCTGGTACGGGAGGCTCGCGGCCTGCGGCTTCGACCGCTCGCTCGCCGGACAGGACCTCGAAGTCCTCGTCGCCCCGCTCCTGCTGTACGGCTTCTACGTCTTCGTGGTCTCGACCCTCGGTCGCCTCGAGGACGCGGAGGACCCGCGGCCGCCGGGGAGCCGGCCCGCGCGTCTGCTGGGGATCGCCGCCCTCGCGATGCTCGCGATACCGCTGCTCGCCACGCCCGCCGCGCCCGCGGGGACGTGGACGCTGGGCGCGGGCACGCGACACCTCCTGGCCCTCGCTCTCGGAGGCGCGGGCGCCGTCGCCATCGCGCGGAGGGCGCGGCGATCCTCGCCCTGGACGCTTCCTGCGATCCGCGCGGCGATGGGCACCGTCCTGCGGGGGCTGCTCGTCTTCACCGCCGCCCTCGCCGTGCTGCGGGGGAGCTCCGCCGGGCTCGTCGCCGCGGCCCTGATCCTCGCCGGCCTGCCGCTGGGGATCGTCCTTCGCCGCGCGTTCCCGCCGAGCTGAGCCGTCAGTCGCGCAGCTCGCGAGCCCGCGCCTCCAGCCAGCGCAGGGCCTGCTCGCGCGTGCGGTGCGCGCCGCCGAGCTGCAGGCCCTCGGCCTCGCGCAGGAGCGTCCCCCAGTGCGGGCCTCGCGGGATCCCCGCGGCCGCGAGGTCCGCGCTCTCGATCCAGAGCTTCGGGCGCAGCTCCTCGGGGGCGAGGGACTCGGCGAAGCCGACGAGGCGGGTCAGGGGCTCGCCCGCTCCCTTCCCCGCGCTCCAGGCTCGCCCGAGGGCGACGAGGGACTCCCACTCCGGAGCCCGGACGAGGCGGATGCGGGCGGCCCGGGCCTCCGCGTCCCCGCCCTCCCGCGCGAGCTCGACGGCGAGCCCGCGCAGCAGGCGCCAGAGCCGCTTCACGCCCTCCACCAGCGCGCGGGGGGGGTGCAGGCCCTCGAGGACGAGGACCGCGTCCCGCTCCCGCTCGGGATCGAGGGGGTCGAGGAGGACGGCGAGCATAGAGGTCAGGTCCGCCGGCTCCCCCAGGGCGTCCAGCACGGCGAGGCGGCGCTCCACGAAGGCCTCCACCGCCTGGCCCGCGGGTCGCAGGGCGTCCAGCCCGGGCAGGGCCCGGACGAGCACCCCGGCCTTCGCGAGCAGCCGCAGGGCGGGCGCCGCGGCGCCGCGCTCCGCCATCATCGCGAGCTCGGCGAAGATGCGCTCGGGGCTGACGCCGTGCAGGGAGTCGACGCCCTCCCGGGCCGCGCGCAGGGTGTCGGGATCGACGTCGAGGGCGTAGACCGCCGCGAATCGCGCCATGCGCAGGAGCCGGAGGCCGTCCTCCCGGAAGCGCCGGTCGGCGTCGCCCACGCAACGCAGGACGCGCCGGTCCAGGTCCTCGAGCCCGCCCTCGGGGTCGGCGAGCTCGTCGGTGAGGGGATCGAGGTACAGCGCGTTGCAGGTAAAATCGCGGCGTCGGGCGTCGAGCTCGAGGCTGGTCCCGAAGACCACCTCGTCCGGGCGACGCGCGTCGCTGTACGCCCCGTCGGCGCGGAAGGTGGTCACCTGCATCTCGTGGCCGCCCACCACGACGAGCATCGTCCCGAAGGCCTTGCCGACCGGATGGGTGCGCTCGAAGATCCGCTCGATCGTCTCGGGTCGCGCGGAGGAGGCGAGGTCGACGTCGTGCACGGGAAGCGAGAGCGCGAGGTCGCGCACTCCCCCCCCCACCATCCAGCAGCGGTGGCCTTCCTCGGCGAGCCGCCGCGCCACCTCGCGAGCGGCGTCGCGTCTCGGCTCGTCCAGCGCTTCGAAGGACGGTCGTCTCATGTGCTTGAAGCGTACCAAAGCGATTCGCACAATCGCGGCATGGAAGGGAGGGAGCACGTGCTTCGTCGGCTGGAGCGCCGCACCGGGCTGTCGACGGGAGGCATGGTGACCCTGGTGGCGGTGATCGCGGTGCTCTTCGTGATCTCGCTGCCCCGCCTGCGCAGCTTCGCCCGCAGCGAGAACGAGCGGGACGCCCTGGACACCGCCGCGCTCCTCGCCCGCGAGCTCGCCCGGGAACCGCCTCCGGGCACCCTGCCCCGCGTGGAGGACGTGGCGGGCCCGCTCCTGCGAAGGCTCCCGGATTCCGAGTTCCTCGACGAGGGCCGCGCGCTGCGCCGGCACGGCTACGTCTTCACCCTGCGCCGCGTCGAGCCCCCGCCCCCCGCCGACGGCGTCGTCCTGGCCGCCGAGAGCCTCCCGTCGCCCCCGCTCGCCATCCACGCCTGGCCCTGGCGCCACGGGCACACGGGCGCGGCGGCCTTCGTCGCCCTCCCCGACGGGCGGGTCTACCTGCACGCGAACCCCGACGGCCGCTGGAGCGGCCACCCCGCGCCGAGCTCGGGTCCCTGGACCTGGGACGGCTGGCGGGCGGAGTGAGCGCTCCGGGCGAGTGTCCTGACTCGGGACGCTAGTACCACTCCCAGAGCAGGGCCTCGAACGCGTCGAACGCCTCCCCGGGCGGGGTCTTGTAGTAGACCCGCTGCAGCCGGTCCGCGACGAGCCGCGCGGGGCCGACGTTCACGAGGATGCTGGCCGCGTAGAGCGCCTCGTAGGGCGAGCGCGCCGTCTCCTCGGTGATCCGCTGCAGGTGCTCTCGCACGGCGTCGCTGCGCGCGGAGCCGATCGCACCGATCAGGTCGAGCCGACGCCGGGGATCGTCCTCCGCCTCGAACAGCTCGGCCAGGCGCGCGCGGCCCGGCGGGCCGGTGTTGCTCGCGAAGGTCATCAGCCAGCGGTGGGCGCGCAGCCCCTCGAGCTCCACGTCGAGGTGCTCGATGCCGATGCGGTGCAGCAGCTCGGCGGCCTCCGGCCGGGGGATCATGCCGATCGCCTTGAAGGTGGCCAGGCGCATCTCGATGGGCATGTGCTCCTCGGATTCGTTGCGCTCCCGCGCGACGTCCCACGCGCGCCGCGCGAGCTCGGGATCGCGCTCCATCGGGTCCCGCAGCGCCAGCATCGCGGCCCGCAGCTCCCCGCCGTCCTTCTCCCCGAGGTACGAGAGCGCGCGGTCGAGCGCGTTCGGATCCCCGCGCTCCGCGAGGACCTGGAGGGCGAAGGCGCTGACCTCCGGCGCCTCGTCGTCCATCGCCGCGGTGAGGTAGCCGTGCTGCTCGGCGGTCAGCTCCTCGAGCTGGGCGAGCCCGTTCGCCGCGATGGTGCGCACCTCCGTGTTCCGGTCCTCGGCGAGCACCGGGGCGAGCAGGGCGCCGAGCCCCGCTTCCGCCACGGCGTGCGCGGCGGTGAGGCGCACCTGGGGGTCCTCGTCCACGAGAGCCCGGTCGAAGTAGAGGAGCGCCTCCGTGTCTCCGGCCCGGGCCGCGGGGGCGGCCACGGACGAGATCCAGGGCTGCTCCGCCTTCCGGAACAGCTCGGCGCAGGTCCGCGCCGTCTCCGGAAGGCGCGAGGACGTGAGCAGGGGAAGCACCTTCGGGAGCAGCTCGCCGTGGCGGTCCTCCCGAAGCCAGGAGAGGTACAGGGCCTCGGCGCGGGCGGGATCCGCGTCGTGGAGGGCCATGGCCACGAGCTTCTTGAGCGTGGATGTCTCGGGGCCATCCAGCCGCGCGACGAGAGGATCGAAGTCCTCCGGGCGAGCGTGGCGAGCGATCAGGGCCCGGACCGCGCGGTCGCGCACGGACTCCTGGGGGTGGCGCAGGCAGTCGAAGACGATCGGCCGCGCCTCCTCGGCAGGATTCATGGCGATGGCGTCGAGCGCGTTCTCCACGAGCCCCGCGGAGAAGGCGTTGGCGTAGTGGCGCTCGACGAGGCGCCGGAGGGCGGGGATCGCCGGGGCGCCCATCTGCCCCAGCTCCTCCTTGGCCCGCTTCATCGGATCGAGCCTGCCCTTCTCCAGCTTCTCGATCAGCCGGGGCAGCATGTCGGAGGTGACGACGTCGTAGGGGTTCTGCACCCCCCGCGGCCGCAGCAGGGGCACCAGCCGGGGATCGGTGCGGTACGCGTCGGCCGGATCCTCGACGACCTCGTCCGGGGGATCGGGGCTCTCACCGCACGACACGGTCCCCGCGGCGGCGAGGGTCAGGGTCCCCAGGAGGGAGGCGAGACCGTCGCACGCCCGGCGGCGTCTCACTCCCCTCCTCCGTTCTCCTTCTCGCGCTCCCCGCCGGCGCCACCCTCGGTTACGGGCCGCGGGCGATCGGGCAGTCCGCCCTCCACGTGGCGCAGCTTCGCGAGGTTCTTGGCCCATCCCGCCCGGGCGGCGCTCTCCGTGGAGAGGGCCTCGGCGAGGTCCTTCTGGAACTCGAGCACCTGGTACGTCGTGGAGAGCCCGTTCTTGAAGCGCGCCTCCTCGGCTGCGAGCTGGCGCTGGGCGAGCTGGAGGCTCGTGCGGGCCGCCGCGACCGACTCCGTGCCGTGATGCACGTCGCGCACCGCCCCGCGCACCTCGGCGAGGATGGTCAGCTCCTGGCGATCGAAGGCGAGGCGGGCGTTGCGGACGGCGACGCGCGCCGAGCGCTCCGCATAGGAGGCTGTGCGGTTGCGGATCGGCATGCTGAAGACCAGGGCTCCCGTGTAGTCGGGGAAGTCGAATCCCGCCGCCGTGTCGAAGGCCTCCGACGGGTGCTCGTCGAAGCCCACGCCGGTCGCGGACAGCTCGAGATCGAGCTGGGGCAGGTAACTCGACCGGGCGCTTTCGAGGGCGATCTCGGCCGCCTCGACGGCGAGGCGGTACTGCTCGAGCTCGGGGCGCCCCTCGATCGCGGCCTGGAGAGAATACCGCCAGTCGAGGTCGTCGGCGATCTCAACGACCACCGGGGGAAGCGCGCTGGTCGGCTCGATCGGCCAGTCCCACTCCGCGAGGAAGGACGCCACGTCCTCCTCCGGCTTCTGGAAGAGCAGCCGCCGGAGCGCGTCCTCGGCGGCGCGCAGGTTGAACTCGGCCTGGATGCGCGCCTCCTCCTGCTGGGCGACGTTCGTCCTCGCCTGCAGGACGTCGACCTCCGTGCCGGCCCCGACCTCGAGGCGGCGCTGGTTCTGGCGGAGCTGCTGCTCGCCGAGCTCGACCGCGATCTCGCGGACGCCGAGCTCTTCGCGCGCGCTCACGAGGTCCCAGTAGGCGTCGTAGACGTCGAGGAGGAGCTGGTTGCGGATCTCCTTCTCGCGCTCGAGCTGACGTCGGAAGCCTGTCTCCGCGCCGCGCTGGGCCGTCGTGGCGAAGCGGCGCCAGGCTCCGCGCAACAGCGGCTGGGTCACGGCCGCGGTGACGACGTCCGTGGTCGACGTGTCGAACGAGGCGAACTGGTTGTTCGTGCGGTAGTTCGTGCGGTCGAAGGTGAGCGAGACGTTGCCGCCGGTGTGGAACGGGAACAGCAGGGAGGTGTTCAGGCTCTGCGTGTCCTCCTCCAGGACCGTGGCCCCCGAGAGGCTGCTCGTCCCCTCTCGCTCCTGCTCGCTGAGAGAGGCGCGCACCGACCACGTCGGATCGAAGGCGCCCCAGCTTCCGAGCGCGTCGAAGTGCGCCATCTCGGTCGCGAGCTCCTCGGCCTCGAGCTCCAGGTTGTTCTCCACCGCGATACGCAAGGCGTCCTCCAGCGACAGCTCCAGGATGCGTTCGTCCCCGTCGGAAGGAGCCACGCGGACCTCTCGAGCCGCTGCGTCGATCCCTAGGGCGAGGAGGAGGGCGGGTAACACGAGGACGAGGGGGCCTCGCCCGGAGATGCGATCGGATCGGTGGATGCTCATGGCAGCGGGAGCATAGAGGAGAGCGGTGGGGCAAACCACATTCGCCGGCGCCCCCGCGCCATTCGCGGTTCTACCGCAGCCAGACGGTGGCGAGCGGGTGCTCTCGCAGCTCCGCGGGCAGGGCGGCGGCGAGAGCCTCGCCCCAGGTGGGTCCGAGCGGATGCGCGTGCCGCCCGTCGCCGGTGCCCTCGTCCTCCCACAATCCGTAGGCCCGGGCCCGGTCGAGGACCCGCCGCCCGAGGACGAGCACCTCCTCGGTCGCGGTCGCCCCCGCGACGTCGGTCGAGATCCGGTGCAAGGCGCGGGGCAGGGTCGCGGCCCGCTCTCCGCCGAGGACGTTGCGGTCGAGCAGGAGCTCCGCGAGCAGGACGCGGTCGAGGCCGGCGGCGCTCTCCAGGGTCGACTCCGCGGCGAAGACCTCGTCGAAGGTGCCCTCGCCCAGGAGCGCGAGGCGCGCGTCGAGGAGGCGCAGGATCGGGGAGCTCTCGCCCTCCAGCCGCGGTTGGGGATCGGGAACCGTCCAGGTGGACAGCAGGTAGCGGTCACGGCGCAGGGCGTTCTCGATGCGCCAGGTCCGGCGTTCCGCATCGGTGAGCTCGCCGATCTCCGCCACGACGGGCTCCTCGGGGGTGCCTTCGTCGCCGATCGCGTCGGTCCGATCGGCGTCGTGGTCGCGCTGCTCGAAACGAACGTTGATGGGCTGGGGCCCCCGGTGCTCGCGGATGGCGAGATACGCGAACAGCGAGGTCACGAAGAAGCCCATGATCACCGTCGCGGCCAGGGCGCGCAGGGTCGGCGAGGAGCCGAGCCGCTGGCGCACGAAGCGGGCGACGAGCCGCAGGTCGCCACGAAGGCGCAGGTCCTGTCGCGTGGTCTCGGCCAGGATCCGCCGCACGAGCGCCTTCTCGCGTCCGGCGCTCCACTCGTCGCGACGGTCGAGGGTGGCGCGGGCGCGACCGAGGAGCTCGCGGTGGGCCGCGAGGACGGCCCGGGCCTCGGGATCCTCCTGGGCCTCGAGGAGCTCGGCGGTGCGCTCGGCATCCCTGCCTTCCCCGCGATCGAGCAGCAGGTGGAGGAGCTCCTCCTCGTTCCGGCGGGGGCTCACGACGTCTCCTCCCCGCCCCCGAGGACCTCGCGGAGCTTGCGGACCGCGTAGAACATCCGGGATTTGACCGTGCCCACGGGGATCTCGAGGACCTCGGCGATCTCGGCGTAGGCGAGCCCGTCCAGGGCCCCCATCTCGAAGACCGCCCGGTGCGGCTCGGGGAGCTCCCGCAGGGCGGCGCGCAGCCGCTCGTTCGCCTCGCCGAGCTCGGCGCTCTCCACCGGCCCGCGGGACCGTGCCGGCCCCCGGGCCACGCCCTCCGAGCTCAGGACCTCGCCCAGGGGGCCTCCGTCCTCGCGCCGCCGGTCGAGCGAGACGCCCACGGGCCGCGACCCCAGGCGCCGACGATCGTCGATCCACACGTTGCGAGCCACCCGGAAGAGGAACGCGGGGAAGCGCTCTCGGGCCCGGTATCGCGGGGCGTTGTCGTGGAGCTTGATCATCACTTCCTGGGTCAGGTCCTCGGCCCGGTGGAGGCCGGCGCCCTGGCGGCGAAACCAGGCGACGAGCAGGCGGGCGTGAGTGCGCACGAAATCCTCGAACGGGGCCGGGTTCCCGTCCCGAAGGGCGGCCAAAGGGTCGCGTGGAAGGTCCCAGTCCCCCATCAAGGACCCTCGGGAACGCGCCGGGGCGCCTGCGGTTCAGTCGAGATCGTCATTCTCGTCCCCTTCCTACCTCGTCGAGCCCGGGGAGGGGACCGGGAGCGGCCAGGGCGGCCTCCAGAGGGGCCTGCAGGGGCCCCGGACGGCCCTCGTCGGCGAGCAGGGACAGGCGCAGGCGCCGCGTGGAGGGGCTCCGGTGCTCGAGGCGGACCTCCAGACGCGGGAGGGGCAGCCAGGGCTCGACCCGATCGGCCCACTCGACGACGGCCACCCCGTCGCCCCCCAGGAACTCGGCTCCCCCGCCCTCGAGGAAGAGGGCCTCCCGGCCGCTCATCCAGGCGTCGAAGTGGTAGAGCGGCCAGCGGCCCTCGTGCTGCTGCATCAGCACGAAGGTGGGGCTCGTCACCGGCGCGGCGACCCCGAGGCCCCGGGCGATGCCCCGCACCAGGACCGTCTTGCCCGCGCCGAGCTCCCCGATCAGGGCGACGACGCACCCGGGGGCGAGGTGGCGGCCGAGGGCCTCGCCGAAGGCTTCGGTGGCCTCGTCGGCCCGGCTCTCGAAGACCCGCGGGGCCGGGTTAGCCGCCATGGATCCACCCTCCCTCGCCCCCCCAGGGCAGGAGCGCGTCGCCGTCGGCTTGGCCGATCCACAGCCCCCGGCCCCGGAGGACGCGGCCCACGACCGCCAGGTCGGGGAAGCGGCGGCGGGCGGCGGCGAGCAGGCGTTTTGCGACGCCCGGCGCCACGGTGGCGAGCAGCTCGTGGTCCTCGCCGTCGTGCAGGGCGTGCTGGCGCGCGGGACGTCCCGTGCGGCGTGCGAGGCGCCGAGCGTCGGGGTGCACGGGCACGCGCTCGAGGTCGATGCGCACCGCGGAGGCCTCGGCGATGCGGGAGAGGTCGAGGGCGAGCCCGTCGCTGACGTCCATCAGGGCCGTCGCCCCGCGGCCGTGCAGCCAGGCGCCGAGCGCGAGGCGCGGCTCGAGGGCGAGGTGCCGGCCGAGGGAGCTGCCTCCCACCGGACCGGAGAGCAGGACGAGCTGCCCGGGCCGCGCCCGGTCCCGCCCCGGAGGGCGCCGGCGGCCGCCGAGGACGCCCGCCGCGGTCACCGCGAGCGAGATCGGGCCGGCCCGGCAGGCGAGGTCGCCGCCCACGAGCTCCGCGCCCGCGCGGCCCGCCTCCTCTCGCACCGCGGCGAGGGCGCGACGGATCCACGCCTCGGAGATCCGCGCCGGCGCGGCGAGCCCCACGAGGATCGCCCGGGGCCGGGCGGCGGTCGCGGCCAGGTCGGAGAGCGCGCGCCCCACCGCCTTGCGCCCCACGGCCCGGGCCGGCGTGCCCGGGGCGAAGTGCACGCCCTCGATCGTCTGGTCCGTGCAGAGCACCTCCCGACCCCCCGCGGGCCGCAGGACGGCCGCGTCGTGACCCCAGGATCCCACCACCGCGCCGCTCCCGGGCGGACGCGAGGCGAGGAGCCAGCGGTGGATGCGCGCTTCGGACCAGCTCACGGCGAGACCTTCGGCCGGATGCTACGGGGCGGCGGTCCGGGCTACCAGTCCAGGGCGAAGGCCACGCGGCCCGTCACCCGCTCGCGGGGGATCGTCCCCAGGATGCGGCTGTCGCGCACGGGCACGTCGGGCCGGTCGCCTTCGATCCACAGCTCGCCGCCCTCCACCGCGTCCCAGATCTCGCGGGGCGCGGAGGGCGGGGGCTCCTCGATGCGACCGAAGAGGATCTCGCCCGGATCGCCCTCGAAGAGCACGACGTCGCCCACCTGCAGCTCGCCGAAGTGCGTGTCCACCACGAGCCGCGCGCCGGGATCGAACTCGACCAGCGGGGAGTAGGCATCCTCGGGGATGGGGACCATCTCGAAGCGCAGCCACAGGTAGCCGCCTCCGAGCAGGAGGATGACGTAGAACCCGACGCGGATGCGCCGCAGGAGCTTGGCCTGGCTGATCATCCGCCGTCCTCCCCGCCGTGGAGGGCGCCGAGGTAGCGCTCGGCCGCCGCTCGCGGATCCGGCGCGCCGAGGATTCCGGAGAGCACCGCAACGCCGTGCGCCCCCGCGTCGAGCGCGGGTCGCACGTCGCGCGCGCGCATGCCGCCGATGGCGAGGACCGGGCGCTCCGCCGCGCTCACGGCCCGCGCCAGACCGTCGAAGCCGACGGGCTCCTTCCAGCCCTCCTTGGACGGCGTGGAGCGGACCGGACCGTGGAAGAGGTAGTCGGCGTGTCGCCACTCCTCCACGTCGTCGTCCGCGTGGGTGGACAGCCCCACGGCCAGGTCGGAGCCCACGAGCTCCCGCACCCGCTCCGGGGGCAGCGAGCGGAAGCCGAGATGGATGCCGTCGGCCTCGCCCGCCACGGCGAGGTGCACACGATCGTGAGCGCCGAGCCACATGCCATCGACCCCGCACGTCCGCGCGCGCAGCCCGGCGAAGGCCTCGAGCCACGCGCCGTCCGGGAGCGCGCGCTCGCGCAGCAGGATCCCGCGCAACCCCCCCTCGACCGCGGCCGAGACGCGCTCGAGGAAGGGGTCGACGTCGGCTTCCGTCAGATCACCCGGGGACAGGGCGACGATAGGCGGCGGCGGCTTCACTGCACCAGGTCGACGAGGTAGCCGAGCTCGCGCAGCAGCGCCTGGCAGCGCTTCGGCGTCATGCGGCCCTTGAGCTTCACCGAAGTGTCGTCGACGGACCGCGCGATGTACGGGCGCGCGCCGGGATCCTGGTGGAACCGCCGCATCGTGTCGGGCTCGTCGCAGCTCAGCACCAGTTTGCTGCTCAGCCGCATCAGGCCCGCCCGCGCCGCCCAGTCCTGGATGGAGAAGTGGACGTTCTGCGGGACCGGGGTGCGCGAGTGGTTCTCGAGCACGGTGAGGACGTCGGTGAGGGCGATGCCGCTCTTCAGGGCGCGGCGGATCGAATCCTGGTCGATGGCGAAGTGGAGCACGGAGCCCATCTTCGAGCGGACGCAGAACAGGTCGAGGTCGTGGACGAGCTGGGAGTCGTCCCCGGTCGGGAACAGGACCACCTCGAAGTCGGGGGTCACCACGATCGAGCCGACGCTGTTGGGAGCCACGGGCCCGATCAGGTCCATGCCCAGCAGCCGCGCCCCGGCGTGCGTCAGGCGCATCGCGACCGGACGGCGGGCCCCGTCGTAGCCCATGTCGATCATCCCCAGCAGGTAGAGCCGCTGGCGCACCCACTTCACGAGGTTCCAGGCGAGCCGCTGCGGATCCTCCATGGCGGGGAAGCGGCCGCGCTGGGAGCGCTCGGAGAAGTGCTCCTCGACCCGCAGGTCGTCGAGCGACGCCAGGTAGCTGTTGCGGGCGAGGAACGGCAGGTACATGAGGTCGTACCAGACCCCGGGCTCGATGCGCTTGAGCAGGCGCATGAAGAAGCGCCGCATGCGCATCTGGTGGAAGTACTCGCCCTCGAGCTTGTGGTCCTGCATCGCGAACTCGTGCAGGGCCCTCTGCTTCTCGAGCAACCCCTTCCCGGCCCACGACCTCCCCTCCGACGTCACGGAGAAGGTCCGCTTGCCGGTGCGGTCGACGAGCCCCACCTGCTTGCAGAAGCGGAAGATGAAGGAGAGGACCTCCTCGCGGGACAGCTCGCGGCCCGGATTCGGGATCAGGTGCTGCAGGATCCGCTTCTCGGTGGTCTTGAAGATCTCCCCGCGCACGGTGTAGCGCACGTCGTTCTCGTCGATGTAGGCGAGGAACCGGGCGATGTTCGAGGCGAGGTCGATGCCGAGCGAGAGCTCCTCGAAGGGGCGGTCCGGATCGCCGGGCACCGCCACCCGACGCAGCCACGCCAGGGCCACTTCGTTGAACACGACGAGCGTCTCGTCCTGGTGCTGGATCCCGTAGCGCGCGAGGTCGAGGTTCTGCACCGTGCCGACGAGGGACTGCTCGAGGACCGTGCCCCAGCGGCGGCCGTCCCAGTCGGGAAGATCCGTGTCCATCCGCTCGAAGAGCTGACGCGGGAGGATGCCGCCGAACTCGAGGATCGTCTTCTCGACGAGGTCGTGGATCTCGCGGGGCAACCGCTCGATCCGCGCCATGCCCGCCGTCTCCTGCGAGTACATCTTGTAGAGCTCGCGCAGGCGCTGGGGGGTGATCTGCTTCGCCCGGGAAGGCTCGGAATACACCTGGTCGAGGTGGCCCCGCAGGGTCAGCGTCCCGAAGATGCCCCGCATCTTCTCTCGCCGGCGATCCAGCAGCTTCGTCGCCACCTCGGACGGAACGACGAGGATGCGCTGGCCGTAGCGATCGAAGCGCCCGTCGCTGCCCTCCATGACGAGCCCGCGTCGGGTGAGGGCGGACACGCACGCCTCGAGGTCGTAGTCGCTCATGTACGACAGCGACTTCGTGCCGAGCAGGTCCAGCCAGGTCTTCTGGTGGCCGGGAGCCGAGAGGAGGTCCTCGACCACCGCGCCCAGGCGGCGGCCCAGCCCCGAGATCCGCTCCTCGATCAGCACGGGATCGTTCATCCACCCGCGCAGGTGCTGGCGCATCTCCTCCTCGGAATCGGGCGGCGCCTGGTTCGCGCTGCCGCCCCAGAACTGGTAGAGGTCCCGCAGGTCGCGGTTGCGGGCGGAGGCCAGGACGTCCTGCACGCCGACGACGGCCCGCGGTCCCGCGTTTCGCTTCCCCCGCGAGGTGCCGCGCGAGGAACGGCTGCCCGCCGGCCCCTTGGCCGCGCCGCGCGTTCCCCCCTTGCGGGGCGCCTTCTTGCGATCGCGCTTCACGCCTCGACTCCGGGCTCGGGGGTCGGCCGCAGGGAGGAGGCGTCGACGATCTCGTACGAGTAGCCCTGCTCCGTCAGGAAGAGCTGGCGCTTCTGCGCGAACTCCTGATCCCGGGAGCCCTGGGTGACGAGCGCGTAGAAGGACGCCGCCGATCCGTCAGACTTCGGGCGCAGGATCCGGCCCAGGCGCTGGGCCTCCTCCTGTCGCGAGCCGAAGGTGCCCGAGATCTGGATCGCCACGTTGGCGTCGGGCAGGTCGATGGCGAAGTTGCCGACCTTGGAGACGACGAGGATGCGCTCCTCGCCGCTGCGGAACGCCGCGTAGAGCCGCTCGCGCTCCGAGGTCGGGGTCTTGCCGGTGATGAGCGGGGCGCGGAGGTGTCGCGTCAGCTCGCGGAGCTGGTCGAGGTACTGGCCGATGACGAGGATCCGGCCGTCGGGGTGCCGGGCGATCAGGTCCTGGACCGCCTCCGTCTTGGCCGGGTTCTCGGAGGCGATGCGGAACTTGCGGCGCGCGGAGGCCGCGGCGTAGGCGCTCTTGCACGCGGGGTCGAGCATGACCCTGACCTCGGTGCAGCGCGCGGTGGCGATGAAGCCCTTGCTCTCCAGCACCTTCCACGGCACGTCGCAACGCTTCGGCCCGATCAGGCAGAAGACCTCGTCCTCCTTGCCGTCCTCGCGGACGAGGGTGGCGGTCAGCCCGAGCCGGCGCCGCGCCTGCAGGCTCGCGGTCACCCGGAAGATCGGGGCGGGCAGCAGGTGGACCTCGTCGTAGATGACCAGCCCCCAGTTCTCCTTCGAGAACAGGGCGAAGTGCTCGAACTCCTCCGTGCGCGTGCGGCGCCACGTCAGCATCTGGTAGGTCGTGATCGTCACCGGTCGGACGACCTTCTCCTCGCCCGAGTACTCGCCGACGTCGTCCGCGGTCAGGGTGGTCTTGTCGAGGATCTCGTCCCGCCACTGGCGCACGGCGACGGTGTTCGTGGTGAGGATCAGGGTCTTCGCCCCCACCCGGTTCATCACGCCGAGCCCGACGATCGTCTTGCCCGCGCCGCAGGGGAGCACGACGACTCCGCTCCCCCCCAGCACGCTCCCGCCCTGGTAGAAGCCGTCGGCGGCCTCCACCTGGTAGGGCCGCAGGGCGAATGGATCGCCGGACGCGCTCTGGGTGCGCAGCTCCACGCGGAAGGGATCGCCGTCCACGTACCCTCCCCGGTCGTCCACGGGGAAGCCGATCTTGATCAGGGCCTGCTTGATGATGCCGCGGTTGGCCTGGCTGACGAGGATTCGCCCGTCCTCGGCCGTGTCCACCAGGTCCCGGATCGCCTTGTGGCTGAGGACCTCGGCGAGCGCGGCCGCCCGCCCCGCCCCCAGCACGAAGCCGCCCACC